>NZ_JBFUIY010000037.1:0-58615 GCF_056401655.1 Allobosea sp. P4_E12 | reverse complement strand
GAGCCGACCGAGATCGCTATGGCGAGCGGCGGCCGCGCAGAGGTGCGCTACCTGCCGCAGGGGCCTGTGTTGGCGATCATGCCTTGGAACTTCCCCTACTGGCAGGCCGTCCGCTTCCTTGCGCCAACGATCCTGGCGGGCAATGTCGGCTTGCTAAAGCATGCCAGCATCGTTCAGGGCGTCGCCGGGCTGATGGAGGAGATGGTGATCGCCGCCGGCGCACCCGACGGCGTGTTCCAGAATCTTGCCGTCAAGTCCTCCGCCGTCGCCGGCTCATTGCGGACAGGCGCATCGTCGCGGTTACGCTAACGGGCAGCGAGGCAGCCGGACGCGCAGTGGCCGAGCAGGCGGGCGCGGCGTTGAAGAAGGTCGTACTGGAACTCGGCGGTTCCGACCCCTTCATCGTCATGCCGTCGGCCGATCTCGACGCGGCGGTGAAACAAGCCGTGACGGCCCGCATCCAAAACAGTGGCCAGTCGTGCATTTGCGGCAAGCGGATGATCGTCCATGCCGACATCTACGAAACATTCCGGGAGAAGTTCTCTGCTGCGATGCAGGCCGTGAAGGCGGGGGACCCGATGGACGCGGCGTCAAACATGGGCCCGCTGTCGAGCTTGGAGCAACGCGAGACGGTCCTCGGCCAGCTCGCCGCGGCGAAGGCGGCGGGCGCCAAGCTTCTGTTCGGCGGCGAGGCGCTCCCCGGGAAAGGCGCCTATATGTCAGCCGGGATATTGGTCGACGTACCGCTCGATAGCGATCTCATGAGAGAGGAGATCTTCGGCCCCATTGCGATGTTGTGCAGGGCTGAGGACATCGACCACGCGATCTGGATCGCGAATGCCATTCCCTATGGACTGGGCTCGTCGGTCTGGACGACTGATGTCGGCGAACAGGAGCGGTTCGTGCGCGAGATCGAGGCTGGCATGACTGCGATCAACCAGATGCTCGCCTCCTCGCCCGAGGTGCCGTTTGGCGGCATGAAGACGTCTGGTCACGGACGAGAACTCGGAGCTCACGGTCTTCACGAGTTCATGAACCTCAAATCCGTCATGCGCCCGAACTGAGCACACAGCGCTCTCATTATCGATGAGCATTCGGCGCGGGATCAATAGGTAAGGCCCGCTGTTCTCTTCTAACATTCCGGCGGCTGCCGCCGACGTACCAGTGATGAAAAGGGCCGTGACGAGTCCAGATGCCTCATTCGCCTGCCTCTTTCGAGTGCGCTGATGCCGTCGAGCTTGCGAAGGAGCTGATCGGAGCGCTGCTGCTTGTTGACGGTGTGGGTGGCACGATCGTCGAAACCGAGGCCTATCTTCGTGACGATCCCGCATCACACAGCTATCGCGGCCGCACTCCCGCCAACGCAACAATGTTTGGCAATTCTGGGCACGCCTATGTCTACCGCTCCTACGGCTTGCATTGGTGTTTCAACGTCGTCGCGGAGGGCCATGGCGCCGTTTTGATCCGCGCGATAGCCCCGGAGGTCGGCATCGATAAGATGATCAGGCGGCGAGGGACGGAGAGAAACCTCTGCTCCGGACCCGGGCGGCTGGCAAGGGCGCTTGGAATAACCGATGTCTACAACGGCCTGATTTTGACGGAACCCCCTTTCTTCGTTCAAGCCCCGAGTGAAAGGCCCTCACTCGTGAGCGGCACTCGCATAGGCATTTCCAAAGCGCCCGAGCGGCCCTGGCGCTTCGGTCTGCGTGATTCACGCTTCTGGAGCCGCCCCTTTACTCCACAGCAGCCTAGAAACGCCGGGAAAACCGACGAGAGGTGATGCCCGGGCTGACGAAAGCCCTTGGGGGGGAAGAACTCTCGGTCAGGCGCATCCCTCGGGAACATCGGGGCGAGCCAACCGTCTCCCTTGCAAGAGCATCGCGGCACATTCTGTGGGCAAGGGCTCTGGGAAACCATCGGAGGTCTCGAATATGGGCGACCCTTCCAACAATGATGCCAGCAAAACTGCGGAACGGGCTCATCGGCAGAGTGAAACGCCGGGGGGGCAGGCGATAATGCCCATGCACGCAGAAGACCATTCGAATGCCCATCCCGCCGCAGAGACCCCAGTCGAGGGACGACAGGGTTTTCTCGGCCGCCCGGTTCTTGCTGTGCTCATCGGCGGCTTGTTATTGGTTGGCCTCGCGTGGATCATCGTGCACTACGCGACGAGGTAACCAATGGGAATGATCCTGGCTTCCGGCACGGATCTACGCATCCGGTGCCTTGCCGCCAGGCTCGGCGGCAACAGGCGGCTGATCGTGTAACAGTCGACTTTCGAGCAAGCGTCGCATTGCCAGAGCATTCTTGGGCGCAAAACCTTCATAGTCGTTGTTGAAGTAGATCCACGCTCTCCTGGCACCGCTTACTCGGATTTTGTTGGCCCAGATTTTCAGTTCGTCGTCTGAATAATCATGTCGGTACCATCGTTGCGGACCGTGGAGACGAAGGTAGATTTCATCGGCTGTCCGCACCAAGTCATCCGGAAGGCGCGGTCCGCTGCATGAGCAGAAGATCGTGCCSGTCTCRCGAAAAGCCGAGTACACCGTTTCATTCCACCAGCTCGCGTGRCGGAACTCCACGACATTGCGCCGCGCCGGATCGAGCTGGCTCAGAATCCTGKTCAGCCTCACTTTKGTGAACKTGTAGCTCGGCGGAAGCTGGAAAAGGAAGCAGCCCATTCGTTCCCCGAGAATGTCGGCTATCGCCCCRAAATCCTTTACGAGGGTCTTGGTGCCCTCAAACCTTTTGATATGAGTGATCAGCTCRCATACTTTGATCGTATAGATGAAATTGCGATCGCCGGGTTGACGAAGCCAGTTTTTCACGTTTGCAACGGTCGGCCACGAATAGAATGACGCGTTGATCTCGACAGTGTCGAACTGTTTCGCGTAGTGGCTGAACCATTCGCCCGTTGGCATCTGCGCCGGGTAGAATTGTCCACCCCATTTCCAGTAGAACCATCCGGAGCAACCGACATAGACCGATGCCTCCAAACAGGAGCTATTCCCGCTCTCCGCAACTGTCCCCGCCAGGCGAGCGGCATGCATTTCTTTGGCGCGCCCAATGTTCTCTGTCCGCTGTTTCTCTCTGCGCAGCCGCCGCCGTTCACGACGCTCATCGGATCCGGGTGCTTTCCGCTTCGCGGCTTGCGTATCCATCATTGTTCTGACCGACCGTTATGCGGGTGAAGCTGGGTGGTCAGTTTGGGATTCTGCTAGCGCAGCAGTCCCTGCGCCTCGAAGACATCCCAGCCATCCAATTGCGACCCCGGTGCGTCCTCCTGGGCCTTCCTGGTGCCGCCGGCCTTGCCCTGAGGCTTGCCCGCACGCGTCAGTGCGGCCTTCCCCGCCGCGCGCCGCCGGGTTTCGGCGAGCGCCTGCGCATCTTCCTCTCTCCAGATGGCCGGCAGGTCCCCATCAAGCACGGCCTCGATCTGCCGCGGGTCGAAGACGTGGAACGTCACGGCCTTTGCGCGCCCGCGCAACTTGACAGTGCGTGTCCCGATGCTCTTGAGGCGCCCGTCTTTCACCCACTTGTGACGCTCGCGGGAAGAGATCGTCAGAATATCCTCCGCCTCACTTGGAAGTATGGGCAGCCCCGCGATCCCGCCCAGCACTTCGGAGATGCGCGCGGAGGCGACCCTGAACGCATCTGTCTCGGCCTCTGACATGCGCAATGCGATACGCCCCGTCGCAGCCGTGATACACGTCCTCGCTGCCCAGGGCAGCCGGCCTCGAATTTCGCGTTCGATCCCCTTCGCCCGCACCGACGACCCAAGCGTCGCAGAAGACGGTAGCGGCCACTCGGCAACCAACGAAGGGGAAGCGTTCATGCTCCGCCTGGACGTCATCCGACTCAACTCACGTTTCCAGAAGGTCGAGATTTCAACCTGGACCGTTCGCGTATGTTCCGCTTTCGGGTTCGATGGCAGGGCACCATCGACCAGCAGGGCCATCCACACGCGGGGATGGCACGGTTCGCTTCCGGGCCCTGCCCTTTCGTCCACCCTGCTAGCCCATCAGGCCCGCCGCGTCCTCGATCACTTTGCTCCCCGAGTTGGCACGGGAGGTCAAAACTACGGTCGCAAGAAAACCTTGATGACGCCGTCCTCCTTATTGCGGAACTTCTTGTACATTTCGGGCGCGTCCTCGAGGCTCGCCGGATGCGTGATAACGAAACTGGGGTCGATCTCGCCTGCCTCGATCTTCGCAAGCAGCGGCTTCGTATAGGCCTGGACGTGGGTCTGCCCCATCTTGAAGGTAAGGCCCTTGTTCATCGCGGCTCCGATCGGGATCTTGTCGGCCATGCCGACATAGACGCCCGGGATCGAGATTGTGCCCCCCTTGCGGCAACACATGATGGCCTCACGCAGGACGTGGACCCGGTCCGTGGCAAGAAGGGTCGCTGCCTTGACCTTGTCGAGGATGGCGTCCGCCGTACCGTGGCCCGCGGCTTCGCAGCCCACGGCATCGATGCAACTGTCGGGTCCTCGGCCTTTCGTCCGCACCATCAGCTCGTCATAGACGTCGAACTTCGAGAAGTTGATGGTCTCGGCGCCGCCGGCCTCGGCCATCGCCAATCGTTCCGAGACCTCGTCGATGGCGATCACCCGGCCGGCGCCCAGCATGAAGGCCGAGCGGATTGCGAACTGGCCCACCGGCCCGCAGCCCCAGATCGCGACGGTATCGCCGTCCTGAATCTGGGCGTTCTCGGCAGCCATGTACCCGGTCGGGAAGATGTCAGAGAGGAACAGGGCCTGCTCGTCGGAAACACTGTCGGGGACCTTGATCGGGCCGATATCCGCCATGGGCACGCGCAGATATTCCGCCTGGCCACCGCTGTAGCCACCCAGCATATGACTGAATCCGAACAATCCTGCGGGCGACTGGCCCATCGCCTTCGCTGCCATCTTGGCATTGGGATTGGTCCGATCGCAGGCTGAGAACATGCCGTGCCGGCAGAACCAGCAGTCCCCGCAACTGATTGTGAAAGGCACGACGACGCGGTCGCCTATCTTCAGATTGGTGACTTCAGAGCCAAGCTCAATCACCTCGCCCATGTTCTCGTGGCCGAGAATGTCGCCGCTCTCCATCGTCGGCTGATAGCCGTCGAGAAGATGCAGATCCGAGCCACAAATCGCGCAGCAGGTTATCTTGATCACTGCATCACGGGGGTGCTCGATCTTGGGATCCGGGACTGTATCGACGCGAACGTCGCCCTTGCCGTGCCAGCATAATGCGCGCATCGGTTTGGCTCCTCATACGAGTTCAGGTCGGCAACCCGAATACCGACCACCATGCCCCCACAGGCAAACAGGCTCAGGAGGTAAGGGTTCCAGACGGAATGATCTTATTCTGGCAGCCATACCGAAGCAGCGGCCATGCTCAATGACGAGGGGCTACCAACCATTCCATCGGCCGCGATGTGTTCATGGGTCACTGTCTGAACGACCGACGTGATAAGGCGGAGTGGCCATATCGCAGCCTCATGGCGTGAATGTCGTTTGAGGCTCCGGGCCCTTTGATCCCATGCTTCTCAGCAACCTCCCCGCCGCCTGGAAGACGGGATCGACCGAGACCTCGCTCTGCCGGAGCGTCCAATCCCCCCGTCGCCCAGGCAAGGGGCGCTACGGCTCGCTATCGCCGCCCTGCTCGCCTTCCTGGCAAGGAGGTGATCTCGAAGACGGGCGCCGCTCCGGTAATGAGGTGACCTAGGCTCACGGGCACCCCTTCGGGATCGTTACTCGGGTCTAAGCCGGGTTACCTCAGGCACATGCGGGTTCCGACGGGCAATGTAGCTAACCCTATTGCCAAGCCACTAAATTCGCCCAGCGTCTGCTGTCCCGATAGTGCGCCGGAGGCTCTCAGCGCTCCACGAAAGAGGGTTGCTGGTGGGCATTATTACACTCGGACCGGCCGCGGGGTGGGCATGCTATCAGGAAGGTCGGGGTTCTAATAAGTCGCAGCATCTGCATCGCCGCGGAGCCCCTTGAACGACGCCTGCCGCAGTTTGCTCGCTGGCGGGTATCCCGGGCCTTGCTGACCGGTCCATGCAATCTCGGCCCCAGGCCGACACGCAAAACGCGACGCGTGCACAACAGCTACTTCAGCTCCGTCCCAAACGCCGGGCCACGACAAATCGTTCCCCCGGGCGAGGAACACTCAAAGATCCCCAAAGTTAGAGACACGTGCGTCCAGATGGGGGCAGGCGAAAACGGGATAGCTTGGGGGGTAAGGTGAAATCGATGACCTGCGAGCCATGCGAATTACCCAGGAGTGTGCCAGCCGACCAGGACGGGGGGAAGTCAGGGGTCGCCTCCCGGAGGAATTATCAAGGCGCTTTCGCCCTGAGCACGCTCGACCGCCTCGGATGTGGGTATCTCGTTGTCGAGCACCGCCGCAGGATTGTCGAGGCCAACGCCGCGGCCCGGCTGATTCTGCGCTGCAAGACCAGTTCGGGCGAAGAGTTTGATCAACTGACGAGCGCCTTCATGCAATTGTTGGCGCGGGCGCCACACCGGCCGCCGCTGGGTCCATTGTGTTGGGTCGTCATCTGGAACCAACACGAAGCACCGTTCGTCCTGAATCAGGCCGCAGACGGTATACCGCACGATAGTACCAGTCTGGTGATGCTGGTCGATCTTGACGCTCACCTGCGACCCAACCCCTTCATGCTTCAGCGCATGTTTGGTCTGACTACGGCCGAGACGCGGCTTGCGCTTCTGTTGGCCAACGGCGATCTGCCGGTCGATGTCGCCCGTAAGCTGCACCTCAGCCGCTCGACCGTTCGCTCGCAACTGTCCGCACTCTTCGCCAAGACCAATACCAAGCGTCAGGCGGAGCTGGTCACATTGCTCGCCCGGGTCGCGGTCCTGCCATAAGGCTTCGGCGCGGCGCATGGAGCCAAGCACCCGAGCCTAGAGAACGACAGCCCGGGAGGCATCGTACCGTCGAGCGGCCCTAGAGTTTAGCCCGAATCGACGGTGGGGTCCGCCGACCACAATACAGTGATGATGGCGGCAAGACGCTCGCGTTGGCCTGAGGCGAGGCGCTCAATGGGTCGATGCTTGGCGCGACCTCGCTCCACGCTCGTCGAAAGCCGCGGCGATCCGCGCGAGTTCCTCGGGCGTAGTGACGATGGACCGGAATGGCATTCACTATCCCCCTGCGGTGCGCGCAGCAGCAGGACAGTACAGTCCCGTCTGGAACCTGTCTAAAGTTTAGGCGTTGCTGCGGAAGCGAATCCAACAGGAGTCGCTTTCAGGGAGAACGTCATGAAGAAGGCAATCCTCGGTTCCGTCCTTGCCCTGGGGGTCATGGGCACGACGGCATTCGCGCAGGTTAGCGTCACCATCGGCCAGCCCGAGCAGACTCGCATCAAAGAGTACGTGGTCAAGGAGAAGGTGAAGCCAACGGTAATCAAGGAAAAGGTCACCGTGGGATCAACACTCGGCTCCGACGTCGAACTGGCGCCGGTCCCAGAAGATTGGGGGCCATCGGTCAGCAAGTACCGCTACGTCTACACCAATGACCACGTGGTTTTGGTCGAGCCAACGACCCGGCGCGTCATTCATATCGTTGAATGAACCGCCGAAAGATCGATCCCGATGTTGCCCGGGGCGGATTTTTCTAGAGTTCACCCGCGTGTGAGCGTTGAGGGGCGGCGAGCCAAACGGCCCGCCGCTCCGGGGGGGAAACGCCCGTGTTCCCCCGATTGCAGTATTTCATTCAGAGTCAGGAGCTGTTGGATGCAGTGGCAGTCGAGCCCTCTCCGGCCGCTGCGAGCAGCGCTTCCGACTCCAATGACGCCACCAATTCCTGGTATTCCATAATCCGCCCGGCGCGTTCCGGCGCTTCCGACCGGGTCCAGTAATCCAGCCCGTTCCACACCAGCTCGTACGCTTCGCAGAGATCAAGGAAGGCGTCATCAGAGGTCTGTTCAAAGGCGGCACGCAAAGCCGGGAGCCGCAGCATCAGACGTGTCAGTCCACGTTTCTGGATCAGCGTCATGGCGCAACTTCAAGTGCGCGTATCGAATTCGCCATGCTGCCACCAATGCATCCGTCCCTCTATTGTACTTGAGGGCGACGCCATGGTGAGTAGGGAGCCCCGCAGTAGGGCAATCCCAGCCGGGCCTTAGGCCGTGTGGCCTTCGAGGGCGGGTGGAGAAGGCCAGTGAGAGCCCCTCTCCCGTCAGAGTGCCCCTGCCAGAAGCAGCAAAGCCCCTACCCCAATGAGGGCCAATCCAAGCCAATTTCTGGATAGGGCGAAGACGGTTATCCCACTCCCCGGAGGCTCCAGCGTCGGCCGTGTGTCGCGAGCATGAGCGCGGTCTCCTGTGCTCATCGGCCCCTTCCAGACAGCTTTGGCGACCAGCACAAGAACACCGGCGAGGATCGATAGCGCTCCCACCGAGACCATTAGCATTGCGACGCTCCGCGGTTCCCGCTGCCCCGCGAACGTTCAGCTCAGAAACTTGTTCCGAATTCAACGGAACCGGGCCGCGTACCGATGATAGCGTCAGCCCGGCGCGGCGAAGACCGTGAGGTGGGCGGCACGCAACGCCGCCAAGCGCAGCAGCCGGCAAAGCCCATCAGGCACCCGGGACCTGCCGAGCCTTCGACCAAGGCCAAGCATGCCAAAGGCCCAGAAGGACCGTCGCCGTAATAACTCCGAAGGCCGCCGATAAGCGACCATTGCCTGCGATCATTGATGCCACCAGATAGGCGTCACCCGAAATACCCAGCGCGAGAAACACAGTCGCCAGCAAAATCAGTCTACTCGCGACTTGCTGGAAATCGGGATCGTCCCGTCCGCCGTAAACAATCCGGTGATAGGCCGCCGGCGCGATCAATAGTGCCGTGGCGACCGCGATAAGGGCCAGAGAGAAGCCATGGACAAGCTTCAGGTCGGAAGTCAGTTCCGCAAACTCCTTTGTCAGAACAATTGCGAATTGAAAGCCCAGAATAGCCTGGGCGCCGGGGAGCACGACACGCGCCTCAGTGAGTACATAGTCCAGTTTCGCAGCGGTCGGTGTCTTTTCATCCGATGTCGGCATGGCTAACTCCTGAGCGCGAACCAGGCAGGGACCAAACCAGATCGCAATGCTCGCGACGAAGCCGCAGAACGCCGCAAAGCCCCCCCAAGCGGCACCGGCGATGCGCGCACCAGCTAGACCCAGATCGGTTCCCATCGCGACCGCGAACAGCACGAGCGTGGCGACCATCACGCGGTCTATCAAGGCGATAAGCCTGCCGCTCGCCTCACCGGCAAGTGCGATGCGATGATACGAACTCGGCATGATCAGGAGGCCGATTACGCCAATGATCAGACCGAGAACGCCGAGTTCGAGCGCTTTCTCGGCGGGCGATAGGGAAGAGAAGGCGCTTTGAAACGGTGCGTGAAACTGGAAGCCCAGCAAAATTTGGGCTCCCAGCATCAGCATGCGCGATTCATCGAGCGCCGTTTTCGTCTTGGCGACCAGTGACGGGGTCAACTTTCACCTCGATCGAGCGAGTTCAACAGATATTCGATCCCTATCCCAAGGGCGCCTCCTGCCAGCACGTCGCTGACCCAATGGGCGAGCAATGCAACCCTCGTAAGCGCAATCAACGTTGCGCCGCTCCAAGACCAGACCGAATATCGCGGCCAGTTACGCGCGAGGGCAGCCGCCAAGGCGCCCATCTGAACCGCATGCCCTGATGGAAATGAGTCGAGAGCCTTTCCGGAGCGAGGAATCCCGCGGCGCGGTCCTTGGACTTCGATCCGATCAGGTCGCTCTTGATCGAAGATGCGCTTCAAAATGTGGGGCACTAGCGAACTCACCACGACACTGAGAAGAACGTGCCTTGCCGCCAAGCGTCGCCGTCGAGGTCCGCTTTGGGCCGGGACCCATATTCCGAAAGCCACGACGAACAAGAGCCGCTCGTCAGCCAGAAGCGTTGCTAATCGCAAAGGGCGCTCCACGGCAGGCGCAGTTTGATGCGCGATTCCGCGGGCGATAGCCCGATCGAAAGGGAAAACTGGTACTCGCCATCGCCGCATGATGTGAAGTGCCCGCTCCAGCTAGCCCTCAGAACTAACCAGAGAGGGATTTGTTCGGCACTGCGTCCGGTCGGTGGGTTCAAGATATTGAACTGAGGCTCCTTCGGCCCCGGGACAGGACTTGCTCCTGACCAATCAGGATCGAATCGGCTCGATCTGAATTCTTCGGCGGAACACCGGGCTCCCGGGATGAGTTCCTCGAAACATCCTCGAGTTGGAGCCAGAACGATGAGACCAATGGAGCCTATCGAAACGGGCCGCGAACTCGCTGTCAGAATGGCCGCCCGCTTTCCCCGGGAAGACTGGATCGCCACCCTAGCCGAACGATGCGGGGAGAGCCGGGAATCGGTCGAATGGCACTTGCAGGAAGACAGCGAACCACCGCCGGGAATCCTCACGGTCGCTGCTGAAATGCTGGCGTCGCCAGAAATGGGAAGCGAGGAAGGGGCAGTAAGCGGAAGCAGCTTCCTGATCAAGGATGATCTGCCATTCTCCGGTCTCCCCGGAAACCTTGGGAAGTTGAAAAAGGACTAGACGGTGAATGGATGCGCCGAGCTGGGCAAGGAGGAAGTGAGTCAAATACTACAGGGACTCATCCAATGTTGCGCACGCGGACGGCGGCCGGGTCGGCGGATCAGTGGTCGAGGCCGCTTCTTCGACTCTTCGACCGATCCTCGGATGAATTCCATAGCGCCTCAACAGCCCACTTAGGCTCTCTGGAACAAATTTGTATTTCCACTGACTGACTCCGTCGTACCGACCCTGTCCACCATCAAAGTCCGGGGTCGAACACCTGACGCCAAGCCCCCAGGATCTCTTCGGTGTCTGCGATCGCCAGTTGGTGCGCGAACCGGCACTCGAACATCCTGATGAGAGCATCGTGACCTTCATCTGACGAACTGCAAACGGCGTCGCGCGCAACTACCACATAAAAACCAAGATCGATCGCCGCCAGGATGGTCGATAAGACGCAAACATCTGTCTCGGCCCCTGAGAACACGAGAGTGTCGGCCCGCCATTCCCTGAGCATGGTCGCGAGCTTATGCCCACCGAACGCCGAGTATACCGGCTTGTCGTAGATAAGGGCGGGGGGAGCGAATCCTTCTAGTTGGGGCACGAGATCCACCAGGCGGGGATCCAATCGGTCGAGGGTCGTGTTCCGCCAGTGCCGATAGTAACCGCACCAAGCGCCAGGCGCGATCTCCGGCGTGTGAGGAGGGATAAACCGAGTAAAGATCGTCCTGTCGTGAGTGAGTGCGGCCAGTTCGGCACATTTTGGAAGAACCCGATCCATCCATGGGGTCGGCCAAGGGCCGTCGGCGGAAAACAACCGCTGCATATCGACACAGATATGGACGGATCTCGGCGATAAGCGCAGCCGCTCGGCACTCGACATGGGCCCTCCGGATCAGACGCGGGTCGTTTAGTTCTCGGCCTCGGGAAGCGCCATAACGGCTGGTCCGTTCAGCACGCTTCCATCCGGTGCAAAATGGGAGCCGTGGCAGGGACAATCCCAGCATCGCTCAAAGCTGTTCCACCGTAGATGGCAGCCAAGATGCGTACAGACCGCTGACCGTTGATATATTCTGCCATTCGCGTCGCGATACGCGGCGATCTTGGTCAGACCACTTCGAATGATTGCACCTTCCCCGGGATAAAGGTCCTCAACCGAAGTAAGCTCGCCGGGCGCCAGATATGAAGCGGCGTTCGAGAGGGCCGTGATGTTCTCGGACATGAATCTGCCTGCCGCTTTGAGCGGTTTGCGTGCTGGATCGTACACGGAGGCATAGGGGCATTCATCACCGGCGATCATCGCCGGGATCATCAAACTGGCAACAACACCGTGGGTGATGCCCTGGCCCGAATCCCCGGTGATGACGTAGATTCGCTGATAATCGGGATCCCGCCCAATGAACCCACTGTAATCGAGCGTGTCCATGACCTGACCGGACCAGCGATGGGTTTCCTCTCCGAGGGTGGGCACCAGCATTCGGATCCAGGCATCCAGTGCGACGAACCGTGCGGCCGCATTGTCGGCTTCTCCAGACTTGTGGTCCTCGCCCCCCACGATAAGTCGGTCACGCCCCTTGGGCCCGGCTGTAATGCGCACATAGTGATAGGGGTCGAGGGTGTCCCAGTATAACTTGTCCTCAACCTCCCCGTTTTTGACGTCAAAGGCCATCGCATAGGTGCGATACGGCGCCTGTTTGGTGTGAAAGCGCGTGGTCTTGTGGATAGGCGAATTGGTGGCGACCACCGCAGATGACGCTGCTACCCGAGGGCCATTCGCCAGCCTCGCCCGCACCCCAGCCCCCTGCTCCTGGATCTCATCAACGGCGCTATTGGGATGGAGAAACCCGCCTTTCGCTTCGATCGCGTCGCAAAGGCCTTGCAAGTACTTTAGGGGATGGAACGTCGCCTGATTGGGGTATCGGAGCCAGGGCGTGTCTTCGAGGCCGACGAGCGGAAGCCCTTTTCCGCGCTTGACCGTGACTGCCAATTTTGCGGCGGCTTTGATTTCGTCATCCAGGACGTTCTTGTCACTTGTCGGGTCCAAAAACAGGATTCCGTCAAGGCGGCGAAATTCACACTCGATGCCCTCGCTGAATTGAATTTCCTCGATTCGGTCGACCGCGGCGCTTTGGCTGTCCTGAAATCCTCGGGAAAGCTCGGTGCCTCTCATCGACACCAGTTCCGCCAACGAGTCGTCGCAGATCGGGGCCAAATGCGCTGTGGTTCGCGCCGTCATTCCGCCGGCAATCGTCCCGCGATCCAGAACCGCAACAGACAGCCCTCGCTGTAAAAGCTCGTAAGCGATCGACAAACCGGCAATGCCGGCTCCAATCACGACCACATCAATCGCGAGATCCTTCTCGAGCGGGCGGGCATGGCTTGCAACCTTCACGTCCATCCAGACCGACCGGCTGTGTTCGTCCATCGCATTCATCGGAAAACCTCCACCCTACGAGGAGGAACGCGAACTCCCGTTTTTGGTTCGGCAAGAAGAGAGGAATGACGACTCTCCGAAAGTCAGGCCGGGGCCCTCGGACGACTGATCAATGTGCCGTCCTGGTTTCAACAGCGGATCTCCGCTGTGAACTTTTCGCCCACTGGCGATTGGAGAACGGCTGTAGATTTCAGCCGCGCATAAGGCCCAGGGCCCTTCGAGACATGGCCTTAGCTTTTTGCGACGCTCCCGGCAGCTCGGAGACCGGCCGGAGTGAGCGTTCGACGCCTGGCCCGCTCCCCCGGAACAATTTGGTTACGGCGGTGTTCGTGGTGCTTTCCGAACTCTTTTCCCGGGAGAGAGCCCATGGCTGCCGAAGCAAAAACCCTCAACGACATGTTCATCGACACCCTCAAAGACGTCTATTATGCCGAGAAGCAGATCCTGCGCGCCTTGCCGAAAATGGCGAAAGCAGCGAAGTCCCAAGAACTCAAGGCAGCCTTCGGAAAGCACCGCGACGAAACGGAAGGGCATGTTGAGCGCCTCGCTCAGGTGTTCGAGATCGCCGGTAAAGCGGCGCGCGGCAAGACCTGCGATGCCATCCTCGGCATCATCGAGGAAGGCAAGGCGGTCATGGAGGACTATGCCGACAGCCCGGCCATGGATGCAGGACTGCTCGCGGCCGCCCAGGCCGTCGAGCATTACGAGATTGCACGGTACGGCACGCTGAAGGCGTGGGCCGCGCAACTTGGCCTCAAGGACGCGGTGACGCTGCTTGATCAGACGCTCAACGAGGAGTCGCAAACCGACGAGGCACTTTCGAAGCTCGCAGCGAGTTCGGTCAACAAATCCGCCATGGCGAAGGCCGCATAGCCTTAGGCCACGGAGCTCCGGGGCGCAGCCGGGGCTCCCCTCTTGACCTATCGATGGGAGCCGCCTTCGATGACGAATTATCAGGAATCAGTGAGCAACCTCGGAAGCGATGCTTCGCTGTTCACCCGGCTTTCGCAGACCACCGCCCGGTGGGCAGGGAAGCCACAAACCTTCTTTCTGGCGCTCGCCATCATCGCCATTTGGGCGCTGTCCGGGCCGTTCTTCGGCTTCAACGACACCTGGCAATTGGTGATCAATACCTCGACGACGATCGTCACCTTCTTGATGGTCTTCATCATCCAGAACAGCCAAAACCGCGATACCTGCGCGATGCAGATCAAGCTGGATGAATTGATCGTCCGGCTGGAGGGAGCGCGTGAAGAGCTTCTCGACCTTGAGGAACTCGACGAAGAGAAACTCGAGGCTCTTCGCACCGAATTCGAGCGACGCGCCAAGCGAGCCCGGGAGGAACAAGCCCCAGCAGCCGACGCCATTGAAGGACGCCGTGGCTTCTGAAGAACTCGAGAGGGTCACTCACCAGGTGTGCCCTGCGCCTTTGTACTCTTTGGCTCGCCGGATTTTGCTGCCCCGACAATAAGGGCGGCCAGGGCCGCGAGTGCGACCTGCTTCTTTGACCCCTTTGGATGAACCTCTCGAACGGCGCGATAAAGTGCGGCAGGATTGGTATAGTCGCCAGCAACGCGGTTCAGCATGTCGGCCATTTTCCGGACCACCTTGGCTTTCCCAGGCATGACAATCGTCCTCCCAATGCGTGCCCCCCGAGTCATATCTTTGGGGTAGACTGGGCACATCCCACCCCACCGATCCCGGTCTGGCCCTCTTTTGCCTGTCAAAGGAACACGCCACCTCGGCTCCAGAGTTAGAATTTTAAGTGAGCCGAATCCCTTCATGCTTCGGCGCCTGTTCGGCCTGACCGCGGCCGAGACCCGCCTTGCTCTGGCCCGCGGTGACCCGCCCGCCGATGTCGCCCGAAAGTAGGAAGTGAGCCTCAATACCATTCGCAGCCAGCTCGCCACGGTGTTCGGGAAAACCAATACCAGGCGTCAGGCGGAGCTGGTGACGTTGCTCATTCGGCTAGATGCGGCGCAGTGGGCACGCTCAGTGCAGGCCCGGCAAAGCGGCCATTGCCATCTCTTTCTCCACGGCGATGAAGGCGTGCGCGAAGTCCTCGGTCGGGAACCTGATCAACAGGACTGTATCATCGGCATGGAGTGGCACCACCTCATAGGGGATTTCCCACTCGCTCAGCCAATCCTCCATCGCCTGGAGCCGAGACAGAAATCGCAACGCGGTCAGTGGCATGACAACGTGAAAAATCCACGTATTTGAGGCATGGCTTTTGTCCATCCGCCTGATCCGAAGCGATATGAAGGCCCCGCCGCTTGGCAACGGCACGGCCCCAGGCTGCGAGGGTTGCGGCCGCTGAGTTGTCAATCGCTCAACGCCCTCACGCCACTAAAACGGACGGTGGCTCAGGGTGTTCCTGGACGGAGCCAGAAACAAAAAGGCCCCGGCAGTCGCCCCGCCGTTCCGGGGGGAATAGCGGCGGGGCTCCCACGCCGTGACGGCGCCGGATGTGGACAACGCCACCACGCGATAGCGAACCCATCGTGAAGCGCCTAGTTCCGTACCGCAGCCCCAATTTGTCAGGGTTTGTTCGGAATGACCGTCTGGCGTTCGAGAGCGTCAGCCATAGCGGTCTCATCGAACCGTAGTACAGCGAGTTTGGCCAGATCGATCGTTTCGCCCGCCGACCACAATCCGGCGACGATGTAGCCAAGGCGCTCACGCTGGCCGGCGGCCTTCAATACGTCGAACGATCCTCGCGCATCGATCTCGCTCCAAGCCTTCTCGAACGCGGCCACAATCAGGGCGAGTTCTTCCGGAGTGGCCACAATGGAACGAAACGGCATCGCTATTCCCCTGCGATACACAGTTTACAATCCATCAAAACAACGCAAGGGGAAAAGGGCGCGGAGACCCCGCCGTATGGCAGCGGCGGGGCCCGCGGCCGTGCGGTCCCGAGGAGAATGGCGAGGCCAGCACGCCGTGGAAACGAATGAATCCGAAGTCTGTTCCGTCTCAATCTGGTGCGGGTAAAGTGAAGGAAATTCGC
Organism: Allobosea sp. P4_E12; assembly: GCF_056401655.1. Lineage (NCBI taxonomy): Bacteria > Pseudomonadati > Pseudomonadota > Alphaproteobacteria > Hyphomicrobiales > Alloboseaceae > Allobosea > Allobosea sp. P4_E12. The sequence continues at coordinate 42,612 of NZ_JBFUIY010000037.1, read as the reverse complement.
AGTAGACGCTCCGTGTCTGCTGCTCCCCGCTTTGCGTGGTCGTTCCTTGCCGATCGAGAGGTCTCGACGAGTTCCGAGGCATGGCGCCATGAATGCGAGATCGAGCATCTGCTTGGCATGCCGGAGGCGGAGCGAGCCGAATTTCTTCCGGCGCCATCGATCGCGAAAGCCGAGGCGTCAAATCCCCGGAGAGGCTGCCGTCGCCGTGCTCAAGTTGATCGGCTGCAAATCAAAGCCCGGGGCCCGCCACCCCTTTTGGAGTGACGGGCCAAGTTCAATGTGAGGTGCGGAGAGTAACGCTCCAACACGCGAGAGTTTCCACGCCTGCACTCGGATCCGCTTCACTTTGCAAAGCGGCCTTCGTATTTGAACTGCGGCGCCGCCTTCAACTGCTCCTTGGTGGCATTGATCCGAGCGTTCCATTTCTTGTCCGTCGCATTCCAAGTGACGGCAAGCGCACTCGGGCTGACCGCGACGTAGTGCGTGCCCATACCAAGGAACCCGCCGACCGACAGAATGTAGGAGGCAAGGGAGTTACCGGCGATGACGACATCCTCGATCTCGCCGACATTCTCATCACCGGCATTCTTGACATTGAGGCCCTTCAGGCTGCTGACAAGCGCAGATGCCTCGTCCACGGACACGAATACGGGGGACGTAGCGGGCGCTGGGACGGGTGCCGTCTGCGCAAACGCCGCGCCGGAAAGCAGGGTTGCGGCTAGAGCGAAAGTGGTGGCGCGCATCGTCGGATGTCCTTCTCTTGGACCCGCAGCCCGGGTCTGCTGCGGCAGGGTGGAAAGGTAATTCCTGGAACCCCAATCTGTTCCGACGGCCCTAATGGCCGCGCTCATTGATCGACTGAATTCAGTGCGGAACAAACCTGCGAGTCGCCCCATTTCTCGTCCCGTCGAGGGAACAACACCTGAACTTCGAACCTCGGAACCTACCGAAACGTCGGGCGTTTCGTGGTCGCGGTCGTCCGTGCTTCAAGCAACGGGAGGAACGATCATGAAGCTCTCACCCTATGCCACCATGGCTATGGCTATTGCTTTTCAAGCCAGCACAGCATTCGCTGGTCCGTGCACCGGCGAAGTCGACGCCCTCACAAAAACGTTGGCTGCCACGGATGCGGGTTCTGGACCAACGGCGGGCGCCTCGGGTTCAAGCCAGCCTCGCGCAGCGCAAGTCCAGCACCCGCCAGCGGAAATTATGACTCGCGAAGCTCAGGGTAAAGCGACGTCGCCGGAAGATGTCCGTCGCCAGACCGAAGGCCAGGCCACCGCTGCGGAGCAGGCAAAGGGTACTCGGCCGCCGGCTAGTACGAGCAAAGTTGAGGCCTCCGCCGCTCTCGATCGAGCGAAGGGTTTGGATCGCGCGGGTCGAGAGGCCGAATGCATGGAGGCGGTGCGGCAAGCCAAGCGGGCAATGGGGTCATAAGACGGGCTGAACACGCGTCGTTTCGGAGCCTTACTTTGGCGTCCGGGGCCCCGAATCTGGGCAACGGCGCGGAACGGGCAGCGGGGCGCGCGGCTTCAGACGCTCGCGATGGAGTAGAGTTGATCTGGGTCGCTCGAACTGGGGCCGGAATTCCTACCAAGAGCGAACGTCGAAGGGGCAAAGCGTGCATCGCGACAGTAAGGTTAGGAGCACTCTGGGGGAAGGAAATGAGCACTCTTGCTCGCGCCATCGAGATCGCCGCCAAGGCTCACGAAGGCCAGAAGGATAAGGCTGGCGAACCCTACATTGCCCATCCGATGCGCCTGATGGCCCGGTTCCTCTCCGCCGGCCAGGAGCAGTATGCAATAATTGCCGCTCTCCACGATGTGGTTGAGGATTCCGACTGGACCTTCGACGATCTTAAACGCGAGGGCTTCTCGGAGGCAGTGGTGTCTGCCGTTGACGCGCTCACCCGCAGAGATGGCGAGGAGTACATCCCGTTCGTGCGCCGCGCGGCCAATCACCCGCAGGCGCGCTTTGTGAAGCAGGCAGATCTTCTCGATAATATGGCAAAGGCTCGGCTGGCGAATGTTAGCGACCGTGACCGTTTGGGCCGAAAATATGCCGCTGGCCTTCGCGCAATCCACGAAACGCCGCTGCCGGTCTAATGCGCTTCAGCTTTGGCCCATCCAACCGCGAGATCGCACTTTCCGTTTCGGGTCACCTCGGAATGTGCTTGGCGCCGCCTCGGCATCCTGATTGTGGCTTCCGGTTGGAGACCGCAGTTTCCAGCAGGCAGCCACTCCAGATGATGCCTATCTCACGGTTCCGTCTTGCGGGGCACCGTCTGCCGAGGTTGAGAGGGGGGAACTGGCGTTAGCCACTGGCTATTGAGCGTCAGCTTGGCTGCAAAAATGGGGGTTCCATCAGCGTAGCGGATTCTCATATCCACTCTCAGATCGTCACTGGTCTGGATATGCTCGGCGATGATGTCGCCGAGACTTGAAAGCGCCGAAAGACGTGCGGCGACGTGATCTTCAAGGTCTATTCCTTCGTCGTCTACGACCAGTTCGGTGTTGATCTCGATGTCGAAAAAATACTGGGCCATGCATTTTCATCCGTGGCGAGGTCGCCAAGTTCCCGATCCCCCCGCGCGTTCAATTCGTCTCATTGCGGCCACCGCTGGGAAGGTGATCGATAGGGATAGCGGCGCGGGGTGTTGGGCAAACTCCTAGTCAACCAGCCGCGTGCTCAATTGCTGAAGGAGGCCCCGTCATTGCTGCCGGAGCCTCCTGGTCAGTTAAATCGAGGGCCGCACATATGGCGGAGCTTCGGGATCGAATTCTGTCCAGCCCTCCCTCTCATAGGCAGCACGGCGGTCGATTGTGTTGATGGGTGTCGCGCCGTCCATGATTGCCACGACCGTAGGTGCCTGTTCGTCGGTTGCCCGAACAGCCACAACGCTGCCACCTCGCCTCACCGTCTCTGCATAGTAATGGGCGTCCTTTTCATCGACGCCCGAACTCGTCAGGGCGCCCACAAGCCCCCCCGCGACGGCGCCGGTCGCGGCTCCCGCGGCGGTAGCCGCAAGCCAGCCAGCGGCCACCACAGGGCCGATGCCGGGGATCGCAATCAGGCCGAGGCCCGCCAGCAGCCCGGCGGCACCGCCGATCAAGCCGCCGACTCCTGCTCCCTCGCCCGCGTGGCTTTCATCGGCATCGGCGTGACGGCCGACAAGGCTGATATCGGAATCGGCGACGCCGGCGTCTTTCAGCTTTCGAACCACGGATTCAGCCTGCTCGTAGGTATCGTACGAACGTGTGATGGTCTGGGTCATCTGGCAGATCCTCAGTTGCGCGTAATGTTGCCGCGGTAATCGACGCTCACGTTGACCGGCTGGCCGTCGTGCGTCGCCCTGCCCTTCCAGACGCCATTGTCGTCCTTCTTGAGTTCGGACACTGCGGTGTAGCCGTTCGCCTCGAGGCGGCTCTTCGCCTGGCCTTCGGTAAAGCTGTTGGCACCGGGCAGCGGCGCGTTCGCATCGGCTGGAGCATTTGGGGAAGGAGTTGGCGCGGTCGTCGACGTCTGCGCCTGAGCAGCCAGGATCGTGGCCCCGCAGAACACCGCCGCGATGAACGTCCGTTTCATCGTTATCTCCCTGAAACAGTTGCCAGATGTGCCCACTAAAACGGCAATGTTACGCACTTGTTCCAGCTAACTTTTGCGGTGGTTTGACGGACGGCGCCTCCGCTTTCAGGCTGCACGCACTCGGCCTACGCGGCCGACCGGCGGTCTGATCGGTGGCAGAGGCTACCTGCTCAGCTACTGATGATCTGCCGCGTGCGCGGTGGACCCATCTCCGCAGAGCACGGGAGGCAAAGGCAGGGAGCCACTGGTCAAGGCGGCGGCAAGTCAACTTGGCCGGGTCAGCAGTTTGGGACCCGTTGGAGCGGTCATCGTGCTTGTTATCGAGCGTGACAGGCTCGAAAGACAACAGCACCACAACCGATCGCCCGCCCCCTAATCGATCCACCGGGGCGCCGATGACGTGGCAACATCGGGGCAGGTTCACTCATGACAGCCCAGGCTGCGCGCACGCTAAGAATCCTGGGGCGTAAGCGGCCCGCAGATCAGGTTTTCTTAACCGGCCGCCCAGGGTCGAGTGCGCTCGGCGAGCTCGAGGGTTTTGGCTCGCCCTTTGCTGGCGAAGCGACGCCCCCATCCGCCGCGGGAGTTGCCCGATCGTCCGTCGGTATGCCTGTTCCCGGCCGTGGGACCCCATCGCTCGTCCTCCCGGGCTGACCTGCCGTCTTGCTTTTATCTGCATGTGCCATGTCGACCTCCGTTGTGGTCCAGCTTGCGGTAAGTTCCATGCTCGCCCGGTAACACGCCCCCATCTTCCCGGCGGACGCTAACGGTGAACAACCGGCAGTCGCCATTTGGCATCACCGCGCGCGCCATATCCGGCAATGCGTCCAAAGCCGATAGCCGCGCCTCGCCGTCGCTGGAAAGTTCGATGCCGTCCTCGTCGATATCAACGAAGTCGCCATCCGAACTGTCGAAGAAATAACGGGTCATGTTCGTTACCGGCTAACCGGAAACGGGTCCGGCTCTCACTACAGAACGTGTCTGGAGAGCGCCCGTTCCAAGGCGGCAGAATTGCTATCGGAAACATGCCTTGCTCGTGCAGACGTCTGGAAGGGGACCCGGATGCCGTCATCGCTGCTCAGCCCACCGTCACGCTTCGTCGGCTCGGTATCGCCTTAGTGGATTCCGCGCATTCCCGCGACGAAGCGTCGGCTTTGGCGCGGTGGCGGGTACGAACCCAGCCTCCCGGAGCGCCTCCGCAAAGGATAGAGGCTGCGCGACGGCCTCGATGAGCTCGGCGAGCTCTTGCATAGAGATGACGACCATCCTCTCGTCAGGCGAGGGGTCCGACGCCGTGGACGGGTCGCGGCGTCCTGCGTCCGTCGGGGACGCATTGATCTGTTCGCTCGCCCTAGTCGGTGCGACAGCGATTTCGGCAAGGGCCAGCAGAATCCGTGTTCTACGATTGTCGGCCGCCTGAGCGGCGTCGCGCACTCGGCGGACGAACTCCTCGTTCATGCTCCCCTCTTTGGAACCGAGAAGTCGACATTCTAACGCCTCGTTGGCACCGACGCGAGTGAGACAACTCCACCCCCCGCGCTGGTGCCGGTCGCTGAGCCGCCGCATTTGGACTGCCGAAGCAATAGATATTCGCCAGACAAGCACCCAACATTCCGAACTGGGTGCTTTTCTGGTCGGAGCTGCATCATCCTCAGAAGATGCCCAGGGCGCCTTTGATACCGACCCCTGCAATACTTGCGGCAAACAAGCTTCGGACCTGCTCGCGCCCAGATCGAGCTATTCTGCCCTCGCCGTGTGATCCGCGTTCAGGACCAGGCCGAGGGCTCCATCAACCTCGACAAACCGAATCCCGACTTCCTCGAGAGCGCCGAGCACCGCCTCCCGAACGCGTGCGTGGGGACGCCGTCCATCTCTCTCCAAGTCTGCAACTGTATGTCTCGTTATCCCCGCTCGCTCCGCTAGCGCGGACTGGTCCCAGCCGAGCAGCCCCCGAGCCGCGGCGATTAGGCGCCCGCTAACCATGTTCCCGGGGAGGATTCGACCATTATGGATGAAAATGCCATTCGAATCTCGCGCCCCAGAGAGCGCCTGATTATCGCCTGGCATCACGCATCCTCTTCTTCGCAACCATTCTCACCCCGCGTTGAGTCACACGGATACTTGATAACAGCGCCGGAACAAGATTCCGGACGACGGCGGAGCTTGCCATGAATACTTCATCACCCGCGATACCGAACGTCCAAGTAGCTGCCGGTCCTTACGAAAAAGACGATCCTCTGAGCGATGCGCTCGACACTCGGTTGCTTGCGCATCCACGCGTCCGCGATTTCCATAAAAACACTCGCGAGGATTCAATCCTTCAATTGTCCGATGCGCCGCCGGGATCGGTCGTCCGAACCGTCCGGCTAACGGATCGGATTCTGTCGATCGTGGCAATACCTGATGGATTCGAACTACTTCCCGGTTTCCGCCGAAGACTATGCAACCATTGGCGCCATGCGAACCTCCTCGTCGTCAGCGAACGGTGGCTCCGACGTAGACCTCATCTCGAGGGCTCCGCGTTGATCGCCGATTGCTCCCGGTATCCCGTCCCACCGATGGCCCGCGTTCTTCTAGCACAGCACCTGACAGAAAATGGCGGGAGCTCGTATCTGGGCGACTGCGCAGCTTACGCGCCGGGAACGCAGGACCCCATCCGAGCGGTTCTTTCGCTCGCCGCCGCGAAGGCCCTATCGATAGATATCTCGCGCCCGATCGGCCCGCTGACCCGAGTGTCGTTGCCGCCTATAGGCTGACGGCTCGCGGCTGGGCGCCCGAGCCGTCCGCCCACAGCAGAACCGCCCTCCCCTTTCCTTTCCACCTCGCACCGTCGGTACCCCGCTACCGGGACCGCGATCGATGGAGCACGCCTGTGATCTATACTTTCTCTGACCGACACCCCGTTCCGCTGCTCGCGCAAGAAGTCGAGCGCCTGCGTGATCTCTATCAGGACCTCGACCGCATACGAGTTGGAGATCATCCCGATGAGCGCGCACTTGCCACCGCGCCGACTCTTGATGGTTGGAGCTTCGCCGAGCGGCCAGAAATTGCCCTCATCGGCAAAGTTCATGGAAATCCGACCATTGCCGACGGCCGTCAGGCTCGAACCTCCAACCTGTTTTTTCTGGCACCGGAACTCGGTTACGCGCGAACCATCAACCGAGTGTATAAACTGGGTCGTCGGCATCTCCTCTCCGACCGGCGGGACTTCCGATGAGCCCGCGTTCCTTCGAAAGGCGCAGGATCGCTGATCGCCGCCCCCGGGATGCCAGCATGATCCTGGCCCGGACCCTGATTGTCCGAGCGCTGCGTCGCGCGGGCCTTCACCATGTTCTGCTCCGACAACCGGGCATCGTGGGCTTCATTGTCCCTGTGGTCGATGCCGAGATCTATATCAGCGCTGCGCGAGAGATGCTCAAGAAGCATCTGGTAGCCTTTTATTCCGACGACTTCGATGTCGTTCACTGGACGGGAGAACCACCGAAACCTGGGCTCCGGCCACCGGAAGAGTCGCTGAAGGCCCTCCTGCCGAAGACGGAACGTCTATTCGGCTTCGTGTCCCGAGAACGCGATATCCCACCCACGTTCCGTCTCGTCGCAGATGCGATCATCGAGGTGGGCCCCGTTGACTTGCGAGCCCTGCGGGGCGCCTTCCAGATCGTGTTGGGCCGTGTTCCGGCGGATCATGACCTCGCTCCGGCGATCGGAGCACCGCTACACCTGCTCGGCGCGGCCCTGAAGCGCGGTCGCAACATTGGGTGGGTTCTTCGAAGGCTGCGCGGGCTTACGGCCGCCGCTTCCGCTTCCAAACTTGCTCCTATCAAGGCGCAAGTCGAGCCGTCACTCTCCGATCTTCCCGGGCTCGGCGCAGCGGCGACATGGGGGCACGAGCTGGCGGCAGACCTCGCCGATTATCGTGCGGGAACCATCACATGGGCGGACGTCGATCGCGGGGTCTTGATCAGCGGCCCTCCGGGCGTCGGCAAGACTATCTACGCCGGTGCGTTGGCCCGGACCTGCGATGTACCGATCCACGTTCATTCCCTAGCGCGATGGCAAGCGCGCGGTTACCTGAACGACCTCCAGAAGGCGATGCGGACCGCATTCGCCGAGGCCAAAGAGACCGCGCCTTGCATCCTTTTCCTCGACGAGGTGGACTCGTTTGGGGACCGCGAAAATCTCAGCGGCCGAAACGAGCAGTACAGCCGGGAAGTGATCAACGGCTTTCTCGAGTGCTTGGACGGTGCCGAGACCCGCGAGGGCGTCGTCGTCGTGGCAGCGACCAATCTACCGCACAAGATCGATCCCGCGATCCTGCGACCCGGGCGCCTCGATAGACACATTCGAATTCCTTTGCCCGATGCCCTGGCCCGCGAGGGCATCCTGCGTCATCACCTTAGTTCTGCGTTACCTGAGGCTGATTTATCCGGCATTTCGGCTGGCATCGAGGGAGCGACCGGCGCTGTCATCGAGCAAATCGTGCGCGACGCCAGACGGAAGGCGAGGTCGGACCGCCGCGCCCTCGTCATTGAAGATCTTCTCGCAAGCCTGCCCGCGCGCGTACGGCTGATGGATGCCGCATATCGGCGCGCCAGCGTACATGAGGCTGGGCACGCCGTAGTCGGATACTTGCTGCGGGACGAGTCCGGCAGCACTCCCGTCGACGTCCGGATCTACCGCGAAGTCGCGGTAGATGGATCGGGTGGGCGGACTGACTTCGAACATTCACCCGGAGCCGAGAGAACAAGGGCTCCATACCTGGCTCAGATCACAACTTTGCTCGCAGGCTTAGCCGCCGAGCAAATCGTTCTTGGCGAGCATGGCGGTGGCGGGGGTGGCAGCGACCAATCCGACCTGCATCTGGCAACCATGCTGGCCGGAAGCATGGAAACGTCGCTCGGACTGGGGGACAGCCTCACCTACCGATCATCCAATACCCCCCCGGAGATCATGTCGTTGATCCGCGCCGATCCTCTGCTTCGCAAATGCGTCGACGCTCGTCTGGATGGCTGCCTTCGACGCGCCAAGGATCTCCTCAACGGACACCGTGAGGCTTTGGACAGGATCGCGAGCGAGCTTCGAGACAGGGGTCGCGCCACTGCCGACGATATAGGACGAGCTTTGTCGCGCGGGGTCATTTCAGGCGATGGGCCGCATTCTCATGAGCCGTTCAACCTGGCGTCAACCATGAGCGGCGCCGACGGGGAATAAGGCGAAAATAGCTCCCTTCGAGCTATAGACCTGCACCGGAGGCGTGGTATTGGAGCGCCCTCCCCCGGTACCGGTCGGTGCCCTGAGGGATTCGTCCCCCTTCCGGCTCTGCCGCGAAGGATTCGCCAACCGAGCCATCTCGCTGAGATGGCCGCAGCCAGAGGAGGCAAGAAGATGTCGAACGCATTCGTCCACGCCTCTCTCGGCGCCAAGCACAACACGCTCCTCGTCATATCGGCCTGACGCCACCGGACTTCGGTCCGTTTCGTCATTTCCACCGGAGGCGTTCGCTCGCTTCCGGAGGTCAGCCCTCGACGCGTGCCGACGCGCCGGGACGATGGAGGTTGTCATGAACGCCAGGCAGCGAAAACTGAAACAGATCACCGACGGAAACTGGTGCGTGGTTGGCTCGGAAAGGAGCTTGTCAATATAGCGCTTCTCCTTCCGCTCGCGTTCCGCGTGCGGCAGCGTCAGGCGAGCTCTCCGGCATCCACTATCTCTCGACGTCGCCGGGTCGCCGCCCGTCTCCCAAGAAGCACGGGGCTTCAGTAGGCGAGTTCACCGATCCCTTCCGCCGTCGCCGCTACGTCTACGAGAGCAATCCGGAACTGGCCTTGCTGACCATCCTCATTTCGATGCCCGACGTCGTGACGATCCGCGAGCAGGTCTCCGTCAACTACCAGTGGCGGGGAAGGATCCGGAAATACACGTTCGACATCGTCGCCGAGGAGCGCGACCGTCACCGCGTTGCCTACGCTGTGAAGCACTCCGACGAGGCATTGCTGCGTGACGACACCATCGAGATCGTGGAAACGATCGCGGCCGAGCATGGCTCCAAAGTCGCCGACGAGTTTCGGACGGTGACCTATGAGTCGCTCGATCCGATCGCGCTCGAGAACGCGAAGCTCATCCTCGATTGCGGCCGGGATCATGACCTCGAGGCGCAGAGGCTGGTCACGAAGATCCTCGCCGATCTTGGACCGACGGTGACGCTTCGGGATATCGCAGAGGCTAGCGGGCTTGGCGATCGCGGCGTTCGAGCGGCCATCGCGTTGATCCAGTCTGGCATTTTGATGCTCCCGCGCGGCCGCGATTTGACGATCGATCTCCCGATGCAAAACCGCGGCACGCGGTCAGCAACGGGTAACCAGTCTCGTTAGTGAGATCTCCAATCCTCGGACGGGAAGGTGTCGGCCATCTTCCCGTCCCAGCAAGGGCAAGCAATGCAGCCGATAAGCTTCCGGCTCGGTCGTCACGATCGGATCAAAATCTCCGGCGCCGCCTTTCGGCCGCTCCACAAGATCGGTCGCGAGCATCTTCTTCAGCTCGTAGTCGACGGAGTCCTGGAGGATCACTACAAGCTGCTCAGCGATGAGGAACTTGGCTCGCTCATGCGCGCCAAGAAAGTGCGCATCGACAAAGACCATTTCTCGCTCGGCCAGCAGCTAATCAAGGCACGGGGGGATAATTCCGATCTGAGCGACCTGAGAGAGGAAGATCTTCGGACCATCGCCTGGAAGGCCGAATGGTGCACCCGGTTCGAACAGGCCTATTCCGAAGGTCGCGTTAGCCGCTCGCCCTGCGCAATCGGCACCTTTATCCAACAGAGCAAGGATTCGATCCATCAGTGGTATGTCAATCAGTTCAAGGTGGCCCGACCTCCCGGCCGTGAATTCGAGGGTGAAGAGCGCAAGGTCTTCGATTATCCGAGCCCCTCGACCCTGCGGTACTGGGTCAATCGCTTCGCCGCCGCGGGGCATCGGCGGCAAGCCTTCCGGCTCCGCTATGCCAATTGCGGGAACCGATACCAACTCGACTCGCGCGCCTCCGAAATCGTGGAGAAGAACGTTCGTCGCTATGCGAGCCGGGCAAAACCCACGATTGCCGACGTATACGAAGCCGTCGAAGCCGATATCGACGTGCTCAACCGAGGTCTGACGGAAGGTCCCAAGATCTACGTTAGCGAGCGCGCAATTCGACGTCGAATACGACGGCTCGCCCCTCTCTTCGTCGACCTCGGCCGCATGGGACCCGACCAGGCCCGGAAGAAGTACGCGCCCGTCGGCGAGGGCCTCGGAGACCTCGCGCGGATGGAACGCATCGAGATGGATGATTGGGAGATGGACCTCCATACCGTCATCCAGCACCCCGACGCCCAATACTACGTCACCGAACAGGCGCGGATGATGGCAAGGAGTCTGCGCAAACAGAAGGTAACGGTGCGATGCACCGTGACCGCGGCGATCGACGTCGCCACGAAATGCATTGTGGGTTTGGGTGTGAGCCCGTTCTCTCCCTCGACCCAGGGCTCGAAGTCGGCGTTGCGCACCATCGTCGTTGACAAGAGCGTGCTCGCGAAATCCTCGGGGGCCGAACGCGACTGGCCCATGCACGCGCGGCCAGGTGAGATCGCGACCGACGGCGGCCCCGCATTCCGGGGCGCGTTCCATGACAGCGTCGTACAGCTCGACATCGCCCATCGCATCGGCAACGGCGACCCGCGGTCCCGAGGTACGATCGAGTCATTTTTCAGGACGTTCAAGCGCTTTTGCCGGATGTTCACGGGTCAGGCGTTCTCCAACATCGTGGAAAAGGGGGACTATCCGGCGGAGCAGATGGCAAGCCTTTTGGTCGAAGACCTTGAGCGGCTTCTCATCCGCTTCATCGTCGACAGCTATCATCATCGGCCGCATCGCGGACTCGGCGGGCAACTTCCATATAATGCCTGGAAGGAGGCCGGAAACGATCTCGATCCGCCGCCCGATCACATCCAGCAGCAAATTGCCTTCGGCATCCCGTTGCACGACAGGGCGATTTCGACGGCAGGCATCCGCTATCTTCATGTCGACTACAAGCATCCGCGAATGGGCGTCCTGCATGGCCTCCTGGGCCGGGGCCGACTGACCGCCGTGGTCAACCCGCATGACATGGGCGCGATCCTGGTGCTCGTTCACGACGACCATCGCAACCATTTCAGCGGCGACGGGGACTACTTGACGTTCACCGCCGAGGGCTATGAGGGCATAAGTGTCGCCCAGCATCTGCGGTCGAACCGAATTCTGCGCCAATTCGAACGCGAGCAGGCGGAGCTGGGCGCGCCGATCCGCCTCGGCGCGTTCCGTGCGATCCGAAAGGAAGCAGAGGAATTGCGCATCAAGGCTGGCATTCCCTCGGACGAAATCGATCCCAAGACGTACCGAAAGTTCGTCAGCGAGCTTGAGCGCAAGGGTGATCTCGCCACGGAAGCGCGGATCCAGCCGAGGGGCGCGCCGATGAATGGAGACGACGGTACGTCCGGGCTCGGCACGCTTGTCGCGGGCACCGAGCGCCCTCCGAGGCCGACGCAGCCCGACGGGGAGCAAAAGCCCTCCCGGGGGCCATCGATCCTACCGCAGTCAATCAACCTCTACGATGACGAGTCCGACGAATGAGTCAGAGTAACCGCGACAGCGCCAACCACCGCGAAGCGGCCGATCCGTTCGCCGACGACGACGCCTTTTTCGACTTGATGAGGGCACGCATGCCCCAACGCGACCAGCGCATCGTCGAGCGGCTGGAGCGCGTCAAATCCGTCTACGTCACATGCGGGCGAGACAAGGCGCTCGGCGACGCCTTCGAAACATTCTTTCGCAATTTCATGGCACGGAGAGGCTCAGGCCGAGATGAAGCAGAAGTTTTCTTTCTCACGGGGGAGAGCGGCGCGGGAAAAAGCGCCGCCGTGGAGCGTCTTCTGTCGCGCCATCCTCTGTTGAAGCCCATCACAGGCTCGCTCGGAACGATTTTGCCGTACGTCTCGATCAAGCTACGCGGGTTTACGCTCCCCCGCATCGCCGGTCGAAATATCATTGCCGCCGCCGGGTATCCGATCCGCCAGGATACGCAACGCGGAGAAATCTGGGATGTCATGGCGGCCCGGTTGAAAGCTCGCCGTACGATGCTCATCCATATCGATGAAACGCAGCATCTGATCAAGCAGTCCGCCTCGCAGAAGGAGCGCGAGGAACTGGCAAACGCAATCAAGGGCGTGTCCATCGATCGCGACTGGCCCGTCGCGTTCCTGCTTTCCGGCCTGCCCCGCGTGGCACAGTTGCCGCTCAACGATGAGCAGTTCGAGCGCCGCGGTGGCGCCTTCATCAAATTTACCGACGTGAAATTGCCGGAGGAACGCAAGCTTGTAACCAAGATCCTCGTCAAAATGAGCGAAGCGGCCGGGTTGTCCGTGTCCCATTTGCTGGAAACCGATCTGCCCGAGCGCCTGGCCCATTCCGCACGATATCGCTACGCGCGGATCTGCCAGGTAACTTTGGAGGCAATCCATTCGGCTCTGGCCGCCGACGATCATGCTGACGAGTTGACCCTTGCCGACTTCGCAAGGGCCTACGCCTTGCGCTCCCACGCGTTGGGACGTGACGACAAGAACCCGTTCCTCGTCGACCGCTGGATGGCGCTCAAGCCCGGGTCCTTCCTCATCGATCAGCACGACGAGAGCTGGTGATGTCCGACCGGTTGCCGATCCAACGCCTGGGTTGGGCTCATCCACTTCAGGAGCGCGAACCAGCCAGCGGGTTTGCCTCCCGCCTAGCGGCTCTTAACGGAGTCGATCTTTACACGCTTCTGACCGATATGAGCGTGAACCAGCTTGATGTCTTTTGTGGCACCGATGCGACGGCACGTGAGATCGCCGCGCTTGGAGGCCTGGACGCGGCGGGGACGGAAGCGCTCATCCGCTACACGCCGTTGCGTCTTCCACTGAAGCGATCGACGAAGATGGCTTCGGAGCGTTTAGATCCCGGGTCGGTGAACCGCTCCYTTTTTCGCTACTGTCCGCATTGCATTCGGGAGGATCTGGAGAAATTCGAGGGACCGAAGTCCGCCCGTCCGTGGTTGCGGTCGGAATGGCTGTTCGATCATGTCAGAAGCTGCCGAGAGCACGACGTGGTGCTGATTGATGCGCCCCCGGCGTCTCGACGCATGCAGGCGCCTGACTTTTCCGCAACTATCAGCCAGAGGGTCCTCCCCGTCCTGGATGAACTGGTACGCGACGCCACCCCATCGCAGCACTCGGCTTTCGAGGACTGGATCGTCGCACGCCTGGATGGCGTCCGGGACCCGTCGAATTGGCTCGATGACCTGCCGCTACGGGTCGGCATCGCATTCTGCGAGGCTCTCGGCGTCTCGGCGCTTCATCCCCCCAGAACGAGCACCAAAAAGCTCCCCGCGGCGGAATGGGCGAAGGCCGCGGCGGCGGGCTATCGCTTGGCGGCCGAAGGCGAGAAAGGGATGGAACCGATGCTGTCTCGGCTAGTCGGCGAGCAGAGCAAGACCCGCGGCGTGATTGGCCTGTTCGACACCTATGGCTACGTTTTCAAGCTCTTGCTGCGTACGCAGGCCGATCCCGACTTCGAGAAGGCACGCGGGGTGTTGCGCCGCCACGCCTTCGAGTTCCTACCACTGGAACGGGGGACCGTTGTGCTTGGCGAACCTCTGGGTCGCCGCCGCATACATACTGTGCAAACAGCGGCCGTGGCGACGGGAGTGCACGCCAAGACGATCCGGAAAGTGCTTGCGCGAAAGGGCTTGTACGCGGCGGATCCGGCTGCCGAGCTGTCCAACCACCGCGTCAATGTGAGGATTGAGGACATTGAGCTTGAGGTCAGCCAGCTCCGGGACGCGCTCAGCATGGAAGCGGTTCTCAAGATCACGGGCATCCCGCGAACCCATTTGATCACCATCATATCGCTCGGTTTTCTGCCGTCACTGACGGATTCGAACAAGATTGCTGGCGCACGCCACCGGTTCGCGCGTGCCGATGTCGATGCGCTCATGGAGCGCTTGTTCAGGGGCGCGGAGTCTATAGACGTGGCCGCCGACCACCAAACTAGCGTGATGAGGGCCAGATTCGTAGCCACGGCGAAAGTCAACGATCTGGTGAAATGGATAGCCGCCGGTACGCTCCGCTGGAAGGGGCGGATCGGTACGGAGCTTCGCTACGAGAACCTGCTCGTCGATACCAATGAGATCAAGTCGCTGGTCAGGAGCGAGCCCGCGATGTCCTGTATTCAATACCGTGATGTCGAGAATTTCATTCGCGGCTTCGGCAAGAACAGCACCGCAGCCATTGTCAGCTTCGGCGCGCTCGCAACCACCGAGGAGTTCAGTCCAAGGGCCCGGCACATTGTAAGGGGAGTGACACACGAGAGCGTGGAGGCGTTCAAGACGCGCTATATCTCGCTCGTTGAGCTTTGCGAGATCAGCGGGATCGGCCACATACGGACCCTCAAGAGATTGCGGCTAGCAGGCGTCGAACCTGTGTTCCCGTATGACGTCGTCCGAGTGAAGATCTTTCCTCGGCAGGCAGCCTTGGACACCATGCAGAGCTGTGCGTCGTTGTAGCGTTTTCGATCATCAGTGTCGGAACGATGCCGCGGGAGCGGCATCTCCCCGCGATCGATGCCGACCGCGACCGCACCCGCGCGGGCTCTGACCAGCTCCCTTCTCTCTTCCATTCCGAGGGACCGGTAGAGCTGTCCGTCAAGCCCCCCCCGCCCACCGGTAGCTGAATGGCTCGCCAATCTACGCTACCGAGCGGTTTCGGCCGTCACGTCCAACTCTCCTGCCCATCCGATATGGTCCTCGATCATTTTGCCGTAGATGGGGACCATGACCGCGTCGGGCACGGGAAGCGGATGACCCGCTCGCGGGGGTTCGGGAGCGGAATGTCGTCGTGATCTCGGATTTCCACCCATCGTCAGTCTCATAGACGTGGACGCCGGTCACATTGGAGAGCGGCATCCACGGAGACCGGCCCTCAGGGTCAACCGTCAGTTTTACTGGTCCCGGGTTCCTATGGATCTTGTCCTTTAGGATATGCAGGAACTCGCCCGCACGACGGCGGCTCAAAGGATCATAGTGGTCGTACGCCTGGCCCGTCGCCGTGAATGCGGCAATCAGCAGCGTCCAGTCATCGCAGAAAGTCAGAACGGGGAGAGGGCCTTCACGGCCCCGGCGAATGATGCGTCGAGCCCTGCGGGAGTCCGAAGCTTTGTAGCCACGAACGCCCCCGGGGAAGCCCAATTTCTGCAACCTTCGCGAGCATCCGTAATTTCGACACTGCAAAACTTTGGATCCGTTTCGTACAAAACTTTGGGTCGAAACCCTCTGTTCGGGGCGACCTTGGCACAAAACTTTGGGTCGGCCTTCACGCGGATACGGCACGCGGTGATGTCGGGACGGGGCGCTCCTTGCCGTCGCACGCGAGATCAGAGCAATCGTGAGCGATACCGGCGGGCGATAGACGTCCGCCTCCCTCGGAACCTGCTCTTCGGCAGGTCATGACGCAGGTTGCGCGTGGCGCAAAGATCATCGTCCTTGGAAGGATCGCGCGTCGGCGCTGGGTATGATCGATCCAGCACTACCGGAGGTGTATATTGATGCATCAGCGCCATTCGATGGCAACTCACAGTTGTGATGATAAACCGGTTGTAATCGTCGGCCAGTGACGCTTCACGTTTGGTCTCGACAACCTTGTCTTTTCGGTCAATTCTTTCGCCGGGTCGTCGGATCGAGCATCCGCCTGCCCGCAAGACGCAATCTTCAGAGGATGCGGCTATGGCGACGGGAAACGTGAAATGGTTCAATACTGAGAAGGGTTTCGGGTTCATTCAGCCTTCAGACGGCGGCAAGGATGTGTTTGTACACATCACAGCCGTGAAAGAGGCCGGCATGATGACTCTGACCGAAGGACAGAAGGTCGCTTTCGACTTGAAAACCGAACGCGGCAAGACAGCGGCAGGCTCCCTCCAGCTTCTCTGATCACCACCTGACGTCTTTTGCGTCGAAACGGCTTGCCACCTGACGGCATGTCCTGACATCGCATTAGCAGCGCGGTCAGGCAGCGCTTGGAAGGCCAGGACATCCATCGATCAGGCGCGCCGGGCGGATTTTACGCCCCCGGGCAGGCTAGCCCACGTGGGTGAGACGCTGTGGAACCGGGAACCCGGCCCTGCGAACCTTCGGTCAGCATAGCGCGATCGCTGTCGATGGAACTACGCTTGGCGCCGGAGCCGGCAGGACGGCCCGGGATGCCGAATTCGAACCGCCGCTGCCGCAGATTGCTTGCGAGGCTATGGCTGAACGTCACAGTTCCGGCGTGCAATGCCGTCACTCAGCTGCGCTCAGGCGCCGTTTGATCCTGCTGAAGGCGATGGGCGTGATGCCGAGATAGCGCGCGATATCTCCCTGGGAGAGACGGCTAAACAAGCCCGGCTCCAGCCTTAGCATGGCCCGAAATCGCTCTGCGGCGGAATCGCAGAGCAAGGCCTGCTCGCGCCGCGATTTGCGCTGCCTCACCCAATCCGCGAACTGGCCGTAAGCGCGCTGCAGATCCGGGTTCTCGGCGATCCGCTGCTGCAACCATGGCAGGGGAACCCGGATGATTGTCGATGGTTCGAGCGTTCGTGCGCCGAAGGCCGGCCCGTTGCCCTCTGCCGCGAACAGGCCCTGATCGGCGATGAAGCTCTTGATCCGTTCATCGCCCTCGGGCGTGACGTAGACCAGCTTGATGAGCCCTTCCGTGAGAATGAACAGATCGGCCGGCGCATTGTCCGGATCGAACAGGACATGGCCCTTGGGACAAGCCCTGGCGGTCCAGAGCCTGTCGCCCCAAACTTTGTCCTGCAAAGCAAGTTCCCGGAGCTGACTCAGGAGTCGGCCGGCCGGAGAACCTCGCTCATCTAAACCCGGGTTCATCAGGAACGCTCGAAAGCATGGCAGGAGGATCGACGACAGACACAAAGGAGACAAGACATCGGAATGCGTACCCCGCTTTCTCGATCCTCGAAAGTCGTTCTGACGGGCGGCACCTCGGGCATCGGAGCCGAGATGCTGGAAAAGCTCCTGTCCGCCGGGCACTCCGTCATTGTGCTGGCACGAAGCGCAAGCCGGCTCGAGCCGCGCAACGGACTGGAGGCGATCGATATCGACCTGGCCGATCCTGCGGCCGTCAGGGCGGTGGCAGCCGATATCGCGGCGCGCCATGCCGATCTGAGCGTGCTCATCAACAATGCGGCGCTCCAATATCCCGTCGCCTTGACCGATCCCGATTTCGATCCCCTGCAGATGGACGCCGAAATTGCGGTCAACCTGCTGGCCCCGGCCTTGCTGACCCACGCATTTCTGCCGGGTCTGAGACGGCAGGGCATGGGCACCGCGATCGTCAATATCTCCTCGGGACTGGCTCTCCTCCCGAAGCAGCGGACGGCGCTCTATTGCGCGACCAAGGCGGCGCTGCACAGCTTTTCCCAGAGCCTGCGGTACCAGCTCGAAACGGACGGGGTGGCGGTGATCGAGGCGATCCTTCCCCTGGTCGAGACCCCGATGACGGCGGGGCGCGGCAGCGGAAAGATATCGGCTCGCGATGCCGCGGAGGCGATCCTGGCGGGCGTCAGGTGTGCGCGGCCGGAAATCCATGTCGGAAAGGCGAGGCTCTTGCCGCTGACATCCAGGCTGGCGCCCGGGCTCAGTCGCAGGATGATGCGCGGCTCATGAAGGGGCTTCTGAAAGTCGCGCTTGTCCTTGCGCTCGCGTTCGCTTCAACCGCGCTCATCGTCAAATCGACAGGTCTGGTCTCCGAGCGCAGTGCGCTGGCCTTCATCGAGGCCGCGAAGGAGATCAATCCGCTCTATCTGGGGGCGGGTGTCGTCCTCCTGCTGGCGATCGACCTCTTGATTGCAGTGCCCACGATGACGACGATCCTGATCGCGGGATATGCGATGGGCCCGCTCCTGGGCGGAGCCTCCGCCACCACCGGGCTGATGCTGCTGGGGCTCGGCGGATATGGGATGGGGCGCCGCTTTGGTAGACCCGTCCTCGCCAGGCTTTTCAAGGATGGCGAAAAGCTCGCGGAGATCGAGCGAGCCTTTGCGAAGAACGATCTGCTCACGCTGTTTGCGTGTCAGGCGCTGCCGATCCTGCCCGAGCTCAGCTGCACCATTGCCGGAATGACCCGGATGCGGTTTCGACGTTTCCTGTTCGGCTACTGCGTCGGCGTCATACCCTTTGCCTTCATCGTCGCCTGGGCAGGTTCGAAGAGCACGTTCAGCAATCCCGCACCGGCGATCTATGCTGCGATCACCATCAGTGTCGGACTTCTGCTCGCCTGGACGCTCATCCGCAGGCGATCTGCGCAGGGCCTGTGAGCCATGACGATGCAACGGTGGGCGGGCGGCGGGCGGCGGCGCCCTTCCCGGAACCTGCTCCACCGATGCTCGTTCTCTTCGTCAAAGGAGAACAGCCATGTCCGGAGACAAGCAAACCATCATCGATCTCGAGACGCGCTTCTGGCAGTCCATGGTCGACAAGGATGCCAAGCTCGCGAAATCGATGATCGCCAGCGAATGTCTGATCACCGGCCCGATGGGGGCGATGAAGATCGACCCCGACCGGTATGAAACCATGACGGAAGAAGGCCGGTGGACGCTGCGGAGCTTCAAGCTCAGCGATGTCGACGTGATCATGCCGACCGACGAAGTCGCCGTCATCGCCTACAAGGTGCATCAGAAGGGCGACATGAAGGGCAAACCCATGGACATGAAATGCGCGGATAGCACGACATGGGTCAGGGATGGCCAATCCTGGAAATGCGCCCTCCACACCGAGACGATGCTGCAGGATGCCTGAGCGCGCTGGTTTGACTGCCTGGTGGCGAGCCGGTTTGTCCGATCACCGGATCGCCATGGGCGAATGCCGCATGCTGGAAGCTGCGGTCATCCGCGCTCCCGACGAGGAGCATGGCATCCGAGACGATCACCGAGAGGCAGAACCCCGCTATACCTTGCGCGCAATTTCTCCTGCCTTCGACATCGCGTAAGAGCGAGCAGGACGGGGCTCGGTCTGCATCGCCCCAGCGAAGGATAGGATATTGGCCTTTCTGACTGAACCGGAGCCGCCGCGTGGCCGGCCGATGGAGGTTGTCCCCGGCATCTCCCGTATCGTCGCCAATAATCCGAGCCTGATGACCTATCGTGGCACCAATACCTATCTGATCGAGGATGGCGACGGCTTCGTGGTTCTCGATCCCGGCCCCGACGATGCCGGGCATCTCGACGACATCCTGCGCGCCACGGGCGGTGCGGTTTCTGCGATCGTGCTGAGTCACCCATTCCGACCATCTCGGCGCGACCGCCGGCCTGAAGGCCCGCACCGGCGCGAAGACATACGCCTACCATCTCAGCGCCGATGACGCCTTTATCCCCGATATCCTGCTGAAGGACGGCGACACCGCATTGGGGATGACGGCGATCCACACGCCCGGACACGCCTCCGACCATCTCTGCTTTGCCTTCCGGGACGGGATCCTGTTCAGCGCCGACCACGTCATGTCCTGGTCGAGCAGCATCGTCGCGCCGCCGGGCGGTGACATGGCCGATTACGTTGCAAGCCTACGGCTGATGCTGGCGCGCGACGACAGCCTGTATCTGCCCGGGCATGGGCCGCCGCTGCCCAATCCGCAGCCCTATGTCGCCGAGCTGCTGGAGCATCGCCTCAGGCGCGAGAACGCCATTGCCGATGCGCTAAAAGCCGGACCGATGGGAACCTGGGATCTCGTCGATCGGCTCTATTCGCAAACCGATCCCTGGCTGCGCCGCGCCGCCGAGCGCAATGTGGCGGCGCATCTGCTCAAGCTCAGGGATGAGGGGCGCGCAGCAGTGCTGGATGAGAAGTGGATCTCGGTCTGACGAGGTCGGGGCGTCCCGCGCCCCTCACCGCTCGATCAGGCGGCGCTCGGTGCGGGCGGCCGCCCATTCCACGAAGGTCTTCGGGCAACTCGTGGCCGCATAGAAGATGAACGGGTCGGCCTCGGCCTTGGCATTCTCCAGAAGGTGCCATTCGCCGAGATAGAAATTCGCCTCGCAGGTCTGTTCGCCATGCGTGATCGGGTCTCGGCTCTGCGTTGCCGCGCGCAAGACGTTGCGGTCGATCTCGCCGCGATAGAACTGGATGATCGGGGCTGGCCAGACAGTCATGTCGACCCCCTTGGCCGCCGAGGCGAGCCGCCCCCCTCGCCCCGAACGTGCGGAGACGATGTGCAGCCACAGGGCGGCATAGGCGTCTTCGGGCTTCAGCGTGAGAGCCCGTTCCAGGTCCTGAATGGCCTTCTTGGGCCGGCCGTCGAAGAAGGCAAGCCAGCCGCGATAGCGCAGTATGCCGGCATTGTCCGGCTCCATGGCGAGCGCCTGATCGAGCCTAGTGATCGCGTCGCGCTGCCGGCCCATGGCGTCGAAGATACCAGCCAGATCGACCAGCGCCTGGGTGCTGGATGGTTGCAGGCGAACCTGGACTTCTGCGTCTTCAAGCGCCGCGTCAAGCAAGCCGAGCGCGAGTTCAGTCTGTGCGCGCCAGCCATAGATCGCGGGCATAGGCGGCGCCGTTGTGGCGCTCGCGCGTGTGAAGAGGTCGCGCGCGGCTTCCCAGTCTCGCGCCTTGCGCCGCGCTTCGCCCACGACAAGGAAGGCGTTCTGCTCGACCTCGGGAAGACTGGCCGGGGACAGGGCCGCCTGGGTCCTGCTGACCAGCGTCAAGGCCCTCTCGCGCGCAGCCTTGTCGTTGCCGACCGCGACGGCATGGGCGAGATGGCTGCGCGGATCGCGCGGATACTGGCGAACGAGCTCGGCGGAGCGTGCGAACCATTCGGCATCGGTCTTTGGCACTTGCTCCGGCGGGATGGTCAACCGCGCCAGGGCGACGTCACCAAAGCCCGCGCGCGGAATCGAGAGGAATGTCAAGGCTGTCAGGCCGAGTGCGACTGCAAGCGCGGGGCGGGCCCAGCGCGGACGCCGCGTCCCGGCATCCCAGGACCGCAGGATCAGGGCGCCGAGCATGGCCCCGGTAAGAGCACCGCCGCCATGGCTGGCATGGTCGAGCTCTCCAGCCGCGAGCCTGCCGCCGGCGAGGAAGGTTGCGAGCAGGATCGCGACGCAGAATGCCTGCAGCCAGAGCCGGCGGGCATCGTCGGCAAGCCGGAGGCTCACCACGAGGCCCGCAGCGATCACGGCCATGATGGCGCCCGAAGCCCCTGCACCAATCAGGGTTGCCGGGTTCACCAGGATAGAACCGAGAGCCCCCGCAAGCCCGCCGAGCAGGAAGATGGCGAGAAGCCAGCCCATCCCGAGGACCGGCTGCAGGAACCAGCCGGCGATCGCCAGGATGACGACGTTGCCGATCAGATGCGCCAGGCTCCAGTGCAGGAACATGGCGAGGGCGAGGCGGTACCATTGCCCGGCCTGGATCGCGAGTTCACTGGAGACGCCGCCGAACAGCACGATGGTCATCCCGGTGACACCGAGGCTCTGCGACCGGACATAGGTTTCAACCAATTCGCCGATGAAGACGAGGATGAGAAGAGCTGCCAGCGCCAGCGTCGCCCAGGGGACGGGCTGGAGACCGGCGGACAGCGCGGCTTTCCGCGGAGCGCCGCCGGGAATGCCAGGTTCTGCACCAGGGGGCTGCTCAGATGCGACCTCCCTGGCCCCGTTCACGAGGCGGAGCACGGTGGTTCCCGCGGCTTCGTCGTAGAAGGCATCGCGCCCCCGCGCGATCGCGTACAAGGCGGCGATCACCGCCATGGCGAGCGGCAGGTTGCCGAGGAAGCCCAGGATGGATGCCAGATCGTTCGGAAGCGGCACCCCTGAGCGAAGGGCAGCGAACAGCAGGACCGCCATTGCCAGAGGCGCCACGCCGGGCAGCGCGAACAGACTATAGCGCCGGGCGAGCGCGGCGCGGATCTCTGCTGCGGTGACCGGCTCGTCCCACCGCGGCAGGACGCGCAGGGACAAGAGATGGCGCCCGAGGCTCGGCACGCCGCGGATCTCCAGCAGCCACCGCATCAGCGCCAGCAGCGGCCATTGCAGGATCGACAGATCGAAGGCCAGCGTCATCTGGTTCTCAGCGTTCAGTGCATAGCTGAGCGAGGTCGTGACGCTTGAATCGGCCCCCTGCCGCGACAGCGTGTAGAACCGGGCAGTCGGCTGCCCCAACAGCGATTTCGTGCAGATGCTTACTGAAGTCGGCCGGAAGCCGGCCGGGATCTCGATCGTCGCGGGGCGGCCTTGCGCGGGCCGGCAGTCCGTCATGAAGCTGGAGCCGTCGATCAACGCCCCATTCGACAGCGGGAACAGGACGGCCGCCAGTGCCTGGGTGACGATCATCACGACGACAAGATCGATCAGGAAGGCCAGGCCGCGGCGCAGAACGCCGCCCTTCACCCAATCCGGTGCGTCCCCCATACCCCCATCCCGATCATGGCCGGCAGCGTTGCGCTGCTTTGGTCGGCCGCAAGCTCAGGTTGCCATGAATAGGGCGCGCCGCTCAGCTTGTCACGGTCTCGCCAGGTCGGCCGGCATGTGCCAAATCTACCGGCAAAGGATTGACTCCATTGCCTTTATTTCTCCGCCTTGCCCAGCAGTTGCGAGGCCGCCAGAAGCAGCGAGGTGATCACGATCATGATGGTCGAGATCGCCGCGATGGTCGGGTCGATCTGGTCGCGCAGCGCCATGAACATCGCGCGCGTCAGCGTCGAGTTGTCGCCGCCGGAGACGAAGAGCGAGACCACCACCTCGTCGAAGGAGGTCAGGAAGGAGAGCAGGGCCGAGGTGACGATGGCGAAGCCGATCTGGGGCATCGTCACCTGGAGGAAGGCCTGCGCCCGCGTCGCGCCCAGGCTGCGGGCAACGCGCTCCTGGTCGAGATCGAAGCTCTTCAGGGCCGAGCCGACGATCATCATCACGATCGGCACGGCAAGCATCGTGTGCGCGAGCACGATGCCGAGGAAGGAATTGACCATCTTGAGCT
The DNA here is from genome assembly GCF_056401655.1 of Allobosea sp. P4_E12. Lineage (NCBI taxonomy): Bacteria > Pseudomonadati > Pseudomonadota > Alphaproteobacteria > Hyphomicrobiales > Alloboseaceae > Allobosea > Allobosea sp. P4_E12. The sequence goes on along the minus strand of NZ_JBFUIY010000037.1, from coordinate 18,969 downwards.
GCACGAAGGCATAGAACAGCGCGACGCCGACGAGGATGACCGGAACGATCGTCGGCGTCAGCAGCGCCAGGATCACGACCCCGCCGAAGCGCAGCCGCGAGACATGCAGCCCATAGGCCGCAAGCGTGCCGACCGGCGTCGCCACGAGCGCCGTGCAGATGCCGGCCTTGAGCGAGGTCCCCGTCGCCGCCATCCAGCTCTGCGAGGAGAAGAACGCCTCGTACCAGCGCAACGACCATTGCCGCGGCGGAAACTCCAGATACTGCGACTGAGAGAACGACATCGGGATCACGATCAGCGTCGGCAGGGCCAGGAAGGCGAGCACCAGCACCCCGAGCCCGTAGAGCCAGAGCCGCGACCGGTGCGTGATCTGCGTGTCGCTGGCGGGACGATCGAACCAGCTCATATCAATGCCCCGCGCCGAAGAGGCCCGCGCCGCGCGAGAGCCGGGCAGCCAGGACGAGCACGACGAGCGTGATCACTAGCAGCACGACACCGAGCGCACTCGCCGCCCCCCAGTTGAAGAACAGCTCGATATCGTTGGCGATGCGGTTCGAGACCATCGTCACCTTGCCGCCGCCGAGCATCGCCGGCGTCACGTAGAAGCCGAGGCAGAGCACGAAGACGAGCGCGGAGCCCGCGGCAAGACCGGGCAGCGACAGCGGAAAGAACACGGTCCAGAAGCCGTGAGCCGGGGTCGAGCCGAGGCTGGAGGCCGCCCGCAGCAGGTCGCGGTCGATCGCCCGCATCGTTCCGTAGAGCGGCAGGACGAGGAAGGGCAGCATGATATGGACCATGCCGATCAGCGTTCCCGCGACATTGTGGACGAGCTGCAGCGGCTCGCTCCAGATGCCGAGCTCCATGCCCCAGGTGTTGATCAGCCCGCGGCGCTGCAGCAGCACCAGCCAGGCATAGGTGCGCACCAGGAGCGAGGTCCAGAACGGCAGCAGCACCGCGATCATGCAGAGATTGGCGGCGCGCCGCGGCAGCTGCGACAGGAAATAGGCGAGCGGATAGCCGAGCAGGATGCAGATCGCCGTGGTCAGCAGGCTGATCTCGAAGGTCGTGCGGAAGGTCCGGCCATAGGAAGGCTCGGCCAGCATGCGCCGGTAATGCTCCAGGCTCGGTGCGCCGGCATCGTCGAGGAAAGACAGGCCGAAGAGCCAGCCGACCGGCAGCAGCACCGTGATCGTGACGAGCAGGAGCGCAGGCGCGGCCAGCGCCGCCAGCCCGAACCGCTCGCGCCAATGGTCGCGGTGCAGCGCCGCGGCATGGAAATCGTCGCCGGCCCCGCCGGCAATGCTGAGCCCGGGCGCGCTCACTTGCGCGCCCTCCCCTCGTCGCCCAGCAGGACGGTGTCGCTGACGGCGATGCCGACCGCGATCGGCGTGCCGCGTGCCGGCGGCGCGGCATCGTCGCCCCGTGTCGCCATGCGCAGGCTGACCAGGCTGCCATCGCCCAGCACGAGCTGCAGCAGCAGCGTGTCGCCCTGGTATATCGCGCTCTGGACCGTGCCCTCGAAGCGGTTCATCGCCTCGGTTTCGCTGCCGTCGAGGATGCGTAGCCGTTCCGGGCGCAGCATCATCACGCAGTTCCGCTGCCCGGCCGGGACCTTGGGCGCCTGGATGACGGCGCCGGCAGCCCGGCAGATGCCATCGGTGACCGCGACATCGAGAAACGAGGATTCGCCGATGAACTCGGCGACGAAACGGCTGCCGGGCTGGTCGTAGATCGCACGCGGCGTGTCGATCCGCGCGATCCGACCGCGATCGAGCACCGCGATGCGGTCCGACATGGTCAGGGCCTCGCGCTGGTCATGCGTGACATAGACGGTGGTGGTGCCGAGCCGGTCATGGAGCTGGCGCAGCTCGATCTGCATGCGCTCGCGCAGCTGCTTGTCGAGCGCCGAGAGCGGCTCGTCCATCAGGATGATGCGCGGCTCGAAGACGATGGCCCGGGCAAGCGCGACGCGCTGGCGCTGGCCGCCGGAGAGCTGGTTGATGCTGCGCCCGCCATAGCCGCCAAGCTGGAACATCTCCAGCGCGGCCTCGACGCGCCGGGCGATCTCGCTCGCCGGGACGCGCCTCAGCCTGAGCGGGAACCCGACATTGCGGGCGACGTCCATATGCGGAAACAAGGCGTAGTTCTGGAAGACCATGCCGATCTCGCGCTTGTGCGGCGCAAGCCGGACGACCTCGCGCTCGCCGAAGCGGATGCTGCCCTTGTCGGGCCGCAGGAAGCCGGCGATCGCCATCAGCAGGGTCGTCTTGCCCGACCCCGATGGGCCGAGCAGAGTCAGGAACTCGCCGGGCCTGACGTCGAGATCGACATCGTCGAGCACCGAGACGGCGCCATAGGCCTTGCTCAAGCGCCGCACTGCGATCGGCAGCGCCCTGCCTGCGGGTGAGACGAGCGGGGCTGCCGCGATGGCAGCCTCCCGCTCGCCGGGATCAGCCGCCAGTCTCATTCGGTCAGCATGTTCTGGTAGGCGGCCGAGGCCTGGGTCTCGAACTTGGTGTACCAGTCGAGGTCGATCGGCACCTGCTTGGCGGCATTGTCGGGATGCGACGGCAGTGATTTGGCATAGGCCGCCTCGATCGTGCCGAGGTCGTAGGCTTTCTTGTTGGTCGGCCCGTAGGTGATGTATTTGGTGAATTCGGCCTGGTATTGCGGCTTGCTGATCTCGGCCAGGAACTTCATCGCCAGGTCCTTGTTCGGCGCCCCCTTGGCGATGGCGAAGCAGTCATAGTCGAGCAGCGCCTGGTTGAAGGTGTAGGCGACCTTGGCACCGTCCTTGGCGGCGACGTCGAAGCGCCCGTTCCAGCCGGTGATCATGTCGACCTCGCCATCCTTCATCAGCTGGGCGTGCTGGGCGCCAGAACTCCACCAGACCGCGATATGCGGCTTCAGCTCGCGGATCTTCTTGATCGCGCGCTCGATGCCGCCGGGCTGCGACAGGACCTCGTAGACCTTTTCCGGCGGCACGCCGTCGGCCATCAGGGCGGGCTCGAGCGCACCCGCCACGCCCTTGCGATAGGAGCGCTTGCCCGGGAATGTCTTGACGTCCCAGAAATCGGCCCAGCTCTGCGGGCCCTTCTCGCCGTAGGTCTTGGTGTTCCAGGCCAGAACCGTGGAAAAGACGTCGCCGCCGACGCAGTAATCCTGCGCGGTGCCAGGCACGAAGCTCGAGGTGTCGATGACCTTGTAGTCGAGCTTTTCGAGAATGCCCTCGGAGCCCGCGCGCGCCGCGCTGCCGGAGCCGCTGGCGACGACATCCCAGGTCACGGCGCCAGCCTTCACCTTGAGGCGCAGGTCGGCGATGCTGCTATAGGTCTCTTCCTTGAGCTTGATGCCCAGCGCCTTGGCGGCAGGCACGAACAGCGCCTTGCTCTGCGCCTCCTGATAGGAGCCGCCGAAGGACACAACGGTGAGCTCCTGCGCCAGGGCCGGCATCGCTCCGGCCAGGCTCAGGAGAAGGACGAGGGTCGATCGCGACGGCAGGATCGGCGGGCACTGCATGTCATATCTCCTGAGCTGAGGGGCACATGTCCAGCGGCAGTCGCGCAGTCGCTGTAGCGACCCAGCTTCCCACCATTGAGAGCGTGCAGAGTTTGTTGAAATTGGTCTGGCCAGAAGGTCCATTCTGAGAATTGGGGAAGGCCAATCCGCAGAGACGATCCTGCTGGCTCATCGGGCCAGGCGATCGCGCCAGCGGTAATAGAAGACCGATGGTGCGAGGAACCAGGGATTGCCGCTGTAGAAGGGCCGCGTCGGGAACGGCAGGTCGTCGAGCGCCGTCTTGCCCTCGGCCAGGCCAAGCACCTGCTGGCCGAGCCGCATGCCGAAATAGCTCGCCGTGCCGACGCCCGCCCCGCAATAGCCCATGGCGTAGTAGAGCCCGTCATGGCGGCCGACATGCATCAGCTCGTCGAAGGTATAGGCGACGAAGCCGCACCAGGAATGGCTGATCCGTGTCTGCGCCAGCTCGGGGAAGATCGCGCTCATGTCGGCATGGAGTTTGGGCCCGCTGCGCCGCGGATCCGTCTCGCTCAGGGAGACGCGGCCGCCGAACAGGATGCGCCGCCGATCGGGCGACGCGCGGTAGTAATAGACGACCTTGCGGGTATCGCTGACGATGCGGTTGCGCGGGATCAACTTGTCCATCAGCGCCGGCTCCAGCGGCTCGGTCGCGATGATGTAGCTGCCGATCGGGATGACGCGGCGGCGCAGCCAGCCGGTCGCCGGCCCGGTATAGCCGTTGGTGGCGACGATGACGTCGCGCGCCCGGATCGTGCCGCGCGGCGTCTCGACCAGGAAGTCCTTGCCCTGGCGGGTGATCGCGGTCGCCGGACAGAACGGCACCAGCTCGGCGCCGGCCGCGAGGACGCGTTCCAGCAGGCCCTGGTGATAGCGCGCCGGATTGACCGAGGCATGGCCGGCATAGACCACGCCGCCATGATAGAGATCCGAGCCGATCTCGTCGCGCTGCTCGGTGCGCGGCACGACATGGCAGGGCACTTCGAGGCCCTTGGTCTGGTTGTCGACGCGCTGCGCCAGCATCTCGTACTGGCCCGGCGAATGGGCGGCGTGAAAGCGCCCCACCACGCCGAAATCGCAGTCGATCGCCTCTTCGCGCACGAACTCGGCGATCCAGCGCAGCGAGCGATGGCCTTCCTGCAGAATGGCAAAGGCCCGCTTCTCGCCGTGACGGCGCGCCAGGGCCGCGAGGCCGGGCTTGATGCTGGTCGAGATCTGGCCGCCATTGCGGGTGCTGCAGCCGAAGCCGGCCGCCTCCGCATCGAGCACCACCGTGCTGCGCCCGCCCCTGGCGGTCTGGAGCGCGGCATGCAGGCCGGTATAGCCGGAGCCGACAACCACGACATCGGCCTGTTTCGGCGGCTCCGAGCGGGGCAATTCCGGCCGCGGGACTCCGTCCCACCAATAGGGTGCCGCCTTGAAATCGGCGGTAAACAGCTCAGTCGACATTCCGTCGTTTCCCCCCGGGCCCGTTCAGAGCCGCGCCACAACACTCTTGAGCTTGCAGTAGCTGCGCAAGCCCGCCATGCCCTTGGCCCGGCCAAAGCCGGATTTACGGTTACCGCCGAAGGGCATGGCGATGCCGCCGGCGAAGAACTCGTTGATGTAGACCTGGCCGGCATCGACGGCGCGCGCGAAGCGCCAGGCGTTGGAATGGTCACGGGTGTAGATGCCGGCGACCAGCGCATAGGAGGTCGCGTTGGCCGCCGCGATGGCCTCCTCCAGATCCGCGACGATCTGCACTGTCAGGACCGGGCCGAAGATCTCCTCCTGCACCAGCGGGTCGTCCGGGCCGCGGGCGAGAATGATGGTCGGACGATAGAACCAGCCACTGCCGCACTCGGCTGCGGGAACGATGCCGCCGCCGATCAGGATGCGGTTGCCGGCCGCGCGCGCCCGCTCGACATGGGCCTCGATACGCGCGAGCTGCTGCACCGAATTGATCGGCCCTATGCCGGCTTCGCCCAGGCCATGGCCGAGCTGCATCGCTGAAACGCGTGCGACGAGCCGGTCGAGAACCTCGTCCGCGATAGGTGCCTCCAGGATCAGCCGCGAGCCGGCCGAGCAGATCTGGCCGGCATTCTCGTAGATCGCGCCGAGCACGCCCTCGATCGCCAGCCCGATCTCGCAATCAGCCATCAGCGCGACGGGGGATTTGCCGCCGAGTTCGAGCGCCAGCCGCGTGACATGCTCGGCCGCCGCCCGCATCACGCGCTGGCCGGTCGCGACCGAACCGGTGAAGGTGATGTGGTCGATGCCGGGATGGGCGACGAGTGCTGCGCCCGCCTCCGCTCCCGTGCCGGCGACGACATTGAGCACGCCGTCGGGCAGGCCGGCCTCATGCAGCAGTTCCGCCAGCATCAGCGTGGTGAACGGCGTCTGCTCTGCCGGCTTGACGACGAGGGTGCAGCCGGCGGCGAGCGCCGGCGCGATGCCGCGCGCGGCCGTCGAGAGCGGATAGTTCCACGGCACGATCTGCGCGACGACGCCGACCGGTTCCTCGATCGTCACCCCGAGATAGTCCGGGCCAAGCGGCACGCTGTCGCCATGCAGCTTGTCGGCGGCCCCCGCATAATAGGCGAAGGCACGGATGACGCCGCCGACATCGCCCTCGGATTCGGCGAGCAGCTTGCCGGAATCGAGCGTCTCGACCACGGCGAAACGCGCCGCCCGCTCGCGCAGCAGATGGCTCGCCCGCATCAGGATCTCGCCGCGAGCCGCCGGCGTCATCTGCGACCAGGGGCCAGACAGCGCCGCTCGTGCCGCCGCGACCGCCGCCGCCACCTCCTCGGCTGAGCCCGCTGCGACGCTGGCGAACGGGACGCCGCGGCCGGGGTCGAAACTCTCCATCTCCCGCCCCGAGACGGAGGCAACGAGCCGGCCGCCGATGAAATGCCCGCGCGGCAGTCCCGCCAGTGTGCCGGTGCGTCGCGCTTCCTCGACCAGCTTCTCCCGGTCGAGGGTCACGCCGACACCTCGGTCACGTGATAGGCGGCCCGGTCCAGCCAGCTGGGCTCGATCTCGACGCCCCAACCGGGCTCGGAGGGGATTGCGACCATGCCGTCGCGGGCCTTGGGCGGGTTGCGCAGCAGCCCCTGCTCCCAAGGGTAATAATCCGGCCCCTCGATCGAGAACTCGACATAGGGACCGGCATTGGCGAGCGCGCCCATGACATGCAGGGTGAACACCGTCACCAGCGACTGGTTGGCGGAATGCGGCGTCACCGGCAGGCCCGCCTCGGCCGCCCAGCGCGCCACCGTCAGCATCCGCCCGACCCCGCCGAGATAGCAGATATCCGGCTGCACCACGTCGACGACGCGCCCGTCGATCATCGCCCGCCAGATCGCGAGGTCGCAATCCTGCTCGCCGCCGGTGACGTCGAGATCGAGCGCCTCGCGGACCTCACGCGTCCAGGCATGTTCCCAATAGGGACAGGGCTCCTCGAAATGGACGATGCCATGGTCCTGCAGCATACGGCCGACCGCGATCGCGCTTGCCGGCGTATAGCCGCTATTGGCATCGACCAGCAGCGTCGCCGCGTCGCCGAGCGCGGCGCGGACCTGCGGCACGATCGCCTCGGTACGGCCGGGCCATTCATCGAGGTCGCGGCCGCATTCGCGCCCGACCCGGAACTTGAAGGCGCGGTAGCCATGGGCGTCGCGCAGCCGGGCGAGGCGCTCGGCTTCAGCCTCGGGAGTGATCTCGCCGCGCTTCATGCTGGAGGCGTAGACCGTGAACGGGCGCGGCGTGCCGCCGAGCAATTCGCAGACGCTCTTCCGCTCCTTGCGACCCCGCAGGTCCCAGAGCGCCGTGTCGAGTCCGGTCAGAGCCCGGCAGAGATAGGAGCCCGGGAACTTGTGCTCGCGCTCGCCGATCGTCGCGACGAGGTCGTCGACCGCAAAGGCGTCCCAGCCGATCGCCCAGCGGGCGACCTGGCGGTGGAAGACCGTCGCGGTGATGTCGGCATTATAGGGCGAGAACTGCCCCCAGCCCTGGCTGCCATCCTCGCAGGTGGCACGGACGAAGCCGACATCCGGCGTCGTGAAGCTTTCGAGACGGGTGATCTTCATTATTGCCGCCGCCAATCCATCGCCATGGCCCAGCGCGATTGCCAGGCGGCGTGGGCTCAGAAAGGGACTTGAATTGGTCTGAACCCAAGGTCCATTCTGGCGAAAGCAGCAGTCCAATCGCAGAGATCGCGACCGGTGCTGGCTTGGGCAGGATCACTGGAGCGATATGGTCAAACGCGAAGAAGGTGTCCTGCTGCAATCGATCGTGCTGGATCGACAGGGGCAGCATGGGCTCAGCGTCCAGGTCTGCGTGGGCTTGCGCGAACTCATCCTGAGCGGCGCGCTCAAGGTCGGCGAGCGCCTGCCGGCGACGCGCACGCTGGCGCAGGAATTCGGCGTGGCCCGCACCACCATCGTCGAGAGTTTCGACCGGCTCGCCGCCGAGGGGCTGGTCGAGACCCGCGTCGGTGCCGGCACCTATGTCAGCCAGGCGCTGGCGAGCGAGCGGCCGGCCCCAGTGACCGCGGCGGTAGCCGTGCCGACCGCAAAACTCCGGCTGGCGCAGGCGATGGATTCCGCCTCAAAACTGTTCGGCACGCGCCTGCCGCACCAGCCGCGCGCCTTCACTACGGCGATGCCGGCTTTTGACGCCTTCCCGATGGCGCAATGGGCCAAGCTTTCCGGCCGGCACTGGCGCAAGGCCCGCCAGCAGGTTTTGGGCTATCCCGATCCCCATGGCGAGGCGGTGCTGCGCCAGGCGATCGCCGCGCATCTGCGGCTCAACCGCGGCATTGCCTGCGAATGGCAGCAGATCTTCATCGTCGCCGGCGCCCAGCAGGCCTTCCAGCTGCTCGCCGCGACGCTGATCAATCCCGGCGACAAGGTCTGGTTCGAGAATCCGGGCGCGATCGGCGCCCGCAACAGCCTGATCCTGTCGGGTGCCGATATCGTGCCGGTGCCGGTCGACGAGGCCGGCCTGATCGTCGAGGCAGGCCTGCGCCGCGCGCCGGATTTCAAGCTCGCCTTCGTCACCCCCTCGCACCAGCAGCCGCTCGGCGCCAAGATGAGCCTGGAACGGCGGCTGGCCCTGCTGGAGGCGGCGCAGGCGAGTTCCGCCTGGATCATCGAGGATGACTGGGACGGCGAGTTCTGCTTCCAGGGCGCGCCGATGGCGACGCTGACCAGCATCGACCTGACCGGCCGCGTGATCTATGTCGGCACCTTCTCGAAGACGCTGTTCCCCTCGCTGCGCCTCGGCTTCCTCGTCGCCCCGCCGCAGCTCGCCGAGCAGATCGGCATCTGCCTCGACGCCTATTCGCCGGGCGTGCCGACGGCGCTGCAGGGCATCGTCGCCGACTTCATCGTCGAGGGCCATTTCGCCACCCATGTCCGGCGCATGCGCAAGCTCTACCAGGAGCGCCACCAGGCGCTGATCGCCGCGGCGGATGCGCATCTGGCGGGCGCTCTCACCGTCGTGCCCACCCATACCGGCATGCACACGATCGGCTTCCTGCGCGAGGGGCTCGATGCCGTTGCGGTGACGCAGGCCGCCGCCCGGCGCGGCATCACGGTGGCGCCGATCAGCCGCTTCAGCCTGGAGCCGGTGGAGCGCGACGGGCTCGTGCTCGGCTTCAGCGGCTTCACGCCGGCGCAGATCCAGGCCGGCGTGCTTGGCCTGCGCCAGGCGATCGACGATCTCAATTCGACCTGATCCTGGGCCTGATCGCCGGCCTGATCCCCACCGATTGGACTGGCGCTTCGAACAGAATGGTCCTTAGCGACAAGCCCAATCCAACCTAAGACATCGGCCCGAAACGTGGATCGCGGTTTTCGGGGAAAGCCGATGCAAACACATCGCGAGCCTGATGTTCAGGCAGCGCCGGAAGCGGCAGGGAGTCCATCTTGGAGGAATGGGATGTCATCGTCATCGGCGCGGGCTCGGCCGGTTGCGCGCTGGCCGGGCGCCTCGCATTGGCCGGGCGCGGCCGCATCCTCGTGCTGGAAGCCGGGCCGCGCGACCTGAGCCCCTGGCTGCATCTGCCGATCGGCTACGGCAAAACCTTCTACCACCCGCGCCTGAACTGGATGTACCGGACGGAAAGCCAGCCCGCCCTCGCCGGCCGCCAGATCTACCAGCCGCGCGGCAAGGTCGTCGGGGGGTCGAGCGCGATCAATGCGATGGTCTATATGCGCGGCCAGCGCGAGGATTTCGACGGCTGGGAGGCGATGGGCAATCCCGGCTGGGGCTGGCGCGAGGTGCTCGCCGCCTATCGCCGCATGGAGGACCATGCGCTCGGCGCGTCAGAGTGGCATGGCGCGGGCGGCCCCGTGCATGTCGAGGACATCGCCTCGGTCGTCCACCCGCTGACCCCGATCTTCGTCAAGGCGGCGCAAGAGGCCGGCCTGCCCTTCAACCCCGATCTCAACGGCGAAAGCTGCGAGGGCGCCGGCATCTACCAGATCACGACGCGCGGCGGCCTGCGTGAATCGGCGGCACGCGCCTATCTGCATCCGGCCCGCAAGACCGGGCGCGTCAAGGTCGAGACGGGCGTGCTCGCCTCGCGCATCCTGTTCGAGGGGCACCGCGCCGTCGGCGTCGAAGGGCAACGCGACGGCGCGCCCGTCAGCTTCCGCACCGCCGGCGAGATCATCGTCGCGGCGGGCGCAATCAATTCGCCCCAGCTCCTGCAGCTCTCCGGCATCGGCGCGCCCGCGCTTCTGGCGCAGCATGGCATCACGCCCTTGCACGCCCTGCCGGCGGTCGGCGCCCATCTCCAGGACCATCTCTGCTACGACCATGTCTACCGGTCCAGGCGGCCCAGCCTGAACGAGGCCTTGCTCTCCTGGCCCGGCCGCATCGGCATGGCGCTGCACTATGCGCTTCACCGCAGCGGCCCGCTCTCGCTCAGCGTCAATCAGGGCGGCGGCTTCTTCAAGACGCGGCCGGGGCTCGAGCGTCCGGACATGCAGCTCTATTTCTCGCCGCTGAGCTATGAGCGCGCCCTGCCCGGCGTGCGCGCCCTGATGAAGCCCGATCCGTTCTCCGGCTTCAGCACCAGCGTCTCGCCCTGCCGGCCGCGCAGCCGCGGGCATGTCGCGATCCGCTCGGCCGATCCCCATGTCGCCCCGGTGATCGAGCCGAACTATCTCTCCGATCCGGAGGATATCCGCGACATCCTGGCCGGTGCACGCTTCCTGCGCCGCCTGGCATCGGCGCCGAGCTTCGCCGCCCTGATCGAGCGCGAGATCCGTCCGGGGCCGGACTGCGCCGATGACGAGGCGCAGATCGACGCCATCCGGCAGCAGGCCTATTCGGTCTTCCACCCCTGCGGCACCTGCCGGATGGGGCCCGATCCTGCGGATTCAGTTGTCGATGCGAGCCTGCGGGTGCATGGCCTCAGCGGCCTGCGCATCGCCGATGCCTCGATCTTCCCGACGATCCCCTCCGGCAACACCAACGCTCCGGCGATGATGGTCGGCGAGCGTGCGGCCGAGATCATGCTGGCAGAGTGACGCGCACTGCGGAGGACCTTCCGTCGCTGGCGTGAGCGGCGTCGCCGTACCGGGCTTGAGATTCAAATGGCGCGCGAGACGGTGGCGACCACATCCCTACGCAGGGATGGTGCGCAGAGGGGCCGCCATCGTATCCCGCTCTTCCGCTGTACCTTCAGCAGCCACTCACTGACGGCGCTCCTCACGCCGATCGGTGCGTCCGGTGCGGCGAACGTCGCGTCGCTCCCCGCGCCCGGTGCGCCTGTCGCCGCGTCGATCCATGCCCGCGGTCTCGGCCTCGGAAGGTGAACTTGTCAGGACTGTGGCAGCCCCTGCGAGGCCCAGTGCAGCCGCCGACCACAAGAAGGAAAGGGCATGTCGACGAGAGATCACGTCCGGATTGAAGACTTCGCTCATGGCAAAACTCCTTTGGATCGATGAACCGTCTTTGCTGCCCCCTTGGCCACCCCTGGCCGCCCCCCTGCCGCTCCAGAACACCATGTTTGACGCCGGGCCAGCCGCGGCCGCAGCCTGAGGCAAGACAACCGTCCGCGTCATTGCTGGCAGGCTGGTTATGGGCTCGGCCGGCCTCGCGCACAAGATTATTCGCACGCGCCCGATGACCCAACCCCATTTCGGCCAATCATCGCCGCTCCGAATACGCATTGCGCGACCGCCGAGATCAAACACACTCCGGTATCCCCGTCCTGACAACCTTCAAGGCGCACCCATGGATTGATTGACCTCACGTCATCGAGAATTCGCATTCATAATTGGCTAAGTGATCAAATTGTCGCTATCGGGAATATTTGACATCCATCAGTAAATTAGGCCGATTATTCGGGTTCACCGCCGCAATTTGATGTGCAACAGATAGGCTGGCCTATTCCTGACTTCGGAGGACACCATGCGACTAGGACTTGTATCCACCGCCGTCCTTGCAACCTGCCTGGCGACGTCGGCCCTCTCGGCCGATCTTCCCAGCCGCCAAGCGCCGCCTCCCCCGATCGTCTACGCTCCCGTCTTCACCTGGGCCGGATTTTACATCGGCCTCAACGCCGGCATGGGCTGGGCCGACTCGGGTAACATCACCATTACCGGGCCGACAGCTGGCTCTTCCGGAATTCTGGGCGGCAATAGCGGCGACGGCACGTTCGTCGGCGGCGGCCAGATCGGCTATAACTGGCAATCCGGCGCGTGGGTCTACGGTCTCGAGACCGATATCCAGTATGTCGGATCGAACGGCAATATGTCCTGGGGGCAATACACCTGGTGGGCAAATAATGGCGGTGGTGACGGCGGSTATTTCGGCACCGTGCGCGCCCGCATCGGTTACGCCTTCGATCGGACCCTGGTCTACATCACSGGCGGTCTGGCCTATGGCGGCCTGAACAGCAACCCGCTGACCGGCAACACGACRAGCAATGCCGGCTGGACCATCGGYGGCGGCGTCGAATACGCCTTCACCAATAACTGGACGGTCAAGCTCGAAGGTCTCTACGTCGATACCGGCGAGGGCCGACAGACCCGGGTCTTCCAAAACCCCGCGGGCGGCGTGCTCCCGGCCGGAATCTATACCGCCACCACCAGTGGCGGCGGCGGCGGCGGGATCGTTCGCGTCGGCGTGAACTACAAGTTCTGAGCCGGACACTCTGGATCTGCAAACAGCCCGGCCCATGCGCCGGGCTGTTTCTCCCTTCATCCGACCGCGCCACAAGCGCGGCCTCTGTTCGCCCCCTGTCACGACGAAACTCGGAAGCTGCCGACATTCTCTAATGCCGGCGCTCGAGATGTATTCGCGCTCGCCCTGATCGATCAACTCATCCCCCTGGCGTTTTCCGGCGCCAAGAACGCCGGTCTCGCTGAAATCGCCTGACCGCTTGATTGGCTGGAACCTTCGGATACGCTCTCTTTTCTGACCTCCCCCTAGGGCGGGCAGAAAAGAGAGCGCAAGGGATTACCGACCGAACACAGGGAGACGATCGTGAGTCTACGCAGAGCCCTCGCCGCAACCTGCCTGCTAACTAGCCTGGTCATCCCACTGGCCGKTTCSGCCCAGACGCTCACCTTCGCCGAAGCCTATGAYCGKCTGGCGAAGKCCTGCGGTTCGGACATCGACAAGCTTTGCTCGAAGGTTTCGCTTGGCGGCGGCGCCGTCAAAACGTGCCTTGATCGGAACCAGGCGCGGCTATCGGYGGGCTGCAAGGCCGCKTCGGCCGARGTCTTCCAGTCGCTCGCGAAGCGGGCCAATGCCCAGGCTGCCGCAGTYAAGGTCTGCGAGCGCGACCTTGGTCAATATTGCAGCGGCGTGCAGCCCCATGACGGCTACAGGCTGCAGTGCCTGCTGACCGCGTCSAAGGTCGTCAGCAGCGGCTGCAAGCAGGCCATCGTCGATGCCGGCTGGAACTGAAGGGACAATGCACCCGATGAAGCCCATCGCCCTCGTCTTTTGCGCGGCAATCGCCCTCGCCCCCGCAACCGTGCACGCCCAGGAGCGGCTCAACGACACGCAACTGATCGAGACGCTGAACGTCCTCGACCAGTCGAAATCCATCGACGTCGCCGCGCTCCGGCGCCGGGCCGTCGACAGTGTCGCCGCCAACCGCGGGCCGGATGCCTCGCTGCGCGAGCCTCTCTCGCAGGAACTGGACAATCTCTCGCAGTTTACGGTCGAGATCCAGTTCCGGACCGGCTCGGCGGTGATCCGCCCTGCATCATTCCGCACGGTCGGCGTGATCGCCGACTCCCTGCTTCACCCGACCTTGCGGGAATACAAGTTCCTCATCGTCGGCCACACCGATGCGGTCGGCGACCGCAAGTCCAACCTGACGCTGAGCCAGAAGCGGGCCGATGCTGTTCGCGACGCGCTGGTCACCACATTCGGCATCGCCCCCGCCAGGATTGTCTCGGTCGGCCTCGGCGAAGAGCAGTTGCAGAACCGGAAGAACCCGGACGCAGCAGCCAATCGGCGCGTCCAGATCGTGAATGTGGGTCGTTTCAGATAGGGGCCGGACGGCAATGGACCGGCTTGGTGGCAGACATTTGAGCGCGAGGACGGCATGCGACACGGAATGATCGCCCTATCCGCAATGGCGCTGGCGCTGGCTCCGGCCAGCGTCCTTCTCCCGGGCCTCGGCGCCGCATTCGCCCAGCAGGCCGCACCAGCGCCACAGGCTGCACCGGCGCAGGCAGCGGACACGGTCTTCACCCGTGCGGAGATCGAGCCGCTGGTGAAGCCGATCGCGCTCTACCCCGACCCGCTGCTCGCCCAGTTGCTGCCGGCCTCGGCCTATCCGCTCGACATCGTGCAGGCGGCGCGCTGGATCGAGCGCAACAAGGCGGCTGTCGAGAAAGCCGACTTCACGGCAGCCGACGCCATGAACTGGGATGCCAGCGTGAAGGCGCTGATCCGGTTTCCCGACCTGATCAAGCAGATGAATGAGAACCTCGACTGGACGAGCGATCTCGGCGACGCCTTCGTCTACCAGCCGACGGATGTCGCCGCTGTCATCCAGGATCTCCGAGCCCAGGCGGCAAAGGGCGGAGCCCTGAAATCGACGCCGCAGCAGACCGTCGTCCAGAAGACCGAGGGATCCAGCAACGTCATCTATATCGAGCCGGCGGAACCGGAGGTGATCTATGTTCCGAGTTACGACCCCGGCGTCGTCTACGAGCCGGTCGCCTCCGCCGTMCCGGGCGCGCTCCTGACCTTCGGGACGGCCATCGCCGTSGGCGCCGTGATGTACAACAACCCGTGGAACTGGGGCACCGGCGCGGTCTATCCGCCGCGCTGGCCGGGTTATCCCGGCTACCGGCCCGGCTATCCCGGCGCACCCGGGCGCGGAAACATCAATATCGGCAACGAGATCAATATCGGCGGCGGCAACACCATCGGCAGCGGGAACAACATCGGCAACACCAAGCCGTGGCGGCCCGACCCTGACCGGTATCGGCCCGGGCAGGGCTCCAAGCCCGGCCTCGCCCGCCCCGGCGGYCCAGGCCGCCCAGGCGGTGTTGGCGGACCGGGAGGCCCAGGCGGCGTTGGCCGGCCAGGCGCCCCGGGTGGCGTTGGCGGCATTGGCGGCCCCGGGCCGGCTGGCGGCGTTGGTGGTCCCGGAGGGTCCGGCGGCATCGGTGGCGTCGGCGGCCCAGGCGGCCCGGGCGGCGTCGGTGGTGTTGGCGGCATCGGCGGCCCAGACGGCCCAGGCGGCGTCGGTGGTGTTGGCGGCATCGGTGGCCCAGGCGGCGCAGGCGGCGTCGGTGGAGCATTGGGCGGTGCGGCGGCAG
Source organism: Allobosea sp. P4_E12 (assembly GCF_056401655.1). NCBI lineage: Bacteria > Pseudomonadati > Pseudomonadota > Alphaproteobacteria > Hyphomicrobiales > Alloboseaceae > Allobosea > Allobosea sp. P4_E12. Next base: position 3,643 of record NZ_JBFUIY010000037.1, on the reverse strand, counting down.
GCGCGATCGGCGGCGCGGCGGCAGGCATGATCGGCCAGCGTCCGTCGCAGCAACCCGCCCGTCCTGATGCACGGCCCGGCCAGGACCGCCCCCAGGGCGGGGCTGGACAGGGGCGACCGCAGGCCGACGCAGGCCGGCCCGCGACGCGACCATCGGGCCCCGAGCGGCCCACGGCACGGCCTCCGGCGGCACAGGCGCGACCAGCGGCGCCGCAGGGCGCGAGACCGCGCCCGACACCAAGCCGGACCGCGTTTGACGGTATCGATGCCGGGCGCGGCGCGGCGGCCTATGGCAATCGCGGCGCAGCCAGCCGTGGGCAGATCAGCATGCCGGCGGGGCGCGGCGGCGGAGGCGGAGGCGGACAGATCGGCGGCGGAGGTCGCGGCGGCGGCGCTCACATCGGCGGCGGCGGCCGTGGCGGCGGCGGGCATATCGGCGGCGGCGGTGGCCGCGGGGGCGGTGGTGGTGGTCGCGGTGGACGGCGCTGATTGGGGGACATGATCATGGCACATCACGCTCGATTTTCAGTCCCGGTCTCGCTCGCGGTCCTGTTGATGGCAGGCCCTGCCGCAGCCCAGCAGAGCTTCCCCTCCCCCGATGCGGCGTCCAGCGCGCTGGTCGAGGCGGCCCGGGCGCGCGAGCCCGGCATGCTCGATCGCATTTTCGGGCCGGGGGCCCGCGACGTGCTGAGCACCGGCGACGCCACGCTGGACCGCGAACGACTCGACCGGTTCAATGAGGCCGCAGCGGAATCCGTCACCCTGACGCCGCGCGACGACGCGACGCGGATCCTGACGATCGGGAAACGCAAGTTCGAGTTCCCGATCCCGATCGTCCGACGCGGCGAGGCCTGGATGTTCGATGTCGCGGCCGGGCGTAGCGAAATCCTCAACCGCGCCGTCGGCGAGAACGAACTGCGCGCCATCGAGGCCTGCCAAGCCTATATCGGCGCCCAGCGCGAATATATCCGGAAGGACCATGATGGCGACCAGGTGCCGGAATATGCCCAGAACCTGATCTCGACGCCCGGTACGCAGGACGGGCTGTACTGGCCGAGAACCGGGCAGGCCGATGTCAGCCCGCTCGAGGGCGCCCTGAGCGAGGCCCTGCTGGATCGCGGGAACCGAACCTATGCCGGCTATCGCTTTCGCATCCTCAAGGCACAAGGACCTTGGGCGCCCGGCGGCGCGCATTCCTATGTCGTCAACGGCAACATGATCGCTGGCTTCGGCCTCGTGGCCTGGCCGGCCGAATGGGGCAAGACCGGCGTCATGACCTTCATCTGCGGACATAACGGGGTCGTACTGCAGAAAAATCTCGGCTCGAAGACCAGCGCCTTGGCGGAGCGCCTGCTGCGCTACGACCCCGACAGCAGCTGGGCGCCAGTCGAATAGGCGGGGCAGCCCCCTCCGGCACCTCTCGAGGTGCCGGGGCCGCGCGCCGTGACTTTCATGTCGCAGCAGCAGTGCGCACGGCAGTTCCCGCAATGGCGAGACGGGTCGCGGGAGCGCGAGATCCCGCTCTCAAGGCCGCAGGCCGTTCCCGAAGAAGTCGGTCTGTCGACCGGGGCTCCCGAGGTCCTGCTGGACATAGGCGGGCCCGCCGCCCCCCGATCCGGACGTCTCGCGCGAAACGCATCCCACCAGTCCCATCAGAGCCAGCACTACTAGGTAGAAACGTCTATTCACGGAGGCCTCCCTCGGCGGGTTCCCAGAGCGCGGAAAATTAAACGCCGCGACGATGGGATGACATCAAGTCATTCTCAATTCTCTGTGCGAACAGACAATGCCGATCGTACTTCCAGATGCAAGCCGCCAAGGCAAGCATGCCGCCGTTGTGATCGACTGTCCCGGATTTCCGACAAGCAGTGGCTTCACTATCGCATCGTTAGCTTCCACGAGCAGATCCGACAGCGCCGAGAGGTGGAGCTTGCGGAGATCGGCGATGCTGCGGAAGTCAGGTCGGTTCAGTCCGGTCACCGCCCCCACGTCGACCCGCTCGTCGCAGGCGCAGCCAAGCTGCCGCGATGATGCCCCGGCTGTAGCCGTAGAGAACAGCGCCACCATCATTCGGGACCGGATGGACAACCTATTGAGACCTCACATCTAGGCTTGACCATCGACTTGAGCCTGAGGGCGAGGTGCGCCACTTCGAGGCGATCACCGGCGCGACGAAGGCTCAAACTGAGGCAAGCGCCTCATTGACCTCACGTTCGATTTCCAATGCGAGAGCGCGGTACTCCTCCGCACGGGCCTCTCCGGCCGGCGAAGTTATTTTCTCCCAATAGGAAGCGGCCTCACATGTCACCTGGTAAACTTCGCAGAGATCGAGCAGTCCCGCACCACTGCTGCATTTTTGACGTAGCTCCATCCGCCGCTGCGGCCAACGAAGCATGAGCCTTGCAAGTCCGCGCTTTTGTACGTCATTCATGCTGCCATCCACCGCGGCATCACCACCGCTGATATTCGGCCCACGCCCTCGGCACAGTCGCCGACTGAGGATCAATCCACGATCAAAGGCCCCTAACCCGCGGTAGTCTCCTAAGGGCTCGCGTTGGGACCCCAAGCATCCGACCGGGCGTGAAGCTTGAAAAGCCGCCGAAGAGGATCGAAAGGAGGCCGGTCATCGGTTCTCCATTGCTGATAGCCGCTATGATTCGACGGCCCCCGCGCCTATCGGGCCAATCTTTCGACCTGCCTTTGGCGGCACCGTAGTCCAATCGGGGCCGTCATCCGAAGATCATTTGAGAAGGCTAAATGTCGCTTTGTGAAGACATCGCCATTTCGCTGAATGGATCAGCAGTCTGCATCTCGAAAATTGATTACTGCGGCACCGGAACCTTCTCCCAGGTCTTGTCGGGGTCGTATGAGCGCATCCGCGTCGCGATCCGGCTGGTCCTGGGTCCCAGATCCTTCTGATACACCGTGCCTTCGTGGTTCACGATGAAGCTCATGACGCCGGAGTTGCCGTATTCGGCGGGATAGGCGAGCAGAGCGAAGCCGCCGATCATCTTGCCGCCGACGACATAGTCGAGGCTTCCRCCTGGYGCCGCGGCMCCCTGGCGCTTSAGGATCTTGTAGTAGTAGCCGTGATAGGGCGTCTTGCCCTGCCCGCCCTTGTAGCCTTCGCGCTCGGCCTGCGCGGCGAGAGCGCCMAGCGGACTGGCCTCTTCTCCTGCCCCGGTCGCCCAGAACAAGCCGTCGCGCTTCCCCGGGCGGCTCGCGACCCGCTGGGCATAGGAGCCTGGCCCGGCGCCGGTTCTGTCCTTGCTCGCATAGTCGTTCTGGGCGTCGACATAGGCCAGGCTGACCTGGATCGCATCGAGCTCATTGCGCCCGAGGCGCCTGAAAAGGATTTCCTTGCGCCCGGCCTCAGTGTCGAACCGCCACTCACCGTCCTTGCGCAGGATCGGGATCGGGAACGGAAAGTCATTCTGACCGACGAGCAATGTCGCCTTGTCGCCGTCGACCTCGACCTGGTGCTTGGCCTGATAGGCCGAGAGAAAGCGCTCCCTGTCCGCTGCGTCGGCGACCTCGTCGCCGGAAAAGACGATGTCGCGCCCCTTGAGCCCGAGAACGCCGAGCATCGGGCCGGTCTCGCTGGTGCGGGCGGCTTCCACAAGGGCTGCGGCGGCCGCCTCGGG
>NZ_JBFUIY010000036.1:0-59524 GCF_056401655.1 Allobosea sp. P4_E12 | reverse complement strand
GATAAAGCGCTGCGGCTGGCCGCTACCGCTTCACCCGCAAGCGCGGGCGGCTGGCGTTCCAGTCGCGGGCGCGATTGATCCCGGCCGTTTACCTTCACCGCCAGCAGGCCGTCGCTGGTTGAAATCCCGGCGCCAGGAAGCGTCAGTGCGTAGGCAACGGCCTCGTCCCAGCTGAACGACATGCCATGGCTCCCTGCAGAATCCGCGGGCTGACCGGCCTTGGCTTTGGCCGGATCCTCAGTGTGTCTTGCCGCTTACCCGTTCAGCACGCAACTCAGCACCGTCGTCGTAGAAACAGTCTTGACTGTTTGTAAATGCGATCACAGGCTTGCTCTCGGCTGAAAGTGGAGGGGCAGCTTGACCGGAACCGGCAAGAGGCGATCGCAGAAGGAACGCAGCGCGGACACCTCTGCGCGGCTGATGCATGCGACGATCGATCTGATGCATGATCGCGGGCTCGCACGCACGACCACCCCCGAAATTGCCCGCGCCGCCGGCGTCTCGCGTGGCGCGCTGACGCATCACTTTGCCGGGCGCGAGGCGATCATCACGGCTTCTGTCGCCGATCTGCTCGGGCGTTCCTCGCGCAACCTGCATCGCTTCGCCGAGGCCTTCGCAGAGCGGGGTGGCTCCAGCGACGAGATCGTCGACTACATCTGGCAGATGATGTCGGACCGGCTGTTCTATGTGACCATGGAGTTCCTGCCGGAGGCGCGGCATAATGACGAGTTCCGGGCTGATCTCGTGCCCGTGGTGCGAGAATTCCACGCTGGTCTGGATGCGGTCTGGACCGCACTCGCCGCCCGCACCAAGGTCGATGCGGACCATACCCGCGTGGTGATGAACGCCACGATGTGCCTGGTGCGCGGCATGATCGCCCAGACCGTGCTGCGGAAGGACCCAGCCTATTACGCCGAGATGCTGAATTTCTGGAAGCTTCAGGTCCGCCAGCATTTTCCGACACAGACATCGCCCTCACGCCGGTCGGTTGCGGGGGCACAGGCTTCATGACGCCGCTGCTGACGGTCACGGGCCTGAAGCTCGACTTCTACGGCGTGCATGTGCTGCGCGGTGTCGATCTCGCCGTGCCGGCCGGAAGCTTTACCGGCCTGATCGGCCCCAACGGTGCCGGCAAATCGACCTTGTTCAATGCTGTATCCGGACTGTACCGGCCCAAGGGCGGTACAGTCGCGCTGGGGCCGAAGGATGCAACGGGCCTGGCACCGGAAGAACTCGTCGCGGCGGGGCTTGTGCGGACCTTTCAGCTGGCACGGGGCTTCCCCAAGCTCAGCGTCTTCCAACATCTGATGCTCTATGGCGCGGATCAGCCCGGCGAGAATCTGCTCGCGGGGTTGTTCGGCTCTGCTGCCGCACGCCGCCGCGAAGCCGAGCTGGCAGGGCGCGCCTTCGAGATTGCGCGCCGGCTGAAGCTCGACCACGTGCTTGATAATCCGGTCACGGCGCTGTCCGGCGGTCAGAAAAAACTGGTCGAGATCGGGCGAGCCCTGATGGCCAAGCCGAAAATCCTGCTGCTCGACGAGCCGATGGCGGGCGTCAATCCGAGCCTGGCCGACGAGATCGCCGAGCATCTCGTCGGGCTCAACCGTGAAGGCCTGACGATCTGCCTGATCGAGCATGACATGGCGCTGATCAAGCGCCTCTGCCAACCGGTCGTCGTCATGGCCGAGGGCAGGACCCTGACCCAGGGTTCGTTCGAGGAGGTCGCCGCCGACATCCGGGTGCAGGAAGCCTATCTCGGGAGGCGGCATTGAGCGCGGCTGCGGGCGCCGCCCTGCTCTCGGTCGAAGGTGTTGTCGCCGGCTATGGCGCGGCCGAAGAAATTCTCAAGGGCACGTCGCTCAGGGTCGCACCAGGCGAGATCGTTTCGATCATCGGGCCGAACGGGGCCGGTAAATCGACCTTGCTCAAGACCGTCGCGGGGCTGGTTGCGGCGCGCAAGGGCCAGATCAGCCTGAACGGCGCGGATATCACGGCTGCGAATGCGCTTGGCCGGGCGCGGGCCGGCATCGGCTTCGTACCGCAGGAACGCAATGTCTTTGGTGCGATGACGGTTGCCGAGAACCTGGAGATCAGCGGTTTCCAGGATTCCGGCGGAGTCAGGACGCGCAGCGAAGAGATGTATCAGCGCTATCCGATGCTGGCGGAGAAGCGGCGCGCGCTGGCGCGTACGCTGTCGGGCGGACAGCGGCAGATCCTGGCGATGGCGATGGGGCTGATGAATGCGCCGAGCCTGCTGCTGCTCGACGAGCCGACAGCCGGGCTCTCGCCCAAGGCGGCTGATGAACTGTTCGAGGCGATCGTCGCCCTGAACAGGGGGGGCTTGCCGATCCTGATGGTGGAGCAGCACGCGCTCGAAGCGCTCGAAATCTCGACGCGGGGCTATGTGCTCGTCTCTGGCCGCAACAGCCGAGAGGGGGCGGGACCTGCTCTCGCCTCCGACCCCGATATCCGCCGCCTCTTCCTGGGCGGCTGAAGCCGACGCCGACACAGTTCAAGAAACATAAGGACAAGGGGATCACCATGACCGATTTCATGACGAACCGCCGGACGCTTCTGACGGGTGCCGCCGCGCTTGCCGGTGTCAGTGCGCTACCGAAGCTCGCGCTCGCCCAGGGCGCGCCGATCAGGATCGGCACCCTGACGCCGTTGACCGGCTCGGGTGGTCCCTATGGCCCGGTGATGGTCAAGGCGGTCAAGGCCGTCATCGATGAGGTGAATGCGGCAGGTGGCGTGCTCGGGCGCAAGATCGAGCTGATCTCGGAGGACGACCAGACCAATCCGGAAGCCGGCGTCCGCGCGGCGCGCAAGCTGATCGACGTCGACAAGGTCTCGGCCATTCTCGGCACCTGGGCCTCCTCGGTCACGACCGCGGTCGCGCCGCTCTGCTGGGAATCGAAGACCTTCCTGGCGACCGTCTCGGGCGCGGATTCGATCACGCAGTTGCCGCATCAGGGCTATCTGATCCGCACGCAGCCGACGACGACGCTGCAGGGCCGCAAGTTCGGCGAGTTCGTCATCGCCGAGAAGGCCAAGCGCGTCTTCTTCCTGTCGCCGCAGACGCCCTTCGCCAAGAGCCAGTTCGACAATATCACCGAGGCCGTGAAGAAGGGCGGCGGCGAGACGGCGTCCCTGATCTATGACGACAAGAAGCCTGCCTATCGCACCGAGATCGACGAGGTGCTGCGCTTCAAGCCCGACGCGGTCGTGTTCGGCGGCTATACGCCCGACACCGCCGTGATGCTGAAAGACCTCTTCCGGGCCGGCTTCGGCGGGCTCAAGGTCGCCTTCGGCTATTCGGTGAACCAGAAGCTCGTCGACAGCGTTCCGGCCGATGTCGTCGACAAGACCTACACGATCTCGCCCTCGTCGGCGGAAGGCTCGAAGGCCTATGAGCGCCTGGTCAAGCTCATCGGCGTGGCTTCGCCCGATCCCTACACGACGCAGATCTATGACCAGATCAACCTGGTGCTGATGGCGATCGCGCTGGCCGGCGATGCGTCCGGTACGGCGATCAAGGACACGATCCGCAAGGCGAGCCAGGCGCCGGGCGGTGCCAAGATCGATAATGCGATTGACGGCCTGAAGGCGATCGCAGCCAAGCAGCCTGTCGACTATGACGGCGCCAGCGGCCCGTGCGACTTCACCGAGACCGGCGATATCAGCGACTCGAAGTTCCGCTACGAGCAGGTCCAGGGCGGGAAGATCGTTCTGGTCAAGATCGCCTGATCCCGAAAGACCCGCGCGCGTGACCCTTTTCCTGCAGGCGCTCATCAACGGGCTGATGACTGGGGCGTTGATTGCCGTCCCGGCTGTCGGCTTCTCGGCCATTTTCGCCGTGCTGCGCTATCCCAACTTCGCCATCGCATCCTATGCCACCATTGGCGCCTTTGCCGCATGGTGGGCGAATGTGGTGCTGGGGCTGCCGATTATTCCGGCTCTCGTGATTGCGTTTGCTATCGCCGGAGCCGTCGGCGTGGTCGCGGAGGAGAGTGCGCTCAGCCGCCTGCGCGGGAACGGGGCGCTCATCGTCGCCATCGCCTCGATCGCGCTCAATCTCGTGCTTGAGAATATCGTCCGGTTCGTCTTCGGCAACGACATGCGCGGCTATGACCTGCCCCTGATGCGCGACATGCGCTTCGGCGATCTGCGGATTGGCCCGCAGCAGCTGCAGAGCCTTGCGCTGGCGGTCGTGATCATGGCCGCGATGTTTGCCTTCCTGCGCTATACGCGCTTCGGCAAGGCCATGCGCGCAGTCGCCGACAATCCCGATCTCGCCCGGCTGAAGGGCATCGATCCTGCCCGGATCGCCATCGTCACCGTCTTCCTGGGCGCTGGGCTCACCGGTGTCGGCGGCGTGCTGATCGGCCTCGATACCTCGATCGACCCGCTCACCGGCTATCGCGTGTTGCTGTCGGTCTTCGCCGCCGCGGTGCTCGGCGGGCTCGGCTCGATCCCTGGCGCCGTGGTTGGAGCGCTTGCGCTCGGCATCGCCGAAGAACTGGCGTTGATTGCGGTGCCCGCAACCTATCGCACCGCCGTCGGCTTCATCGCGATCCTGATCATGCTGACCTTCCGTCCACGCGGCATCCTGGGCGAGAGGGCGGTCTGATGTTGTCCTATGTCATCTTCACCCTGACGCTCTGTGGTATCTACGCGCTGCTCGCGCTCAGCCTGAACCTGATCTGGGGCGGCGTCGGACTGGTCAATCTCGGCCTTGCCGGGTTCTTTGCGGTCGGAGCCTATGCTTCTGCGCTGGCGACTGGGGCAGGGGCGCCGGTGCTCTTCGGCTGGACCGCGGCGCTCGCGGTCGGCGCGGTGGTCGGGCTTGTCGTCACATTCGCGACCTTGCGCCTGCGCGACGACTATCTCGCCATCGTCTCGCTCGGCTTTGCCGAGGTGATCCGGCTCGTTGCATTGAACGAGCGCTGGCTCACCAAGGGATCCGACGGCATTTCCGGGATCAAGGCGCCTCTGAAGGCCGAGCTCGGCCTCATGGGCTTCAACCTGTTCTATCTCGGTCTGGTCACGCTGATCGTGGCCGGCGTCTGGCTGCTGCTGCGTCGGCTCGACGGCTCGCCCTATGGCCGGGCGATGAAGGCGATCCGCGAGGATCAGCAGCTTGCGGCCTTCGCCGGAAAGACGGTGCTGCGTTTCAAGCTCCAGGCCTTCGCGCTCTCAGCTGCCATCGCGGCATTGGCCGGCGCGCTCTATGCGCATTTCCAGTCCTATGTGTCGCCTGACCATTTCCAGCCGCTGATCACGATCTACATCTTCCTGGCGGTGACTGCCGGCGGTGTCGGTCGCCCGAGCGGCGCGGTCGTGGGCGCTTATCTCGTCGTGATCTTCCTCGAGGCGACGCGCTTCGCCACCGAATGGGTGCCAGGTCTGCAGCCTGTCCAGGTCGCGGCACTGCGCGAGATCCTGGTCGGGCTCGCGCTGATCCTCGTCCTGCACCTGCGGCCGCAGGGGCTCCTGCCCGAACGCATTCCACGTGCACCCAAACCCGTTCCTTTCAAAGCCTGAATCCCGGAGTTCACGATGTCCGATGATCTTGCCGCCCTGTCGCGCCTGCTTGCAGAGCCCGGCCAGCCGGACACGCTGTTCAAGGCCTTCGAGGCTGTGACCAAGCAGCTCGTCGGGCATGAGCTCTTCACCCTGCTCTACGTCGATGGCGAGGAGGTCGCGCGGATCTATTCGAACCGCCCGGCCGAATATCCGGTCTCGGGCCGCAAGACGATGGGGCCGACGCCCTGGGGCGACCATGTGCTGAAGGGGCGCAAGCCCTATCTCGGGCGCGACAAGGCCGGAATCCGCTGGGCCTTCTTCGATCACGTGCTGATCGAGAGCATGGGCCTCGGCTCGGTCATCAATGTCCCGGCGCTCTATGACGGCAAGGTCGTTGGCACGATCAACCTGCTCGCGCCGGAAGGCTTCTATCGCGAGGAGCATGTGCCGCTGGTTGAGCGGCTGGCGCCTCTGCTGGTTCCCGCATTCCTGGCTGCCCGCGCAGCAGCGCGCGCTGTCTGACAGCTCCCATCCGACTGGAGAATTGCCGTGGCTTCCACCCTCTTCACCAATGCCCGCATCGTCGACGGCACCGCGCCGGAGCGCGGTGCACCGGTTTCAGTCCTGGTCGAGGGCGGGACGATCCGCGAGGTCGGCAAGACCGTGTCCGCCGGCAAGGCGAAGGTGATCGATCTGGCGGGCCGGACCTTGATGCCCGGGCTGATCGACGCGCATGTGCATGTCATCGCCGGCGTCGCCGATCTCGGGCGCAATGCGGCGCTGCCGGACTCCCTCGTGACGGTGCGCTCCCTCGTGATCATGCGCGAGATGCTGCTGCGCGGCTTCACCACGGTGCGTGATGTCGGCGGCGCCGATTTCGGGCTGAAGGTTGCGACCGAGGAGGGGCATTTCCCCACACCGCGCCTCGTCATTTCCGGCAAGGCGCTGAGCCAGACCGGCGGCCATGCCGATTTCCGCGGCCGCTATGACGATCGCGAGGCGGTGACGACCCGTCATCGGCTCGGCGCTCTCGGCCGCATTTGCGACGGCATCGACCAAGTGCGCCGGGCGGCTCGCGAGGAGCTCAAGGGCGGAGCCGATTTCATCAAGATCATGGCCAATGGCGGCTGTGCCTCTCCGACCGATCCGATCCATTTCCTCGGCTATTCCGTGAGCGAGCTCGAGGCGATCGTCGAGGAAGCCCGGATGGCCGGCACTTATGTCTCGGCCCATGTCTATACGGACGAGGCGATCCGCCGCTGCGTCGAGGCTGGCGTCCACTCGCTCGAACATTGCAACCTGATCCAGGCGGATACAGCCAAGCTCGCCGCCGCGAAGGGCGCCGTCGCCGTGCCGACCCTGGTGACCTATGACAAGCTCGCCAGCGAAGGCGGCAAGCTCGGTTTCCCGCCGGATTCCATCGCCAAGGTCGAGAATGTCCGTGTCGCCGGCATGGATTCGCTCGCCATCATGAGGAAGGCGGGCCTGCCCATGGCCTATGGCAGCGATCTTCTCGGCGAGATGCATCGTCATCAGTCCGAGGAGTTCGTCATTCGCGGCCGCGCCCTGCCGGCGCATGAGGTGATCGGTGCGGCCACCCATGTCGCGGCGAAGCTGCTCGGGCTCGAAGGCAAGATCGGTACGGTCGCGCCGGGCGCCCATGCCGACCTGGTCGTCGTCGACGGCGACCCGCTGAAGGACCTGGCGTTGCTGACCCGCCAGGGCCGGCATATGCCGCTGATCATGAAGGGCGGCGCCTTCATGAAGCGCTCAAGCCTGAGCTGAGGCCGCTGGCGGGCAGACAATCGAGCGGTTCCGGGACGATCGGTTAGCCGAGGCCCGGAACCCGGATCCACAACCGCGTGTCAAAGGCTCGCCGGCTCGCACGGGCGGAGCCTGTGCCCCGGCCCTGGCAGCCCATTCGCCGTTGACTTCGCGGAGGAGGAGAGGAGGATGTCGTCCTGACGCGTCGCCAGACAACAAAGGGGCGCCTCCGATGACAATCGCAAAGAAACTCCAGGCCTATATCGACGGCGAAGGCATCGCCTATGACACCGTCGCGCATCACCGTACGGCGACCAGCAGCCAGTCGGCGCAAGCCGCGCATGTCCCGGGCAGCAGGCTGGCCAAATCCGTGGTGGTTCACCATGAGAGCGGCTATGTCCTGGCCGTCGTTCCCAGCACGCACCGGATCGAGCTCTCCACTTTGCAGGATGTGATACACCAGCGGCTCGGCCTCGCCTCGGAGGATGAGGTGAGTTCGCTGTTCGTCGATTGCGACCTGGGCGCGGTTCCGCCGATCGGATCAGCCTATGACGTACCGGTGATCCTCGATGAAAGCCTTCATGACGCCAGGGACGTCTATTTCGAGGGGGGCGACCACAGGACGCTGGTGCGCGTCAGTGGACCTGACTTTTGCAACCTGATGAAGGATGCGCGGGTCGCTCGCTTCAGCCACCCGTCCTAGACATCGGCATCGCGCGGGGCGACAGAGCCCCTATCGATCGGCGCGCGCGACCACGGAGCGGAACAGGACATTCAGTCCGGGCTCCAGATCCTCGCGCGTGCAGAGTTCCAGGTTGTTATGGGTGATGCCGTTTTTGCACGGCGCGAAGATCATCGCCGTCGGAGCATGGCGGGCGACGAAATAGGCGTCGTGCCCGGCCTGGCTCAGGATATCCTGCGTCCGGTAGCCGAGCCCGAGCGAGACAGAGCGGATGCCCTCGATCAGTTCGCCCGAGAAAATCCGTCCGCCCCAGTTCCAGGTGTCGAGGATTTCGGCCGTGCAGCCGCCGCGTGCTGCGGCTTCGCCAATGGCGCGGCGCACGCGCTCGGCCATGACCAGGGTCGTCTCCGCGTCGGGATGGCGGACGTCGCAAACCGCCTGCGCCCAGTCCGACAGGATGCCGGGCTTGTTCGGCCAGGCGACGAGCCGCGAACCTGTCGCCTTGCCGCCCGTGCCGGCGTTCTCCCAGCCGATATCGTCGACCGCAGTGAGAAGGCGCGCGCCGGCCACCAGGGCGTTCCTGCGCCGCTCCATCGGCCAGGGACCGGTATGGGCGGTCTCGCCTCGGAATTCGACGAGCATGCCGCAACTCGGGTAGCCGCCGGTAACGACGCCGACCTGCATGCCCTCGCGGTCGAGAATCGGGCCCTGTTCGATATGGAACTCGAAATAGGCGTCGAAGGCGTGCGGGCTTGCCTCCATCTCGCCGAGATAACCGATGCGCTGCAGCTCCTGGCCGAGACTGATTCCGTCATCGTCGGTGCGACCGCGGGCCCAGTCCAGTGTGTAGGTGCCGGTGAAGCAGCCCGAGCCGACCATGGGCGGGGAGAAGCGGCCGCCCTCCTCATTGGTCCAGTTCACGATCTCCAGCGGGCGGCGCGTGCGATGGCCGAGCGCATCGAGCGTGCGGCAGACTTCGAGCGCGCCGAGCACGCCGGCGATGCCGTCGAAGCGGCCGCCATTCACCTGCGTGTCGAGATGGCTTCCCATCACGACGGGAGGCAGCGTGTCGTCGCGGCCCTGACGCCGGGCGAAGATATTGCCGATTCCGTCGATGCGGACGGTGAGGCCGGCCTCCCGGCACCAGCCGACGAACTCGTCGCGGACCTGCTTGTCGGCATCCGACAAGGCAAGCCTGGAGAGACCGCCCGGCCGGCCCGGACCGATCTCGCCCGACCGTTCTATTGTCGTCCAGAAGCGCTCGATGTCGATGCGGGCGGCGGCAGGCGGGCTCATGGCGAAGATCTCTTGCGCAAGGTCGGCGAGCGATGCCGCGCAAGCAAATAGCCGTCACGGCATCACGGGATGCATCAACTCTGAGCGGCGCGACACCGTTCTGGCAACTGGATATTCGTCATGGCCTTGCCCGGCGCCGCGCATTGGTCGTGATTCTCGCCAGGGCTGGATCATCTGACGGGATACCGTATCCGGTCCGATGATCCAGGCTTCCGTGCTTGCATCGGCTTTCCCCGAAAACCTCAATTCACTTTCCGGGCCGATGCTTTAGCGCTCCAGCCAGAGCGCGGTTCTCGGCGACAGCGACAGGCTGACGGGTGCCGCGACCTCATGCAGGTCGCCGCCCGACTGGAAGGGCAGGTCGACCGAGACTTCGGTTTCGCCGATCGTGACGCCGTAGCGCATGCTCGATCCCAGGAACTCGCGATGCGCGATCCTGCCCGGCAACGCGACTTGCCCAGCATGCGTGGCGCCTGCGGCGCCGAGAGTCGCATGCTGGGGACGAAAGACCAGCTTGGCGCCGGTCGGGACCGCTACATCACCCGGGATCGGGAGCTTCGCGCCGCCCTTGACCTCGAAGGCGCGTTCGGTGCCGCTGCCGACAACCTTGCCCTCGAGGATATTGGCGGTACCAAGGAAATTCGCGACGAAGAGATTGGCCGGGCGCTCGTAAAGGTCCATCGGGGTGCCGACCTGCTGGACGATGCCCTCGTTCATCACCGCGATGCGGTCGCAGATCGTGTTGGCCTCCTCCTGGTCGTGGGTGACGAAGATCGTCGTCAGGCCGAGGCGCTGCTGCAGGTCGCGCAGCTCGCGCCGCACCTGCACGCGCAGCTTGGCGTCGAGATTGGAGAGCGGCTCATCGAGCAGCAGGACCTTCGGTTCGACCGCGACGGTGCGCGCGACCGCGACGCGCTGCTGCTGGCCGCCGGAGAGCTGGGATGGGCGCCTGTCGCCGAGATGGCCGAGCCCGACCAGGTCGAGCGCGACCCCGACGCGCCGCTCGATCTCGGCGCGGGCGACGCCGCGCTCCTCAAGACCGAAGGCGACGTTCTTGCGGACTGTCATATGCGGCCAGAGTGCATAGGACTGGAAGACCATGCCGACATCGCGCTTCCAGGGCGGCAGGGTGGAAATGTCCTGGCCGCCGATCCGGACCTGGCCGGTATCGGCCTGGTTGAAGCCGGCGATAAGGCGGAGCAGCGTGGTTTTGCCGCAGCCCGATGGCCCGAGAAAGGCGAAGAATTCACCGGGCCGGATCGCGAGGTTGACGTTCTTCAGCACATGATTGGTGCCGTAGGAGAGATTGATGCCCTCGATATCGACGGCGACGGCTTTGGTAGCGAGCGGTGCGATGGCGTTCATGATCAGTGGCCCATTCCCTTGGCCTTCTGGCTGCGTTCGATGATGAGATGGGAGAGGAAGGTGCAGGCCGCGACGAGGATGACCGCGACGACGCCAAGCGCCGCACCAGGCCCACGTCCGGCGGCGGACTGCATAAAGACATAGAGCCCATAGGCCAGTGGCGCGTCGGAGTTGGACTGCACCAGCATCAGCGTGGCCGAGAGCTCGACCGCCGCGGTCGAGAAGCTGGTGACGAAGCCGGCGAGAATGCCGCCTGCCATCAGCGGGACGACGACGCGCCGCACTGTCCGGGATTTGGTGGCGCCGAGATTCTCCGCCGCCTCCTCAAGTGAGACCGAGATCTGCTGCAGCGCCGCGTGGCAGGCGCGCAGCGCATAGGGCAGGCGCCGGATCGCGAGCGCCAGCACGATGGTGATCCAGAGCGAGGCGAGCGGCGTGCCGTCCGGCAAGGTGATGCCGTAGAAGGTCCGGAGGTAGCCGATGCCGAGCACCACACCCGGGATCGCCAGTGCCGCCGACGCCGTCCAGTCCAGCCATTCGCGGCCGACCAGCTTCGTCCGCAGCACGAGATAGGCGATCGCCACACCGAGCACGATGTCGATCCCGCCTGCGATGCTGGCATAGATCAGCGTGTTCTTGATGTAGACGGAGCTCTCGCCGAAGACGCGGGCGTAATGAGCGACGGTGAAGGCGTCCGGCAGCGGCGAATAGGACCAGATCGTCGCAAAGGAGAGCAGCAGCAGTCCCAGATGCGGCGCGAGCACCAGCGCCAGGATCAGGATGACGACGCCATAGCCGAAGATGGCCTCAGTCGGTGACATCACACGTTTGGCGAGGCCGCCGCCGCCGCGCTGGGTCGTGGCGTAGTCGCGGCCCTTCAGCGCCAGCGCCGACAGCCACATGGCGACGACCGAGGCGATGATCAGGACGACCGAGATGACATAGCCCATCGGGTCGGCAATCCCGATCGAGGTCACCCGCAGATAGGCCTGCGGCGCCAGCATGTCCTTGACGTTGAGCAGGAGGGGGGTCGCCAGATCGTCGAAGACCTTGACGAAGACCAGCGAGGCGCCGGCGAGATAGCCCGGCATGGCAAGCGGGAAGACGATGCGGCGGAAGAGGCGGAAGCCGGAGGAGCCGAGATTCTGCGCGGCCTCTTCCATGGCCCGGTCGATATTGCGCAACGCCGCCGAGAGATTGATCAGGATGAACGGGAAGTAGTGGACCGACTGGACGAAAATGACGCCGTTCAGCCCTTCCATGAAGCCGATCTTGAAGCCGAACCAATCATCCAGCAGCAGGTTGATCGAGCCGTTGCGGCCGAAGAAGAGCTGCATCGCCACGGCGCCGACGAAGGGCGGCATGATCAGGGGCAGGAAACCCAGCGTCTGGACGACCGCAGCGCCGCGGAAGACGAAACGCGTCGTCAGATAGGCCAGCGRCAGTGCGAAGACCGACGCCCAGACCACCGACATGGCCGAGACATAGACCGAGTTCCAGAACGACCGGATGAACAGCTCGGTGCGGAAGAAGTCGTAGAAATTGATCAGCGTGAAGCTGTTCGTACCCTTCTCGGTGAAGGCGACATAGATCACCGTTGCCACCGGCAGCACGAGGAAGAACAGCAGGAAGGCTGCAATGGCCAGCGCGAGCGCGATCTGGCCAGGCGTCGCCGACATGCGTTTGGGGCGCGAGAGCGCGGGGACGGCGGTCATGGGGAGTTCCCGAAAGAGGCTCGATCGATAAAGCCCGCGCCATCATGCCAGACGGCCGCGCGGAGATCCGCGATCCATGCCCGAGCCCCCAATGGGAGGCCGGCATGGATCCCGGCTCTTCACGTCGCTACGGCAGGGATGACGGCAGCGGCGACGGCTCAGCGCGCGAGCTTGAGGGCTTCCTCGGCCTTGGTCTTGGCCTTGGCGTAATTCTCGCGGGCGGCATTGGCCCACTGGCTCTCGAGCTCCGCCTGTCTGGCGCCCTTCTCCTTGCCGCCGGTAAAGGCGCCGCGGAGTTCCGCGCTTGCAGCCTGCGCTTCCGAGACCGGCATGGCTGCGATCAGGTTGCGTGCCTCATCGGCTGCAGCCTTGGCCTGGGCGTTGGGCTTCTTCGCCAGCGCGGCGTCGACCTCGTGCAGCGTCTTGGTGACGCCCTTCAGCGCATCGAGCTGGAAGGAGATCAGCTGGTCGAACAGAGTGTCGACGACAGCGGTCCGGGCTTCGGATTTGTCGACGTCGAAGCCGATCATCTTCTGGAAGCGCGGATCGGTGAAGGGGTTGGGATAGTCGGCGCCGGCCTTGGCATAGACGGCCGGATTGACCGGCAGGCGGCGGATGCCGGGGTCGAGCAGGACCTCCTGGCCGGCCGGCGAGAGCAGGAACTCGACGAAGGCCTCGGCCGCCGCCTTGTTCGGTGGGTTCGCGATGATGCCGACATTGGCAGGCACGACGGTGGTCACGGTCGGGTAGACGAACTTGACCGGGAAGCCGGACGCCTGCGCCGAGAAGGCGAAGAAGTCGATGACGATGCCGACGCCGACCTGCCCGGAGTTCACCGCCTCCGGCACTCCGAACGAACGTTCCGTGATCGAGCGGAAATTGCCCGACATCTCCTTGAGCGTGCGCCAGCCCTTCTCCCAGCCTTCGCCCTGAAGGATGGTCTCGACGGTCAGGTGCGTCGTGCCGGAGCGGGCCGGCGAGGCGATCGAGACATGGTCGTAGAAGGCCGGCTTGGCGAGATCCTGCCAGTCCTTCGGCTCCGGCAGCTTGTTGGCCTTGGCGTAGCGATCATTCCACATGATGCCGTAGCCCGATGCCGCGAAGCCGAAATAGAAGCCCTGCGGATCATTGATCGGATAGGAGCCGATCTTCTCGGGGATGCCGGCCGCCTTGGGCTTGTAGGGCGTCAGCAGCTTCTTGCCCTTGAGCACTTCGAAGGCGTCAGGAGCCGATGCCCAGAAGAGATCGACCTGGTTGTTGGCCTTTGTCTCCTCGACATATTTCACACCGGCATTGGTGTTGCGGTTCTGAACCTCGAGCGTGACGCCCGGAACCGCCTTCTCGAAGGCCTTTTTGATCGGGTCGGTCACGTCCTTGGAGAAGGAGGTGACGACGGTGACCTTGCCGGCCGGAGCCTGGGCGAGGGCGATGGTTGCGAATGACGTGCTGAGCGACAGGCCGAGGGCGGCCGCGAGTGCGACCCTGCGATTGACCATGATTTCCTCCAAGACAGTTTTTGCTCACCCGGCGTCGAGGCCGATGCTCATCTGTCAGCAACGACGATGCCAACCGGGCGTCGTATTGATTATGTTGAGGAAATCCCGGTTTGCGCGCGCAGTTCGCGGTCTCTGCGGGTCGTTGCGGTAACCGTCGCGTCGGCGGGATGGGTCAGGACGGTAACATCGCGACGTCAGTCGGGAAGCGCTGCCGCGCCACTCAATCCGTAGCGGCGCATCTTGAGGTAAAGGGTCTTGCGGGTGATGCCGAGGGCGGCTGCCGTGACGCCGATCCGGCCGCCATGGCGTTTCAACGCCGCGCCGATCACCTCGGCTTCGGCGAGCGCGATCTGTTCTTCCAGCGTCAGTTCGGCGCTCGATGGTCCGGCGACGGTCTCGTGATCATCGAAATCCTCGTCCATCCCCAGCAGGCTGCGTTCGGCGGCGTTGCGCAATTCGCGGACATTGCCGGGCCAGTCCTGCCGTGACAGGCGCTGCAGCAGATCGCGGCCGAGCAGCGGGGCGGAGCGGCCGACGCGAGCGGCGGCGAGCCCGAGGAAGTGCTGGAACAGCAATGGAATGTCCTCGCGCCGATCGCGCAGGGGCGGCAGGCGAAGCGTCACGACAT
The DNA here is from genome assembly GCF_056401655.1 of Allobosea sp. P4_E12. Classification (NCBI taxonomy): domain Bacteria; kingdom Pseudomonadati; phylum Pseudomonadota; class Alphaproteobacteria; order Hyphomicrobiales; family Alloboseaceae; genus Allobosea; species Allobosea sp. P4_E12. The sequence goes on along the minus strand of NZ_JBFUIY010000036.1, from coordinate 45,052 downwards.
TGAGGCGATAGACGAGGTCCTCTCTAAATCCGCCGGCCTTGGCCAATGCAGCGAGGTCCGCCTTGGTTGCCGCGACGATGCGGATATCGACCGCGATCTCGCGGTTGGAGCCGAGGCGTTCGATGCGTCGCTCCTGGAGCGCGCGCAGCAGCCGGACCTGCGCGGCCATCGGCATCGACTCGATCTCGTCGAGAAAGAGCGTGCCGCCGCTGGCATGCTCGATCTTGCCGATGCGCCGCTCGCGCGCGCCGGTGAAGGCGCCGGCCTCATGGCCGAAAAGCTCGCTCTCGATCATGGTTTCGGGGATGGCGCCGCAGTTCACCGCGACGAAGCGGCCGCTGCGGCGCTTGCCGAGATCGTGCAGCGCGCGGGCCGCGACCTCCTTGCCGGTCCCCGTTTCGCCGAAGAGCAGCACGTCGGCATCGGCATCGGCCATGAGGGTCAGCCGCTGCCGCAAACGGACGATCGCCGGCGAGGCGCCGACAAGCCGCGCGACCCACGGGTCGTCGGGGGTGGCTCCGGCACGCAGCAGCCGGTTCTCGATGATCAGCCGGCGGTAATCGCTCGCCCGGCGGACGGTCTCGGTGAGGAGCACGGGATCGGCCGGCTTCTCGACGAAATCCCAGGCGCCGTCGCGGATCGCCTTCACCGCCATGGGGACGTCGGCATGGCCGGTGACGAGCACGACCGGAATTTCCGGGTCGATCGCCCTGACCGCCGCCAGCAGGCCAAAGCCGTCGCGGCCGGGCATCCGGACATCGCTCACCAGAACGACGGGGCTGTCGCGCGTCAGCAGGGGCAGGGCGGCGTCGGCCGAGCGCTTTGCCGCGACCTCGAAGCCTTCGAGCTCCAAGGTCAGCCGGCAGGCCTCGAGAACCTCGGCATCGTCGTCGACGAGAACAATCCTCGGCGCATTCATGCGTCAATTTCCATGGCAGCCATTGCGCGATTCGGCAGGGCTTCGAGCATAATCAGAAAGCGTGTGCCGGCGGGACCGGAGCTGGCGACGGCGAGCGTGCCGCCAAGGTCCTTGATGATGTTGTAGGAGAGCGAGAGGCCGAGGCCGAGCCCCGAGCCGACCGGCTTGGTCGTGAAGAACGGGTCGAAGATTCGCTCCAGATGCGCGCGGTCGATGCCGGGCCCGTTATCCTCGACCCAGATCTCGACGGCCTTGCCGCGTTGGGCCGCGCCGATCGCGAGCGTCGGGTTCGGCCGGCCGGCGATGGCATCGAGGGCATTGGCGATGAGGTTGACCAGGACCTGTTCCAGCCGGATTTCCTCGGCGCGGACATAGAGCCTTTCGCCTGGCATGTCCTGCTTCAGCGTCACCTGCCCGGCATCGAGACGCGGACCGAAGAGCGACAGCGCCGTCTCGACCACACCGCCGACCTCGACGGGAGAAAGCGTCACGCCCGGCTTGCGGGCGAAGCGCCTGAGGTGAGCAATCAGCTCGGCGGCGCGCGTCGTCAGCGCCTGAATGCGCATGATGGCGTGGCGGGCCTCGTCTGGACGCTCGCGCTCCAGCAGCAGCACGCCGTTATGGGCATGGGAGCGAATCGCCGCCAGCGGCTGGTTGAGTTCGTGGCTGAGGCCGGCGGCCATCTGGCCGAGCGCGGCCAGCTTGGCCGCCTGGATCAGGTCGTCGCGGGTCTGCCGGAAGACCGCAAGCGCCCGGGCGAGGTCGCCGAGCTCGTCATTGCCGGCGTGGGGCAGAACAGCCGAGGACTGCCCGCTGGCGATGCTGGTCGCGGCTTCGGTGAGCACGCGCAGCCGCGCGACGAGATGCCGGCGGACATAGAACCAGCCGATGAGAAGGGCTCCGATCAGCGAGGCGGCGGCGATCGCCAGGAGCAGGTTGCGGCCGAGCCTGATCGCTGTGGCCGAACGCTCGGCAGCGGCCTTCGCGGTTGCTTCCGTTCTCTGGACCTCCTGGGAGACCAGGGTGCCGAGCTCGCTGACCAGCCGCCGGCTTTCCGTGATCAGGCGTTGCGCGTCGGCCTGGGCCGCCAGCTCGGCACGCTTGATGGCGGGTAATCCGGTGCCGGCATCGGCAAGTCCGATCAGCCGTTGGGCAATCTGCCTGACGGTAATGGTATCGGGCCAGCCATTCAGTGCCCTGGCCTCGATTTCGAGCTGGTCGACCGCCTCGCCGATGACGTGGCCCGTCTGCTCCATATCCTCGCGGGTGCGGACCACGCCGAGCCGCCCGTAAAGTCCGACGATCAGGTTCGCCTGGGCATTCAGCGTCATCAACGCCGCGCTCTTGCGGGTCTCCTCGCGAATGGCATTCGGCTTGGCCGCGCTTGGTGCATCGGTTCCGGCCTGGCCGAGCGCCGTCTCGATATTGAAGCGGGCATCGTCGGTGAGCGGCTCGATTTCGTCGAGGAGATCGGCCTGGAGCCAGCGCAGTTCCTCACCGATGGCGCGATTGCGCTCGCCAAGCGGGAAGCGCCGCCCCGAGACCGCATCGATGGCTTTGAGATTGCTGCGGATTTCCGTCGCAACCGCGGCGAGGGCGGGCGAAGCGAACCCTCCCTCGGCCCGCTCGGCCAGGACCCGATCGAGCTCGTCCAGCCGTTCTCCGACAAGTCGTCGGCTGCGTTCATAGGCGTCGCGCCGCTCGGCATTGGCAAGCTCGGGCATGCTGGCGATGACGCGCGCGCTGGCTTCGGCGAGCCTCGCCGACGAGGCCAGGCCCGGCAGATGATCGCGGGCGATGGCTGCCAGTTCCGTGCTCAGGCGCTCATAGGAGATGACGCCGACGATGCCGGCGCCGACGGCGAACAGACCGACGCCGAGAAAGGCGGCGATCAGGCGTTCGCCGATGCCGAAGCGCCGGCCTTGCCAGAGGCGCCTCATGGCAGCCCTCCGGCCAGCCCGTCATCCGAGTTGGTCCACCCTGCGGCGGCGAGCCGCTCGGCAGCCTGTCGCAACCTGACGGCGGCGTCCGCGGCCTGGGCTGCGATTGCGCTGCGGATCTCGGCTTCGATACGCGCCTGCGCCTCGGGAACGGCCAGGCCCCGAGGCACACGCACAAGATCGCGAAAGCGTTCGGGCTGGCCGAGTTCCGAGGCGGAGATGGGCGGCCGCACCAGCGCTCTGCGCGCTTCGGTTAGGAGGCGGGCAGCCTTCCCGTCGGGATAGGCGAGAAGCGCGGCCTCCAGCCCCTGGAGGCTGCGCCAGAGCCGGGCATGCTCCGCGCGGCGGAAGGTGATCCACTCGTCGAAGATGATGTTGACCAATTCGTAGCGGCCGGCCGACAGCCCGGCATCGAAGCGTGTCCGGTTGAAGAGCCCCGACAGGTCCGAAAGATGCGGCGGCGCCTCGTCGGCACCATAGGCAGCCGGTGAGACCGCAAGCCGGCCGATCCGCGGCTCGCGCAGCAGTTTCTGGCCCTCGGGCGAGAGCACGAAGTCGATGAAGAGCTCGGCTTCCTTCGGATTGGGTGACGTTGCCAGTCGTGCGATGCTGGCTGGTGCGAAGAGCGTCTCCTCCGGCAGCAGGAAGCGGCTGGTCTCGCCCTCCGCGCCGGCGGTTTCTGCCAGGAAATCGATCGAGATACCGATGCCGAAGCGGCCGCGCGCCACACCGGCCGTCACCCCGAAACTGCGCGCCGTGATGGTGGCGAGATTGCCCCCGATCTCGGACCAGAGCGCCCAGCCACGTTCCCAGCCGAGCGATTGCAGCAGGGCTTCGACCATCAGGTGCGTCGTGCCGGAGCGGGCCGGCGAGGTCAGGCCGATATGGCCGGCATAGGCGGGGGCGGCAAGGTCGGCCCAGTTGCGCGGTACCGGGAGCCCACGCGCCGCAAGATAGGACGGGTTGTAGACCAGCCCGTAGCCCGAGACGGCAAAGCCGAGATAGTGCCCATCCGGATCGTTGACGGGGTAGCCCGCGATGGTCTCGGGGGCGCCGGTCGCCCGGGCCYGCAACGGTGCCAGCAGCCTGCTCCGTTTCAGCAACTCGAAGGCGTCGGGCGCCGAGGCCCAGAACAGATCGGCCTCCTGACGCTGCTGCGTCCGGATATCCGCAACGGCTGCGGTGGTCTTGCGCTGCACGACCTCGACCGCGATGTCCGGGTGCCGATTGCGAAAGGCCGTCCGGAAGGGCTCGAAGAAGGCGGGCGGGAACGAGGTGATGATCTGGACGCGGCGAGCTTCTGCCGGGCCGGCGGCAAGCCAGGCGAAAGCCGCAAAGGCAAGGCAGAGACGTGCCGCGCGTCGGATCATGAATCTGTCATATAGCCGGCAACCGGACCCGCATAGATCGACGGGTGGACCTTCGCCTTCGCCGATCCTAAACATCGCTCGTCACGGCGAGGGGAGATGGGATTGAGCGGGACGAATCTGATCGAGAGCCTGGCGGGGCTGAAGGCGGGCTCCCAACTTGCGGACGCCGTATCAGAGCGCTCCGGGATCATGGAGATGAGCCAGGCCAGCCATGACGCGGTCCTGCTGCCGCGCGAGCCGGGCGGTCTGAGCCATGCCGAACGTGCGGCGCTGGCGGTCAGGATGGCCCGATGGAACGGGGATTCCGGGCTGGCCGCTCACTACCGGGAACTGCTCGGCCAAGCCGGAGAGACCTCCGCGTTGGCGGCGATCGCTTCGGGCGCGGCCCTTGAGCAACACGGCGCGGATGCGCGGCTCATCGCGGTCACGCGTCATGTCGACATCCTGACGAAGACGGTCAAGGACGCGACGCGGGCGGATATCGAGGCGCTCAAGGCGGCAGGCATCGCGGAGCCCGACATCGTCCGGCTCGCCGAGCTTGCTGCCTTCGTCAATTATCAGGTCCGCGTGATTGCCGGCCTGCGGCTGCTGGAGGAGGTCCTGTGAGCGTTCCGGTCCATGAGTTCACGGCCGAGGTGCCGCGCTGGTCGCCCTATGTCACGCCGGTCGCGCTCGAGGACGCGACGCCGGAGCAGCTCGATGCGCTGCAGATCACGCCGTCGAACAAGAAGGTTTCGGCCTATGTCCTCACGCTCGCGCATGATCCCGAATCCCTGAAGGTGCGCTCGCCGCTCTTCAACGCGATCATGTATGGCAAGGGCGGACTGTCCTCGGCCGAACGGGAGCTTGGGGCAGTCGGCGCCTCGATCGTCAATCGCTGCGTCTATTGCGCGGCAGTGCATGCCTCGCGCTTCAACCAGTTGACGAAGCGGACAGACGTGATCGAAGCAATCTTCGCCGATGGCGTCGATGCCGAGCTGGAGGAACACCAGCAGGCGATCTTCGATTTCGCGGTCAGGCTCTCGAAGACGCCGTCCGAGGCGACACCGGCGGATATTGCCGCGTTGCGCGATCTTGGACTGTCGAAGCTTGAAATCCTCGACCTGATCCTTTCCGCCTCGATCTTCGGCTGGGCCAACCGGCTGATGCATACGCTCGGCGAACCGGTTCGCGACTGAGCCGTCCACGCAGCAAGAGTCCATCGAACATGCGTGTCGCCATCATCGGCTCCGGCGGTATCGGCCGAGGCTATGCCGCCTATCTGACGCAACAGGGGCATCAGCCGGTGCTGTGGTCGCCGAGCGGAGCGGAGCTGGCGGATTTCGCCGGGCGCGCGGAACTGACGGTAACCGGGAAGATCGTCGCATCCTTGCCCATCGCGGTCGCGCAGAGCTGTGCGGACGCCGTGGCGGGCGCCGAAACCGTCATCGTGGCGGTGCCGGCCAATGGCTTCCGAACCGTGCTGGAAACGCTTTCGGAGCATCTGCATCACGGCCAGAGCGTGGTCATCAGCGCGCATAGCTCCTTTGCCGCACTCTATATGCATGACCTGTTGGCGAAGCGCGGGATCACGCTGCCGATTGCCGCCTGGGCGACGACCGCGCTGACCGCGCGCAAGACGGGGCCGCGCAGCGTCAACATCTCCGGCATCCGTGCCCGGCTCGACGTCGCGACCGTGCCGCGACGCTTCGCAGCGGAGGGGCACTCGATCTGCCAGGCATTGTTCGGCGATCGGTTCGAGCCCCGTGAAGACCTGCTCGCCATCATGCTGAGCAACCTCAATCCGCCCGGCCATATGGCGAGCATGCTGTGCAATCTGACCCGCGCGGAACAGGGCGAGGATTGGCCGAATTACGGGAGCACGACGCGCGGCGTCGGCCGCATCATCGATGCGATGGACGCGGAGCGGCTCGCGCTTGCGGCGGCCTTCGGACTCGCGGTGCGCAGTGTGCAGGATCACTATGCCCTGTCCTTCGGCGTCACGCCTGGCCCTGTCGGCGAGATGGCTGCCGCGGTCTATGCCATGCGCCCGGAGCTGATGGGGCCGAAGACGCTCGATACCCGCTTCATCACCGAGGACGTGCCCTTCGGGCTCGTGCCGCTCGAACTGCTCGGTGCCGTCACGGGCGTGGCAGTGCCGTTGCATCAGGCCGGCATCGCGCTGTTCAATGCGGTCTGCGCGCGGGATTTCAGGGCGGAGAACGATCTCCTGCCGTTGCTGGATCTGGGCGGCCTGGACGCCGCTGGTCTGCACAAGCGGTTGCGCGACGGCTGAGGCCGGGTCGTCGAACGCCTGCTGACAGGCGCTGACAAGCCGTTTGGCCACGATATGACGAGACGGGTTGGGACGGCTCTCCGAAAGCGGGTGGTCTCAATGCCCGTTTGCGACAAGAATGCCGCCAGCCAGCTTGAACGAGGAGCCGTCATGTCCGCAGCAGCAAAGGGCGCCATCAGGATCGGCATCGGAGGCTGGGTTTTCGAGCCTTGGCGCGGCAGCTTTTACCCTGACGGTCTCTCCCAGAAGCGTGAGCTCGAATATGCCAGCAGCAAGCTGACTTCGATCGAGATCAACGGAACCTATTACGGCTCGCAGAAGCCCGAAAGCTTCGCCAAATGGCGCGAGGAGACGCCGGACGGCTTCGTCTTCTCGTTGAAGGGTTCACGCTATATCACCAACCGCCGCGTGCTTGCGGAAGCTGGCCCCTCGATCGAGAAATTCATCACGGGCGGCGTGCTGGAGCTCAGGGAGAAGCTCGGCCCGATCAACTGGCAGTTCATGGCGACCAAGGCCTTCGACCCGGTGGATTTCGAGGCTTTCCTGAAACTGCTGCCGAAATCCGTCGAAGGCCGCGCGCTCCGCCACGCCGTCGAGGTTCGCCATGACAGTTTTCGCTCGCCGGACTTCGTCGCGCTGCTGCGCGAATACGGCGTAGCGGTCGTCACTGCAGCGGATTCCAAATACACGCAGATTGCCGATCCGACGGCGCCTTTCGTCTATAGCCGCATCATGGGCACGCAGGAGGCCGAACCAAACGGCTATTCGGCCACAGACCTGGACGCCTGGGCCGAGCGTGCCCGTCGCTGGGCGGAAGGCGAGGTGCCGAAGGATCTCGACACAGTCGCGACGCCCGCAGGAGTGCAGGGCGGCCGCGATGTCTTTTTATATGTCATCAGCGGCGACAAGATCCGCAACCCGGCTGCTGCAATGGCCTTGATCGAGCGCGTCGGCGGCAAGGGCTGAGGCCCGTCAGGCCGGTTCCTGGCAGACATCGACCCATTCGGCCTTGGTCAGCTCGACCATGCGTTGCGGGCTGATGCGGAGTGCGCTCTGGGTGGATCCGGCAGCCGGCACGACTTCGTCGAAGGCCTTCAGCGTGATGTCGCAATAGACCGGCAGCGGGGAGGCAAGCCCGAAGGGGCAGACGCCTCCGACCGGATGGCCGGTGATCTCGGTGACCTCGCCGGCATCGAGCATGCGCGGCTTGCCGCCAAAGGCCGCCTTGGCCTTGCGGTTGTCCAGCCGCGCATCGCCGCGCGCGACGACCAGCACGACCCGCTCGCCGATCCGGAGCGAGAGCGTCTTGGCGATCTGCGCCGGCTCGACGCCATGAGCCGCCGCGGCTAGCGAGACCGTCGCACTGCTCTCTGCAGTCTCGATGATGGCGATGTCCGGCGCGTGCTCCGCGAAGAACGAGCGAACCGATTCGAGACTCATGCCGAGGCCTTTCCAAAGAACCAGCGTAGCAGCAGCGCGATCGCCATCGGGATGCCGAAGACGATGAGCAGGATCGGAGCCTCCTCGAGAACCGTGTAGCCGGCGCGGGTCACGCCAACGACGAGATTGATCAGCGAAACCGCGAGCCAGAGCGGAATGAACAGTTTGACCGCATAGGCGATGGGGTGCGCGCTGCTGCGGTTCAACCGCGGCGCCAGGAACAGCAGCAGGCCGAGCAGCGCAAAGCCGGCCGAGAGCATCTTCATCGTATGCATGCGTCAGGCCTCCTTCGGCCGAAGCGAGAGCGTTTCCCAGGCCGCGACCAGGACCAGGATGAGCGTTGCACCGAAGCTCAGCGCGAGCGGCGGCAGGATCGCGCCCGTCGGAGCCCAGAGGACCAGCAGTCCAAGCCCGACGAGGTGGGACAGCGGATACCATCCTGCCGTGGCCTTCTTGAAGAGCAGATTTCCGATCACGTAGAAGATCGGCCCCGCGATGACGGCGATCGCCACCTTGAGCTCGGTGTGGCCGGTCGGGTGCGCGAGCACGAACTCGTCGCCGACGGCGACCAGGATGATTCCGGCGACGAGAGGCAGAGGGATGAAGGTGTAGGCGCTGCGAGCCAGCGAGCCCGGATCTTCCGCCATGGAGATGCGCTGGCTGCCGCGCTCGGCGCCGACATGAAAATACAACCACCACATCGCGACGGAGCTGAGAAAGGCATTGGCGAAGGCAAGCGAATTGGGCAGCGTTGCTGCCAGCTTCGATGCGGTGGCGCCCGTCACCAGTACGGATTCACCGAGCGCGATGATGATGAAGAGCGCGCATCGTTCGGCAAGATGCGCGCCTTCGATATCCCATTCGGCGGTGCTGGAGCGGCCGAGACCAGGCACCCTGAAGCCGATCCAGGGCGCGCCATATTCAAGCGCAAGTGCGAGCGCCCAGAACCCGAAGCGGAGACCGCCATCGGCTAATCCGCCGATGATCCAGAACACGCCGGACAGCGCGAACCAGAGGCATATGCGTTGGAAGTTCCGGTAGTTGGCGGGGCTGCGGCCCCGTAGGCTGATCAGCGTGAAGACGCTGCGTCCAAGCTGCATCGCGACATAGGCGCAGGCGAAGATCAGGCCGCGATCCTCGAATGCGCCCGGCAGCGAGGTCGTGAGTGCCAGGCCGATGAACATCAGCACGAACAGCATCAGACGGACCGGCGTCGAGTCGGGGTCGAGCCAGTTGGTCACCCAGCTCGTGCAGACCCAGGCCCACCAGACCGCGCCGAGCAGCAGCGTGGCCTGGGCGAGCCCAAGCAGCGTGAAATGCTCCAGCAATGTGTGCGAGATCTGCGTGATCGCGAAGACGAAGACGAGATCGAAGAACAGCTCGACGAAGCTGACCTTGGCGTGTTCGTGTGCAACGCGCGTCCGCAAGGGCGTGCGCCGCTGATGGGTCTGCGTCATGCCGGCCTCGCTCGCGACGCCGGCAGAATAGGACCAGGCCGCGCCCGTGGTCGAGAGCGGCCCTTGCGGCGTCCGCGCCTCAGTGGCGGAAGTGGCGATGGCCGGTGAAGACCATGGCGAGGCCGGCCTCGTCGGCCGCCTTGATCACTTCGTCGTCGCGCATCGAGCCGCCGGGCTGGATCACCGCCGTGGCACCGGCCTCGGCCGCGGCAAGCAGGCCGTCGGCGAAGGGGAAGAAGGCGTCGGAGGCCACGACCGAGCCCTTGGCGAGGCTCTCGGCAACGCCAGCAGCCTTCGCAGCCTCGCTCGCCTTCCAGGCCGCGATGCGCGAGGAATCGACGCGGCTCATCTGGCCCGCGCCGATGCCGACAGTCGCCTGACCCTTCACGTAGACGATGGCGTTCGACTTGACGTGCTTGGCGACGCGGAAGGCGAAGCGAAGATCGGCGAGCTCGGCCTCGCTCGGCGCGCGCTTGGTCACGACCCGCAGTTCCATGTCGTCGACGACGGCGTTGTCCCGAGCCTGTGCGAGAAAGCCGCCGGAAACGGTGCGCAGCGACAGCCCGCCGCCGCGCGGATCGGGCAGGCCGCCGGTCAGCAGCAGCCGCAGGTTCTTCTTGGCGGCGATCATCGCGATCGCCTCGTCATCGGCCTCGGGCGCGATGATCACTTCGGTGAAGACCTCGACGATCTTCCGTGCCGCCTCGGCATCAAGCCTGCGGTTGAGCGCGACGATGCCGCCGAAGGCCGAGACCGGGTCGCAGGCCAGCGCCTTCTCATAGGCCTCGAGCAGCGAGCTGCCGCTGGCGACGCCGCAGGGATTGGCGTGCTTGACGATGACGCAGGCGGCCGAGACTGCAGGATCGAACTCGGCGACGCATTCGAAGGCGGCGTCAGTGTCGTTGATGTTGTTGTAGGAGAGCTGCTTGCCCTGGACCTGGCGGGCAGTCGCGACACCGGGGCGCTGCTCGGGGGTGCGGTAGAACGCGGCCCATTGATGCGGGTTCTCGCCGTAGCGCAGCGTCTCGGCGAGGCCGCCACCGAGGGCGCGGTAGGCCGGGGATGTCTCCGCCAGCTCGTTGGCGAACCAGTTCGAGATCGCGGCGTCATAGGCGGCGGTGCGGGCATAGGCCTTCTGGGCGAGCTTGYGGCGCAGCGTCAGCGTGGTCGCGCCCTTCTGGCTCTCGAGTTCCCCAAGGACGGCGGCATAGTCCGACGCGTCCACCACGACGGCAACGTCGTTGTGGTTCTTGGCGGCGGCGCGGATCATCGCGGGGCCGCCGATATCGATGTTCTCGATGCAGTCGTCATAGGCGCGGCCGGCGGCGACGGTTGCTTCGAACGGATAGAGATTGACGACGAGCAGGTCGATCGGCGCGATGCCGTGGCCGAGCATCGAGGCCTGATGCTCGGGATGCGAGCGGATGGCGAGAAGGCCGCCATGCACCTTGGGGTGCAGCGTCTTGACGCGACCGTCCATCATTTCCGGGAAACCGGTGAGATCGGAGACATCGGTGACGGGCAGGCCGGCCTCGGCGATCGCCTTGGCGGTGCCGCCGGTCGAAACCAGCGCGATGCCAAGACGGTGAAGGGCGCGCGCGAATTCGATCAGCCCCGTCTTGTCGGAGACGGAAAGAAGGGCGCGTTCGACGCGGCGAAGCTCAGTCGGCATCGGGACAATCCGGTGTGCAGTGCAATGAAGGCGGCTTGGCGGGGCCGTATCATGCCGGGCCCTGGATGCAAAGGGCGGTGTCCGGAGCGGCGTCCCGCCGTCAAAGCGGCAGTTGTGCCTCGGGTCCGCCCCGTTCATGCGACCGCGTTGCCCGCGGTGCCGTGCCGACGCGGGTCAAGCGCCAGGTGACTTGCGGCGTCACGGCAGCGTCGAAGCTGATCGTCAACTGCTCGGTTCTCCGTTTGCCGTCGGCTGCGGCGAGGAAGATGCTTTCCTCGATCGTGACGGCAAGGCCGGAGGCTTCGAACTCCCAGACTTCGCCGGATGGCAGCGCGAGCAGGGCGCCTTCGCCCTCGCGGATCAGGCTCGTTCGGATACCGGGGTGCAGGTGGAAGCGTGCCACGGCCGGCAGGGTTTCGGTTCCCTTGGGCAGGGCGATCTCGTCTTCGCCTGTCAGCGTCGTGCCGTCATTGCTGAGCAGCAGGCGGCGGGTGTGCAGGGCGCCGAGATTGCGATGGTAGCCATCATGGCTCGCGACCCATTCATGGCCTGCCTCGCTGTCCTGCCGCGCGACGCGCACGTCGGAGGGGCCGGCGATGATGCGGTGTTCACCGAGTACGAGGCCGAAGGAGGCGCTGGAGCGCTCCGCCAGGATCACCGTGGAATGGGCTGCGGTGCTACGCGCGGCCAGCCGGAGCTCGGGCGGTCCGAAACGGCTGGCGCCGCAATTGACGATGATGCGCTGGCTGCCGCTTGAGAACTCGAAGGACAGGCAACCTGCATGGGCCTCGACCGAGTTGGCCCCTCGCGGCGCCGCGCCGGCATCGACCACCACGGTGCTGCGGCCGGCGCCGAGCCGATCATAGCCGGAATAGGCGGCATGCTCGATCGGCCGCGCGCGGGCGTCGTCATAGGCCGCGAGCGTAGCCATCAGATCGGGCGGGGTAATGCCCATGCCGTTGAAGAGGGCGAGCGAGCCGTCGCCATGCCGGAACAGCCGCAGATGCGGCATCATCCGCTCGATCGCCATGAGGACACTGCGCGGAGGTTCGAGCCCGCGCGCGACGAATGTCTCGCGCAGGGGCAGGAGATCGAGCAGCAACTCGATGATCAGCCGCGGATTGCGGCTGAGATGGCCGCCATCGGGCAGGATCTGGACGTCGAGCTCGTCGGACAGGGCGGCCTCGGCGCGCCTCAGCCGGCGCTCCTGGCCGTCGAGGCTGATCGCGGCGAAGGTCACTGCGATCAGGCATTGCAGCCGCGCTGCGCCATCGACCGCGCCGGACAGCGTCAGCGTCAGCCGCTCCGTCAGCCGCCCGACATGGCGGATGAAGCGCTCGTAGAAAGCGTGATCTGCGCCCTCGAGAAGGAGCGGCGAATGCGACAGGAAGGAGATCAGTCGACGCGCGGCGACAGCCGGCTGCCTTGCGATCTCGCTGCGGTCGTGCCGCCTGTCGATGAACTCGTCGACCAGCGCGCGCGCATTGGCGCGGGCGATCGCGGTATCGGCGGCGCGCATGTGCCGAAGCCAGGAGAAGCCGTACAGGGCCTCGGACCAGCCCTCGCTCGGCGGCTGGCAGTCGAAGGGCGATTCGCCATGGGTTCTCAGCGTGCGTCCGGCGAAAGCATAATACCCGGAATAGATATCGCCGGCCGTAGTCGGATCGGCGGTGCGCAAATCATGCGGAGCAAAGAGCAGACGGGTGGCCTGGACATGGCCGAAAGGCCAGAGCTTCCGCGCGGCGCCGACGAACTGGCCACGCGTACGCCGCGCAGCCCGACCGATCGCCGCCTGGGCAAGCCCCCTACGCTCAGTCCAGCCGTTCAATGCCCCCGCTCACCCCGTCCCGATGCGAATCGTCCCGGAGGACGTGGTCGCGCCCTGCGAATCCCGGTTTCGTCATAGCCTGATCAGACGGCTTGCGTAAAATCCTGTCCATCCTGAGAGCCGCGGGCTTTCGCCGCGAAGCTGATGCGGCAAGGTACGAAGGTCGCCGGCGGCGTTGATCGCCTCAGGGAGGCCGCCGATATCCTCGGGCTTGATCGGCACGCGTGCAAAATCCGGGTTCGCGGCGAGGAAGGCGTCGATCTGGTTCTCGCCCTCTTCCGGTTCAAGCGAACAGGTGCAGTAGACCAGGCGGCCGCCGGGCCGCGTCAGGCGCGCCGCCGCGTCGAGCAGCCGGGCCTGGAGTGCGGCGAGCTTGTCGCGATCCTCGGGTGTCTTCGTCCAGGCGACATCGGGATGGCGGCGGATCGTGCCCGTGGCGCTGCAGGGGGCGTCGAGCAGAACCGCGTCGAACGGCTCGGCCTGCCAGTTTGCGGCGTCGGTCGCCAGGATCTCGGCCGTGAGCCCGAGCCGTTCCAGATTGGCGCGCAGGCGGCGCAAGCGCGGCGCCGAACGATCGACTGCGGTCACGGCGGCGCCGGCTGCCGCGAGCTGTGCCGTCTTTCCGCCCGGCGCGGCGCAGAGATCGGCGATGCGTTCGCCCGGCTTGGGCGCCAGCAGCAGCGCCGGCAGTGCGGCGGCGGCGTCCTGCACCCACCATTCGCCTTCCGCAAAGCCAGGCAGGCTCGGCACCGGCGAGCGTTCGCGCAGACGCACCGATCCGGTCGGCAGCACGATGCCGCCGAGTTTCTCGGCCCAGCCTTCGGCGTCACCCTTCACGCTCAGATCGAGCGGCGGCTCGTCGGCGTGGCTTGCTGCGATGGCGGCGGCCGTTTCATCGCCATAGGCGCTGCGCCAGCTTTCGGCGAGCCAGGGCGGGGTGTCGGCAAAGGGGGCGGCGCTTCCGTTCAGGATCGCGTCGCGCTCGCGGGCAAGCCGGCGCAGCAACGCATTGCCCAGCGCGACATAGCGGGCCGAACGCGCATCCTCGTGGAGATGGCGGATCGCGAGATCGACGGCGGCATGATCCGGCACGTCGAGGAACAGGATCTGGGCCGCGCCGGCGACCAGAATCGGCTCGAACGGGCCCGAATTCTTCGGGCTGCCGCGTTCGAGCCGCGCATTGATGGCGTGCTGGATCGTGCCGAGCCGGCGGAAGGCGGTGATGGCGATGGCGCGCGCCAGTGCTGCGTCGGCGGCGTCGAGCCCGAAGGCCGGGCTCATGCGTTCATAGGTTTCGTCGAGCGCGGTGCCGGCCCGGAGCACCTCGTCGATCAGGTTCGCTGCAAGGCGGCGCGCCGGCAGACCCGGGGCATCATCGGCTGGCCGGGCGGGAGCCGGTGCCGGTTTGCCGCGCGAATTGTCCTGTTCAGTCATCTCAGCCCCACGGGCCGGGCTTGTGGGAGCCGTTCCACGGGCTCTGTGCGGCCTGGCTGGTGAAGCCGCCGGCATTGCGACCCCGGCCGATACCCATGGCGCGCGCCTGTTCCATCAAGGCGGCGATTCGATTGCCGGTGTCGGGGTGGGTCGAAAACAGAGAATCCATGCCGCGTCCGCTCAGGGGATTGATGATGAACATGTGGGCCGTAGCAGGCTTGGCCTCCGCCGTCTCGTTCGGAATATGCGCGACGCCCCCGGCGATCTTGGCAAGCGCGTCCGCGAGCGCGACCGGATTGCCGCAGATTTCGCCGCCGAGCCGGTCCGCCTCGTACTCGCGGGAACGCGAGATCGCCATCTGGATCACCATCGCGGCCATCGGCGCGAGCACCGAAATCAGGATCTGCACCAGCAATCCCGGCCGGTTCTCGCGCGAGCCGAAGAACATGCCAAAGGTGGTGAGCGAGGAGATTGCGCCCGCCATGGTCGCGGTGATGGTCATCGTCAGGGTGTCGTGATTTTTGATGTGGGCAAGCTCGTGTGCCATCACGCCGGCGAGCTCATCGTAGCTCAGCGTGCGCAGGATGCCCGTGGTCGCGGCGACGGCTGCGTTCTGCGGGTTCCGCCCGGTGGCGAAGGCGTTGGGCTGCTCCTCGTCGATCAGGTAGACCCTCGGCATCGGCATGTTGGCGCGCGCGGCAAGGTCGCGCACCATGCCATAGAGTTCGGGCGCGCTGCGCTCGTCGACCTCATGGGCATTGTGGGAGGCGAGCGCGAGCCGATCCGAATTCCAGTAGCTGTAGAGATTGGTCGCGGCGGCGATCCCGAGCGCGATCAGCATGCCGCCCGCGCCGCCGAGCAGATAGCCGACCACGGCGAAGAGCGCGGTGAGGCCGGCCATCAGGATGCCGGTGCGGACGTAGTTCATCTTGGTCCCCTTTGTCGGTCGCAGTCCGGGATGATGAATTCGCTCTCCCCGAATGCGGATTTGCGCCTTATGTGGTGAAGACCATGCCGATCCCGCAAGAGAGCGCTGTGCCAATGCCGAACGACATTGCCAAGGATCAAACTTCGGCCAAGGATCAAGCCTCGGCCAAGGATCAAGCCGCAGTCCTGACGAGCGAGACCGATCGGGCCAGGAGCCTTTCGCCGGCGGCGCAGCGCGCATTGGCCGAAGCACAGGCGCGACGCGCCGAGATCGACGCCAAGGCGGCGGCGGCAAAGCGTGACAAGGAGCTCAACGGCCGCGGTGGTCTCGATCCGGTGCGCTACGACGACTGGGAAGTGAAGGGAATCGCGAGCGATTTCTGACGGGTGGTTGCCAAGCCCCACGCCTGCCGTCAAACAGGTCGGGACGGGGATGGATCGGCCACGCATGGATCGCGACACCAAACGCCTCGCCGCCTTGCGGCGACTTCTGACCGAGGCACACCAGAAACTTGGATTGAAGCTCGGCTTCGCATTATGGGACGGGAGCCGCATCCCCTCCGAGTGGCCTGAGGACGGCCTTGCGATCGCGATCCGCGACTCCGGCGCCGTTGCAGCGCTGCTCCGCAAGCCGAAGCTCGACACGCTGCTGCATCTGCATGTCACCGACCGGATCGCGATCGTGAACGGAACGATCTTCGATCTCGCGGCGGCGCGCCCGGAGGGAAAGGTCGCGCGGCTGGCGCGCGGTATCCCGAAATCGGCGGTGTTCGATGTCGTGAGGCGCTTCCTGCTCGCGCCCGGCGCTGCGCCGCAGGCCGTCGAGCACCTGCAGGGCGACAAGGCCACCCGCGATGGCGCTCCCGCCACCAACAAGGCCAATATCGCCTATCATTACGACGTTTCGAACGCGTTCTACCGGCTCTTCCTCGATGAGGAGATGGTCTACACCTGCGCCTATTTTACCGAGGATCATACCGATCTCGAGCGGGCGCAGCGCGACAAGCTCGACATGATCTGCCGCAAGCTACGCCTGCAGCCCGGCGAGAAGCTGCTCGATATCGGCTGCGGCTGGGGCGCGCTGATCTGCCATGCCGCGCAGCATTATGGTGTCGAGGCACATGGCGTGACGCTTGCCGAGGAGCAGCTCGCGCTGGCTCGCGAGAAGGTCGAGCGACTCGGTCTTCAGGACAAGGTCACGCTGCATCTCAAGGATTTCACGGAGATGGAGGGGGTCTTCGACAAGATCTCCTCGATCGGCATGTTCGAGCATGTCGGCATCCGCAATCACCCGGCCTATTTCCAGGCGGTGAACCGGCTGCTCAAGCCGCGCGGTCTCTATTTGCACCATACGATCTCGCGGCGAGCCAAGAAGACCGAGCGCGCCTTCAACAAGATGCCGGCCGAGTACCGGGCGTTGGTGCGCTATATCTTCCCGGGCGGTGAACTCGACCATCTCGGCATGTCGATCGCCAATCTCGAGCGCCATGGCTTCGAGGTGCATGATGTCGAGGGGTGGCGCGAGCATTACCAGCGCACGACGCGGCTATGGTTCGAGCGGCTGAATGCACGCAAGGCCGAGGCCGAGGCGGAGATCGGTCCCGAGCGGACGCGGATGTGGCTGCTCTATCTCGCGGGCTGTTCGCTCGCCTTCGAGCGCGGTGGCGCGCTGATCAACCAGACGCTGGTCTCGAAGCGGCGCAAGGGACCATCGGGTCTGCCGCTGACGCGCGCGGACCTCTATCGCTGAGCGTGGCGAGAAGCGGATAGGCAATATGGTCGGCCTGGAGCCGACCATCTCGTCCTGGAATAGATTTGTGATCCAGGATGCCCGGGGCCAGCCCGGGCATGCGCGCAGGGCGCGTCTTACTTCTTCACGAAGAGATCCAGCTTCCCGTAGTGCTCGGCCAGCAGGTAGTAGAAGGTCAGGCGCGACTTGGTCTTGTCGTCCTTCATATGCTCGCAGGTTGCCTTGATGGATGCATCGAGATCGGCGCTCTTGAGACCGAGTTTCTTCTTCAGGAAGTTCTCGCGGACGCGCTCCAGTTCGGCCGGATCCGTGCAGGCGACGAAGCGGGTGTCGGGCTTGCCCATGACGAGCGCGTAAGATTTGGACATACCGGCAAAGGCAGCTTCGTTGACGGCCTTCCTGGCGTATTTCTTGACGTCGGCGAGATGATCCATCGATAGCCCCTGTTGGGCTCGGTGCTTCAGGCCCGAGCGCGATTGAAGTCGTGCAAGCAAACGTTAACGCGCTTCTTTGTCGCAGGCGAGAGGTTACGCTAGGCGATGTTGGCCTTTTTCGGCGAGGCGTTCAGAGCGGTTGCATTGCGTCGGCGAGATGGCGGTCCCCGCTCCGAAACGGGTTGAGCAAGCTGCCGTTCGATGTTGCGATGCAACACCGCCATGGAGCTTGATTCCTGATGAAGCCGACCATCCTCATGGCGCCGCGCCTGCCTGATCGGCTCGTCGCGCGTCTGAACGAAAGCTACACATTGCTTGGCCCGATGGCGCGCTCAGCTCCGGATGCGTTGCCGGCAGGGGCCGAGGAGGTTCAGGCTCTCCTGACCATCGGCAGCCACAAGACGGATGCGGCGTTGATCGATGCCCTGCCGAAGCTGCGGTTGATCGCGTGCTACGGCACGGGTTTCGAGGGGGTCGACCGGGTGCGCGCCAAGGAGCGCGGCATCCTGCTGAGCAATGCCGCCGACAGCAACGCGACAAGCGTCGCGGAATTTGCCATGGGCCTGCTCCTGGCCAGCGCGCGGCAGATCAATAGCGGAGACCGGTTCCTGCGCGCCGGACGATGGCAAGGCAATGCGGTCGCGCGGATGGCGCATGTGCCTGGACTGGCTGGTCGCAAGCTGGGCATTTACGGACTTGGCGCCATTGGTGCCCGCATTGCCAGTCGCGCTGCGGCCTTCGACATGAYGATCGGCTACCATAATCGGTCGCCGCGCGCAGACCTGCCCTATCTCTATCACGACAGCCTGCTCGGGCTGGCTCACTGGGCGGACCTGCTGGTCGTTTCGGTGCGTGCCAGTGCCGAGAACCGCTACGCGATCAACGCGGAGGTACTGAAGGCGCTCGGTCCGCAAGCGCATCTCGTCAATATCTCGCGCGGCATCGCCGTGGATGAGTCTGCGCTATGCGACGCGCTCGAGGCGGGCGTGATCGCGGGTGCGGCGCTCGATGTCTACGAGAACGAGCCGCATGTCTCCGAGCGGTTGCGGGCCTGCGAGAATGCGGTGCTGACGCCCCATATCGGCGCCAACGCGGAATCGGCGCAGCATGCCCAGCAGGATTTGCTCATCGGCAACCTCGCGGCCTTCTTTTCCGGAAGGCCATTATTGTCGCCGGTTGCCCTCTGAAGCCTCAGTCCGAAAAGTGGATTGCGGCTTTCGCGGACAGCCGATGCAATCACTAGAGATGATCTAAGGCAGGACCACCACGGGCGTGCCCATGCGGACGCGGGCATAGAGATCGATCACGTCGGGGTTGTGCATCCGGAAGCAGCCAAAGGAGGCCGCTGTTCCGATCGTGCCCGGCGCGTTGGTGCCGTGGATGGCGTATTCACCACCCGGCCCGAGGCCGATGACACGGGCCCCCATCGGGTTGCGGGGCGAGCCGCCGGCGATGACGTTGGGCAGGTTCGGCTGGGCGCGCTTGACCTCGGCCGGAGGACTCCAGGCTGGCTCGACTGCGAGTTCCTCGACATATTTGACGCCGCGCCATTGCTTGCCGGCTTTGCCGACGGCGATCTGGTAGCGGATCGCCTCACCAGGCGCCGTGACGAAATAGAGGCTGCGCTGGCCGGTGCGGATCACGATCGTGCCTGGGTAGTAGCGCTGGTCCTGGAACTGGACGAGTTCGCGAGCGAGCGCGGGGCGGCCGGCGAAGGCAAGGGCCAGCAGGGACATCGCGCCTGCAAGCAGCAGGTCGATGGGGGCGAGGCGTCTGGTCACGGTTCATCTCCCGCTTCGGGTTCTGCGGGAGATGTGGCGCTGCGACCGTGAACCGGCGGTTGAGCGATATGGTGAAGCCTGGATTCACGATGAATCCGGCGTAAAATCGATCATTCCGATGATTTCGATCAGGCGTTCAGGGCCTTCATCCGATCGAGAGCCTCGGCCACATCTCCGTCCGACAGCGCCAGTCCAAAGCCGAACCGCAACACGTCGCCGCGATGATCCGTGGCGATGCCGTGCTTCGCCAGTGTCGCCTCCAGCGCTCCGGCTCCCGCGGTGCGGAAGGCGAGGAAATTGCCATGTGCCGCAGGATTGCCAACGGGCGTGATCAGTTGGGCCGGGGATAGCCCGGGAATTGTCAGCGTATCGAGGCCGGAGAGGAACTGCCGCATCAGGGAGATGGCGTGCTCGTGGACGTGATGCGCAGCGAGACTGTTGGCCTGCAGCCATGCCAGCACGGCTCGCATGCGATAGAGCCCGCTGGGATCGAAGGTGGCGCCGAGGAAGCGACCGCCGTCGGCGGAGTAGCCGACACTGCTGCCGGGGGGAGCCGCGAGCGCGCCGAAGGCTGCAAACCAGCCGGTGTCGCGCGGGCGCGGGCCATAACCTGGCGGGCAGTGCATGAAGCAGCAGCCCTCGCCGGCCATCGCGTATTTATAGCCTCCGGCGATGTAGAAGACGCGGTCCGCAATCGCCGAAAGGTCGGTCGGCAGGGCGAGGTAGCCGTGATAGCCATCGATCGCGACCAGGGTTTCCTCGGACGGTACTGCGCCGGCAAGCGCYGCGAGATCGCCTGAGGTCGCTCCCGAATTGAACAGGACCTGGCTGACATAGATCAGGTCGTGGCCACCGGCGATGATCGCCGTCCGGAGGCGCTCGTGAAATGTTGCGAAGGGCTCTGCGGCGATCTCGTCGAGCTGGATCAGTCGCTCTTCGGCCAGTCGGGCGAGCTGCCGCCGAGCCGTGTGGAATTCGGCGCTCGTCGTCAGTATGCGAGGGGTGCGGTCGGCTGGCAGGCAGGAGAGGAGGCGACGCAGGAATTCGTGGGTGTTCGGCGCAAAGGCGATGCTCGACGGATYGGGAAGCCGGAGCTCGCGGGCGATGCCGGCCTGAACCGCCGGAATCAGCTCGCCGAAGACGAGGCTCCATTTATGGCCTGCGAGGCGGGCGGCGTCGGTCCAGGCCTGTTCCTGCGCCGCGAAACTGACATCGGGCCAGTCGTGATGGCTATGCGCCGCGAGGTTGATCCGCTCCGGTGCCGCGTTGCGGAAACGGCTGAAATGAGCTGTCCAGTCGCCGTGCATCAGGCCGCCCCGTAGCTGAAGCCCATGCGCCGGCGTACCCCCTCGGGCAGGGCCGGCAGGTCCCGGGCGGCGAGCAGATAACTGGAGAGATGGAAGAGGTCGATGAAGATGCGGTGCTTCTCGGCCGTGGCGCGCAAATAACCCGAGCCCGAGGAGCCGCCGGTGCCGGGCCGGACGCCGATCATGCGCTCGACCATGAGCGCATGGCGCAGGCGCCAGAGCGTCAGGCTTTCGTCGATGTCCATCAGGTTTTGCAGGAGCCGGAAGGGCAGCTGCAGCACGGGCATGTCGCGATAGAGCGCGATGAATAGGGCTGCTTCGATCGCGCGCGCCGACATGTGCCAGGTTGTGCCGGCGGCGTCCGGCTCGAACAGGGCCTGGAAGCGGGCGAGCGCCGTTTCGATCGCGGCGGCATCGGCCTGGCGCTGCGCTTCCGGCAGGGACGGATCGGTGCCGACGCTGCGCGCATCGCGCTGTAGCGCCGCGGTCACGGCGGCACGATAGCTTTCACGGAAACTGTAGTCGCCAAGTGCGACGAAGGGCGTGCGCGCGAGCCAGGCGTCAAGCTGAGATAGCAGGGACGGTCTATGCTCGGCGTCGAGTTTGGCACGATCCTCGGGCGCGAGGCGTTCGCGCATGCTCTGATCGTCGATCCGGAGACGGAGCGTATCGGCGAGACCGAGACGGCTCTCGATCAGCCGGAACTGCACGGACTGGAAACCCGAGGCCGGGGTCAACAGGTCGCGGAATTCGAGGAAGCCGGCGGGCGTCATCGTCTCCAGGACGTCGAGCTGGCCCACCAGAAGCTTCAGGATCTCATGAATGCGGCCGAGGCCCGCGACGATGCGGCCAAGATTCTCGTCGGCGACCGGGCTCGCCGAGAAGTCGAGCTGGATGCGGTCGAGCTCATGCAGGATTTGCTTGAACCAGAGCTCATAGGCCTGATGGACGATGATGAAGAGCATCTCGTCATGGGCCGGCGTGCCGGCCTTCACGCTCTCCAGGGTCTGGCAGGCCAGCAGATCGTCGACCTGAAGATAACGTCCGTAGGACAATCTGCGCGGTGAAGCGGACATGATCGCGGACCCCGGTTCGGAGCAATTATTTCAAGCTTAAAATAACCGCTCCGGGGGATCAAGCGGCTGCGTTGGGGCGGTGCTGCTGGGGCAGGAGGAAGGGCAGGCCGGCGGCGGGCGCGCGGCTGAAGCTGAGGTCGACCTTGAAGACATTGCGCAGCAAGGCGTCATCCAGCGTTGCTGCCGGCGCCCCCTGGGCGACGATGCGGCCGCGGTCCATCACGACGAGGTGGTCGGCATAGGTCACGGCGAGATTGATATCGTGGAGCACGATCAGCACGGCCACGCCGCGGGCCGCAATCGCGCGTGCCATATCGAGCAGGGCGAGCTGATGGCAGAGGTCGAGGCTGGCGATCGGCTCGTCGAGGAAGAGGGTCTGCCGCGCAGCGACGCTGCGACCGGCCTCGAGTTGGCAGAGCACGCGGGCGAACTGCACGCGCTGCTGCTCGCCACCGGACAAGGTCTGATAACGCCGCGCGGCGAGCTCGGCGACGCCGGCCGAGGCCAGGCATTCGCCGACGAGGGCTTCGCGGCGCTGACGCGACAAGGCGCGCCCGACACCGTCCACGCCGAGGCGTGCGACCTCATAGACGCTGAAGGGAAAGGCGAGCCGCGTGTGCTGCGCCATCACGGCCCGCTGGCAGGCCAGGCGCCAGGACGGGATCGCGGAGAGGCGCTCGCCGTCGAGCAGGACCTCGCCATTGGCAGGCTTCAGTTCGCCGGTGACCAGCTTGAGCAGGGTCGATTTGCCGGCGCCGTTGGGGCCGATCAGGATCGTGGTCTTGCCCGGTTTGAGATCGAGCGAAGCCTCGCTGACCAGCGCGCGCCCGCTGGCCATGAAGCTCAGGGACCGGCCTGAGAGGATCGGCTCGTTGTTGATCGGCTCAGACATCGAGACCATCCGCGCGACGCAGCAGGAGCCACAGGAAGAAGGGCGCGCCGAGTGCTGCAGTGACGATGCCGATCGGCAATTCGGCCGGGGCGACGATCAGGCGCGCGACGATATCTGCGGCGACGAGAAGCGTTGCTCCGCCGAGCGCCGAGAGCGGCAGCAACAGCCGGTGATCGGGGCCGATGGCGAGGCGGATCAGATGCGGCACGACGATGCCGACGAAGCCGATCACGCCGGCCGAGGCGACGCTGGCGCCGACGGCCAGGGCCACGAGCAGGATCGCCAGCGCCTTGATGCGCTGGATCGGGATGCCGAGATGGTAGGCTTCGGCCTCTCCGAGCATCAAAGCGTTCAGCCCGCGGGCCAGGAGGGGCACCGCCAGCAGCAGCGGCAGGACGATGGGCGCGATGACCACGAGCTTGGTCCAACTCGCGCCGCCAAGGCTGCCGAGCGACCAGAAGGTCAGGTCGCGCAGCTGTCGGTCGTCGGAAATGAAGGCGAGGACGCCGGTCAGCGCGCCGGCAAGCGCGCCGAGCGCGACACCGGCGAGCAGCATGGTCGCGACCGAGGTCCGACCCTGGCGGGTCGCAATGAGATAGAGGGTCAGGGTCGAAATCAGGCCGCCGCAGAAAGCGCCGAACGGGAGGGCTGCAAAAGGCAGCTTCATCGTCAGGCCGGCGAGAAGGCGGTCACCGAGCACGATGGTCGCAGCCGCTGCCAGGCCGGAGCCGGCGGAGACGCCGACGAGGCCGGGATCCGCGAGCGGATTGCGGAAGAGCCCTTGCATCAGGGCTCCGGAAATCGCGAGTGCGGCGCCAACGAGGGCGCCGAGCAGCACGCGCGGGAGGCGGATATTGAGGACGACGAGCGCGTCGCGCCCTTCCAGCAGGGCGGTCTCGCCTGTCAGCCTGGCCCAGAGGATCTCGGCGACCCGGCCAGGCGGAATCGAGAACGCACCTTGCCCGACGGCCACGATCATCAACAGGCCGCAGAGCAGAACAAGGCCGACGATGACCAGAACGGCCTGCCGCCGTTGTCCGGCTGCGAAGCTGGCGAGCGCGGCCGTGGCCATCGTGTCGGCTGGACGGACGGCCAGCGTCATGGTGCAGCGGCGGTCTTGAGCGGCGGGATCGCGGCCTCGGGGTAGAGCGCTGCCATCAGGTCGCGGGCTGCCGCCGGTGTGCGCGGCCCGAAGCCGAGCAGGTAGAGGCCATCCATCCTGACCAGCGCCATCTTCGCCGCGGCCGGGGTCTGCGAGAAGGTCGGCATAGCGAATACTTCCTCCGGCGATGCATTATGGCTGCTGCTGTTGCGCATCATCAGGATCACGTCGGGGGCGGCCGCGATGATGGCCTCGTCGTTCAGGGGTTTGAAGCCCTCGACCGCAGTCGCGGCGTTGACGCCGCCGGCCATCTGGATGATCGCATCGGCCGAACTGTTGCGGCCGCCGACCAGCACGCGGCCGTTCTGGAGCGACAGGACGAAGAGCACGCGCTTCTTGGCCGGCAGGCTGGAGCGCAGCGTCTGAAGTTCGTCGAAACGCAGCTTCGTCTGCTGCGCGAGGCGCGCCGCGGGTTCGGCCGCACCTGCGACGGCGCCAATCGCCTGGATCTTGGTGACGACGCCATCAGGCGAGTTGTCTTCCGGAATGCTGGCGAGGCGCAGCCCGGCCTCGTTAAGCAGCGATACCGCTCCGGGAGGTCCGGCGCCCTCGAGTGCAATAACCAGCGAAGGCTTGAGGGAGAGCACACCTTCGGCCGAAAGTGCACGGACATAGCCGACGCTGGCCTTGTCGCGCAGGGCCTCGGGGGGGAACTGGCTGGTGGTGTCGACACCGATGATCCGGTCCTGCAGGCCGAGTGCATAGAGCACCTCGGTGATCACGCCGCCGACAGCGACGATGCGATCCGGAGTTTGTGCCTGGGCCGGGCTGGGGAGCGTGGACGGGGCAAAGAGGCCGGCGGCGGCCAGAAACGTCAGTCCGATCGCGGCGCTCAGTTCGCGTCGATGGGGCCGTGCGCCGAGCGGCCTTGAAGGCGCCAGGGGGCTTGGCATGATGGTCTCTCCGCTTCACGGGTTGCGCGTCAATGGAAGATGGGATCGGAATCGATCTCGTCTAGCCAAGAGTGCGCGACATCTCGTCGTCTAAAGGTGATCTAAAGCAGTTGTCAGTTTTTAATTATTCTAAGGAAGGGTAAATCTTAAGCGTTGTTGACGGTGATATTCAGCTTTACTACAAAGGGTCAAGAGCGGCGCGCCGGGACGGTGCGACCGCCCGCGCCAGCCAGCCACACGCAGCCCGCGTCCAGCCAGCCAGTCGCTGCAAAATCTTCAGGTCAGGTTCGGGGCTGGACGTATGAATTCTCACGCCGCGCTGTTGCGCGCTTCCGTTTCCGTGGCTGCCATCGCGCTATGGTCGCTCGGCGCTCATGCTCAATCCCAGCCGGCGCCAGCCTCCGCTGCTACGCCGATTGCGCTGGACGAGATCACCGTGACGGCGAGCAAGCAGGAAGAGCGCGCGATCGACGCGCTGGCCTCGGTCTCTGTGATGACGCGCAACGAGATCCGTTCGCAGCAGCCGCAAAGGCTCGGGACCCTCCTCAACCAGATGCCCAGCGTCTCGACACAGGAAAACCCGAACGACCCCGCGACCGCGATCAATATTCGTGGCCTGCAGGATTTCGGCCGCGTCGCGGTGACGGTCGACGGCGCGCGCCAGAATTTCCAGCGATCGGGCCATAATGCCAATGGCGCCTTCTTCCTCGATCCCTCTTTCGTACGCGTCATCGACGTGACGCGCGGCCCGGTTGCCAACATCTACGGTTCAGGCGCGATCGGAGGCGTCGTGTCCTTCGAGACGGTCGATCCCAAGGACATCCTCAGGCCCGGCGAGCGCGCAGCGGCCGAGATCGGCGGTACCGGTGTGTTCGCTCGCCAGACCGGCGTCTTCGGCAATGCCATCGGCGCCTTCCGGCCAAATGACGTCGTCGCGGGCCTGGTCGGGCTTTCGTTCCGCTCACTCAATCCCTATCGCGACGGCAATGGCACCAAGATCGCCGATACCGGGCAGGACCTGGTTTCAGGTCTCGGCAAGATCGTGATCACGCCCGGCGAAGGCCAGGAGCTCAAGCTCGGTGGCCAGTACCAGCGTTACGATTTCTCCAACGGTGTCGGCACCCCCACGGCCCCGCGTCGCGACAACGAGGTTACGACGCAGAACTACACGGCGCGCTACAGCTTCTCGCGGCCCGACATCCCGTGGCTGAACCTGAACATCGGTGCGTATTCGACCTCGACGGACACAGACCAGACCCAGATCTCGGGTACGGGCGCGGCCCTGGGCGCGAAGCGCTATTTCAAGGTCCAGACCACGGGGTTCGACATCTACAACACCTCGAAATTCGATCTGGGCGCGGCAGCGCTGAATCTGACTTACGGCGCGGACTGGTTCGAAGATCGCGTCAGGACCAGCGATCCGGTCAGCAATGGCGACGAGACAACGCCGTCCGGCAAGCGCAGCGTCTATGGCGGCTTCGTGCAGAGCCACGTCAAGTATTCGATCTTCGACCTGATCGGCGCGCTGCGCTACGACGCCTATGAGCTCAGCGGCGGTCGCACCTCGTCGGATGGCAACCGCATCTCGCCCAAGCTGACGCTCGGCGTCACCCCGCTGCAGGGGCTGCAGGTCTATGGCACCTATGCCGAGGGCTATCGGGCGCCGTCGGTGACCGAGACGCTGGTAGACGGGCCGCATCCGGCTCCTGCCAGCTTCATCTTCCGGCCGAACCCGAACCTGAAGCCGGAAGTGGGCAAGACGCTCGAGGCCGGCGTCAATCTGAAATATGACGACATCCTGAGCGAGGGCGACCG
Source organism: Allobosea sp. P4_E12 (assembly GCF_056401655.1). Taxonomy (NCBI): domain Bacteria; kingdom Pseudomonadati; phylum Pseudomonadota; class Alphaproteobacteria; order Hyphomicrobiales; family Alloboseaceae; genus Allobosea; species Allobosea sp. P4_E12. Next base: position 18,680 of record NZ_JBFUIY010000036.1, on the reverse strand, counting down.
CTTCCGCGGCAAGCTCGCCGTCTACAGGAACGACGTGAAGAACTATATCGACGGTATCTTCGTCGATCCCGGTGCTCCCTGCGGCGCGCCGATCCCGGGCGCCTGCAACGATGCCTTCTTCTCGTACCAGAACGTTGCCAAGGCGCGCATCACCGGCTTCGAGGCCGAACTCGGCTACGACGCGAAGCGCTGGTTCATGACCCTTGCCGGCTCGACCATCCGCGGCGACAACAGGACGCTGAACCAGCCTCTGGAGTCGATCTATCCTGACAAGCTGGTCCTCAACGGCGGTTTGCGCTTCTTTGAGGAGAAGCTGACGGTGGGCGCCCGGCTGACGCTGGTCGACGATCAAAAGCGCCTGCCGCCTGGATCGCAGGTGCTCGCGAGCAAGGCCTATGCGCTGGTCGATCTCTACGCCGACTACAAGATCACGCCGGATGCCCGCGCCTATCTCTCGCTCGAGAATGTCGGCGACGTTCGCTATCGCCGCTACCGCGACGGTGACAACAGCCCGGGCTTCGTCGGCAAGATCGGCTTCTCGACGCGCTTCGGCACATGAGGACTGCAATGCCGCCAGGCACTGCCCGCTTCCCGTTCAACCAAGCCAGCCAACAGCCAGCCAACTGAGGAAAACACCCATGTTCATCGCCATGAATCGCTTCAAGGTCGTCAAGGGAGAGGAGGCCGCTTTTGAGACTGTCTGGTCCTCGCGCAAGACCCGCCTCGACGAGATGAGCGGCTTCATCGCCTTCCATTTGCTCAAGGGGCCGGAGAAGGAGGACCATACCCTCTATTCCTCGCACACGACCTGGGCCTCGAAGGAGGATTTCACGGCCTGGACGAAGTCCGACCAGTTCCGTGAATCACACCGCAATGCCGGCCAGCCCAGGGCTACGCCGATGTATCTCGGGCATCCCGAATTCGAAGGTTTCGAGACGGTGCTCAGCGAGGCCAATCCGCATTTGCCCCGCCAGGCGGCAGAGTGAGGGAGGACGGCATGTCGATCTCGCAGGCGAGTGCAGCGGCGGTCCAGGACCCGTCACAGACAGACCCGATGGAGCGCGTCAGGCAGGCGCTGGCAGCCAAGCCGGATGGCGTGATCGAGGCCATCGCCCGCGAGGTCGGCGTGCCGACGCTCGCGGTGCTCGAGGCAGCGCCGGCCGACCAGCGCCATTTCATCGCTGCCGAGCGCTTCGAGGCGCTGTGGCAGGCGCTCTCGACCTGGGGCGAGGTGCTCTTCATCGTCCACACCGCCGATATCGTGCTGGAATGTGAAGGCTCGCTGCCCGTCGGCTCCTTCGGCCATGGCTACTACAACATTCATGGCGACAGCCCGATCGGCGGACATATCAAGGCAGGCAACTGCACGGCGATCTACCTGGTCGATCGACAGTTCCATGGCCGCCGCTCCTGCTCGGTCCAGTTCTTCAATGCTGCCGGCGAAGCGATGTTCAAGGTCTTCGTGCGGCGCGACGAGAAGCGTGCGCTGATTGCCGAGCAGGTTGCGCTCTTCGAAGGCCTGAAGACGCAATTTTCCTGACAGCTCGGGCTTCCGATCCGCCAGTTCAACGCCGTCGTCGCGATCTCGTGACGGCGGCGTTCTTCATTGGCCTTGGCTTTGTGCCTCGACGCGACGATTTTTGCTGGCACCGCCGGGAACGCTGACACGGCCTGACAGCAGGATCGGCACAATGGGCGATGTGGGAACGCCTGCGTCGCCGACGCGTTGACCGGCGGCGGCGGTTCTCGTGCCTAAGCGATCCCGTTCAGTCGAACCGAAGGCTGCACTCCATGAAAAACCAGATCATTGCCGGAGCGGAATCCACCAGATCAGGGGCTCGCCTGTCTGCGAGCGCGGTACTCGAGAACATGGCCTCGCTCCAGGATTGGCGTCGGCAGGTGGCCGATCTCTACGCAGCGGTCCGGGCGATGCCGACGGAAGCGGGCTGGACGCAGTGGCGAAGCGTACGCGACCGGTTGTTTCGCGAGCATCGGCAGTCGCCGCTTGCGGCCGCTCGGCGGCAGCGCTTCAGGGGCATCCGCTATTTCTCCTACGATCCGGCGCTGCGCTTCGAGGTCGGGCTCCGGCCCGCGATCGGGCGTGAAACCATTCGGGTCGAAGCCGGAAAGGACGGCGCCATGGTGCTCCGGCCCTACGCGCTGACCGACGGATTGGAGGGCGCGCTCGCTCGGGAGCTGACGCTTTACTGGATCGAGGGCTATGGCGGCGGGACCTTCCTGCCCTTCGGCGATGCGAGCAATGGCGAGGAGACCTTTGCCGGCGGCCGCTACCTGCTCGACACGATCAAGAGCGCTGATCTCGGCGCGACTTCGCAGGGGCGTACGATCCTCGACTTCAATTTCGCCTATTACCCGTCCTGCGCCTATTCCGAGGCCTGGGTCTGCCCTTTGTCGCCCATCGAGAATCGCCTGCCCGCCGCCATCCGCGCGGGCGAACGAAATCCCCTCAGTTGAGCGCTTGCCCGGGGCGTTCGTTCTCCGAGACTGGAATCGCGAAGGCGCTTTTCTCCTTCACGAGCCCGAAACTTGCATCGCTGTTCGATCCCTCGTTAGCTAACCCCTTGAGCCATCACAGGAGGCAGCCATGAAACTTGTCAGCATGCGCTTCGCGAAGACGGTCTGTACTGTTGCCGCCATGATCCTGGTCGGGCTGTCGGCGGCAGCGGCCCAGACGATCAAGATCGGTTCCAAGAATTTCACCGAGCAGTTCATCGTTGCCGAGCTCTATGCCGCGGCCCTCGAGGGCGCTGGTTTCAAGGTCGAGCGCAAGATCAATCTCGGTGGCACGCTGGTGGCGCATGAGGCCCTGAAGAGCGGCGCGATCGATCTCTATCCGGAATATACCGGGACCGGCCTCAACGCCGTGATGAAGGCCCAGGGCGTGACCGAAACCGACCCGGAGAAGGTGCGCGGCATGGTCAAGGCCTTCTACGAGAAGGAGTTCAACCTGACCTGGCTGAAGCCTTCCGGCATCAATAACGGCTATGCCATCGTGGTGCGGCCGGAGACGGCGAAGGAATACAACCTCAAGACCCTGACAGATCTCGGCAAGGTCTCGTCCAAGCTCCGGCTCGGTGCCGGTACCGAATTCGTCGACCGCCGTGATGGCATCGCGGGTCTCAAGGAGGTTTATGGCGCCGAGTTTGCCGAGTTCAAGCAGTTCGCTGCGCTCCGGCTGCGCTACGAGGCGCTGAACCAAAAGCAGGTCGACATCGCCAACGGCTTCTCCACCGACTGGCAGATCGCGGCGGAGAAGTTCGTAGCCCTGGACGACGACAAGTCGCTGTTCCCGCCCTATTTCCTCGCCCCGGTCGTGCGTCCGGAGATTGCCGGCAATGCCAAGGTCGTCGAGATCCTCGAGAAGGTCGGGGCGGCGCTCGACAATGCGACGATGCAGGAGCTGAACCGACAGGTCGAGGTCGACAAGAAGGAGCCGCGCGTCGTCGCCGCCGCCTTCCTGAAAGCCAAGGGTCTTGTCCGCTAAGGCGGGCGGTCTGCGGATGGAGCTGGTGCAAGCGGCCCCCGCCGTCGTCATCGGTGCCGGGCCGCTTTCGATCGAACAGGTCCATGCCGTCGCGCATGATGCTGCGCAGATCATGCTGGCTCCCGCGTTGCATGAGCGGCTGAGCGGGGCTCGCGCGGTGGTCGAGCGCAGCCTCGAACGCGGCGAGGCCGTCTACGGCTTGACGACGGGCCTCGGGGCTGCGGTCGATACGCGGCTGGCGGCGGATCAGATTGCTGCCTTCCAGCAGCGGGCCGTTCGGGCGCGGGCCGTCGGGGTCGGGCATTGCCTGTCACGGGGCGAGGTGCGGGCCGTGCTGCTGGCGCGGCTTGCCGGTCTTGCGCAGGGCGCGTCGGGCATCTCGCCGGGCCTTGTCGGGACGCTCGCTGCGATGCTGAATTCCGGGGTTCATCCTGTCGTCCGGCGCATCGGCTCGCTGGGTGAGGCCGACCTCAGCTCGCTGGCCCAGCTCTTTCTGCCGCTGACAGGGGAAGGCGAGGCCGAGTTCGACGGGCGGATTCGCCCCGGCCCCGAGGCCATGCGCCTGGCCGGCATAGCGCTTCCGGCCCTGGGGCCGAAGGACGGGCTCGCGCTGCTCAATGCCAATGCCGAGAGCGCGGGCCTGGCTGCGCTCGCGCTTCGCGCCATGACCATGGCGCTGCAGGCGCTGACGGCAGCAGGCGCACTCTCGCTGGAGGCTTACCGCGCCAATCTCTCGCCCATCGGCAGCAATCTGGTCGCGCTTCGGCCGGTGCCGAGCCATGTCACTGGCGCGGCGAAGTTGCGCGAACTCCTGGCCGGCAGCGATCTCCTTGATGAAGGCGCTGCCAGGCGCGTGCAGGACCCGCTGTCCTTTCGCTGCCTGGCGCCCGTGAACGGAGCCGCATCCGCCGCGCTCGATACGGCGCGGGCGCTCGTCGAAGTCGAGCTCAACGGGGCCGGCGACAGCCCGGCGGTGCTGATCACCGAGGATGTCCTGCGTTCGACCGTCAATTTCGACACGACGGCTCTTGCACTCGCGCTCGAGGGGCTCGGACTGGCAGTCGCCCACGCCGCGACGATCTCGGCGTTCCGTATCACCAAGCTGATGTCGCCTGCGTCCAGCGGGTTGCCGCGCTTCCTGACACGCCATGGCGGCACGCATGCGGGGTTTGCGACCACGCAGAAGACGACCGCAGCCCTGGAAGCGGAGATCCGCCATCTCGCCCTGCCGCTCGGCCCGATGACCATGCCGGTTGCCGATGGTGTCGAGGATTACGCGCCGATGACGCCGCGCATCGTCGCAAAGACGGCGATGATCGCCGAGCACCTGGCGCGGCTTGCTGCGATCGAACTCGTCGTGGCCGCCGAGGCCGCCGAGCAGCGCGAGGGCATCAGGCTCGGCGTCGGCACCACTCTCGCACTTGGCTTCGTCCGCGCCCATGTCGCCCGGCTCGACGATGACCGGCCGATGGGGCGCGAGTTCGAGGCGCTGGCCGAACGCCTGGCGGCGGGAGAGCTTGCCGCAGCGTTTTCGGACCTGCCGGCATGACCTGGATCATTGAGAATTACGACCGCCTGCTGATCGCGCTCTGGGAGCATATCCAGCTCGTTGGCATCGGGCTCGCGATCTCGCTCGTCATCGGCCTGCCGCTCGGGATCATCTCGGCGCGGCGGCCGACGTTCTACCTCGTCGTGCTGTTGATTTCGGGCGCCCTCTACACGGTGCCGGCACTGGCGATCTTTGCGCTGTTGATTCCCATCCTCGGGCTGGGCTTTGGCCCGGCGATCGTTGCGCTCGTGATGTATGCCCTGCTGATCATCATCCGGAACACGGCAACCGGCCTGCGCGAGATCGCGCCCGAGATTCTGGATGCCGCCGACGGCATGGGCTATGGCCGCTGGCGTCGGCTTTTCGCCATCGAGCTCCCGCTGGCGTTGCCGGTGATCATCGCCGGCATCCGCATCACGGTCGTCACCATGGTCTCGGTCGCGACCGTGGCCGCCTTCATCAATGCCGGCGGCCTTGGCGACATCATCTTCCAGGGCATCACCCAGGATTTCGGCGAGAAGGTCGTGGTCGGCGCGATCATGACCTCGCTGCTTGCCATCGCCTGCGACGAGATCTTGCGTCGGCTCGAGCTCGGCCTGCGGGCGGCCCAGGCGGAGGGCGCCTGATGCTCGGCTGGATCTCCGCCAATCCCCGCATCTTCTGGACAGCGGTCGAGAATCATCTCTGGCTTTCGGGCGTGGCGCTTCTCGCCGTGGTGCTGATCGCACTGCCGCTCGGACTTGCGCTGACGCGTCATCGCAGCTTCGCCAATTCGGCGATCGCGATCGTCAACATCCTGCGCACCGTGCCGAGCCTGGCCTTGCTCGTCATCATGCTGCCCCTGCTCGGCACCGGCTTCCTGCCGTCTGTGGTGGCGCTGACGCTGTACGGCCTGCCGGCCCTGCTGCTCAACACCTATACGGGCCTGAGCGAAGTCGACCGCGACATCGTCGAGGCGGCGCGCGGGCAGGGACTTTCGGATGCGCAGGTTATGACGCGGATCGAGATCCCGCTGGCGCTGCCGGTGATATTTGCGGGCATCCGCACGGCCGCCGTGCAGGTCGTCTCGGCGGCGACGCTCGCGGCCTTCATCGGCGGCGGCGGTCTCGGCGAACTGATCACTGCCGGCATGGCGAATTTCAATTTTCCGCAGCTGATTGCCGGAGCGGTCGCGGTCGCCTTGCTCGCGCTGCTGGTCGAGATCGGTTTTGCGAGCGTCGAGCGCGCCATGACGCGTTCCGCGCGAATGGGGGCCTGATGATCCGTCTCGAGAATGTCAGCAAGCTCTTCCCAGGCATCGCGCGTCCCGCGGTCGACAGCCTCGATCTTTCTGTGCCCGAAGGCCGGACCTGCGTGCTGATCGGCCCATCCGGCTGCGGCAAGACCACGACAATGCGGATGGTGAACCGGCTGATCGAACCGAGTTCCGGCCGGATCATCGTTGGGGGTGAGGATGTCACCCAGGCCGATCCGGTGCTGCTTCGCCGCCGCATCGGCTATGTCATTCAGCAGGTCGGCCTGTTCCCGCACATGACCATCGCCGAGAATGTCGCGACCGTGCCCAAACTGCTGGGCTGGCCGGCGGAGAAGATCAGGTCGCGCTCGGAGGAGATGCTGGCACTCGTCGGGCTGGAGCCCGAGCAGTTCCTGGCGCGCTACCCGCGCCATCTCTCCGGCGGACAGCGCCAGCGTGTCGGGGTTGCGCGCGCCTTGGCTGCCGACCCGCCGGTCATGCTGATGGACGAGCCGTTCGGTGCGGTCGATCCCGTGGTGCGGGGACGCCTCCAGGAGGAGTTCGTTGCGATCCTGCGCCGGCTGAAGAAGACGGTGATCTTCGTCACCCATGACATCGACGAAGCGATCCGCATGGGCGATGTCGTCGCCATCATGAAGGATGGCGGCCTAGTGCAGTATGACACACCCGACCGCCTGCTGGCGGCTCCGGCTGACGCATTCGTCGCCGATTTCGTCGGTGCTGACGCCGCGCTACGGCGCCTCTCTCTGGTCAGCGCCGCAGATGCGGTCGAAGAGGGAGCGCCAGAGGTTTCCGACCTGCGGCTTCCGGCATCGGCCAATCTGCGCAACGTGCTCTCCGCGCTTCTGACCGAGGGGCGAGACGGGGCGACCATCGTCGATGGCGACAGCCGGCCGCTCGGGCGTATCACGCTTGCGGCGATCCGGGCGCGCAGTGCCGGGCGCCCGGCCGAACCCTAGCCCGGCCGACCATATCCGGCGGCTTCCGCGCTGCGTGCATCCTCGAGCAGCACGTCATAGCTGCTGCGTTCTATGGCTGCGAAACCGGAGAGCTTAAGGCGAGCCAGCAAAGCCTGCGCCTGAGGCTGGGCTGCTGCGTCGAGCAGCGCATCGCGAAGGTTTGCAAGCGGGGCCGCGTCCAGCGTGTCCGAGGCGACCAGGAGCGGCATCGGCCTTGGGAGCGTCGTCTCGATGGTCCGCAGCCGTGCAGCGGTTTCAGGCTCATGCGCGAGTAACAGGTCGTGAAAATACGAGTCGAGCGGACCAATATCGATTTCGTCGTTGAGCAACGCGGCAATCACCCGGCGCGGCGTCAGAAGCGGGCCGATGCTTTGCCGATACAACGGCCCGGCCTTCCAATGGGGGAGCAGGTGGCTGCGCAAGGCGTTGAACCCGGACTGGGAGTGCTCGACCGTCCAGCCAAGGCGCTGACCGAAGCTCCCGGCGAGCGTGGCGATCGGGCTTTCGGCGCGGGTGACGAGATGAGTTGCATAGAAGGGCCGCCCGCCCGCAAGCGCTGCGGCCGGGATCGGAGCCGCGATCGGCTGCACGGGAAAGCGACCGCTTGCGAAGGGGTAGCCGCAGATGAAGGCGAGGCCGAGATCGCCGCGTCGCCAGAGGTCCTCCAATGGAGCCGGTGCGGCATGGTCGACGACAGTCAGCGGCACCCCCGACCGGCTTGAGATCCAGGCGAAGAGATCGGTCCAGGCAGCATGAACCGCCGGGTTGACGGCATACATCCGCGCATTGGCGACAAGGTGCGGTGTGGCAGGGTTCATCAGGCGTAACGCAGCCTCTGGCCAATCCCCATGCGCCCGGCCTTCTCCAGCATGAAATGGCCAAGCGCGATGTCGGAGAGCGAGAGCCCGCGATGCCAGAACAGGATGGTTTCGTCGTCACTCTCGCGGCCGGGCTTCAGCCCGGCGACGATTTCGCCCATCTCGGCATGAAGGGTCGCCTCCGAGAGCTTGCCGGCCTCGACATGGGCACGTAGCGCGCCGAACTGGCCCGATCGGCACTGGCCCCAATCGTCGACGACGAGCTTGCTCATGATATCGGTCAGCGAAAGCTCGACGGCACTCATCGTGCCGTAGGGCACGACGAAAGCGCCCGGCTTGATCCAGTCCGTCCTCAGCAGCGGCTCGGGAGCATCGAGGCGCGAGGCTTCGACAACGATATCGGCGCCGTCGACGCAGGAGCGCCAGTCTTCGGTCACGATGACGGGCTTGCCGAGATCAGCTGTGAGCCGTGCTCCGAAAGCCTCGCGGCTTTCCTGTCGGCGGGAATGCACCCGGATCTCGTCGAAGTCGAACAGCGAGTCGAGCAGGCGTACGTTCCAGTAGGCCGTGCCGCGTGCTCCGATATGCCCCAGCACCTTGGCAGCCTTGCGCGCAAGGTATTTCGCGCCGATGGCTGTGACTGCGCCGGTGCGCATATCGGTGAGATGGCTCCCGTCGATGATGGCCCTGGGCACGCCATTGGACGGGTCCATCAACAGGAGCAGGCCAAGCTCCGAGGGCAAGTCCTCCTTGTAGTTGTCGACGAAGTCCCCGATCACCTTGACGCCCGCCAGGTTGATCGGCGCTCGAAACGCGCCCCTCAGCACGTTGAAATGACCACTGCTGCCGCCTGGAATCAGGTGCATGCGCGGTTCGATCACGGTTTCCCCGCGTCCTTGCGCCGCAAGCCCAGCCTCCACTGCGGAGATGATCTGCGGGTCGGTCAACCCTAGTGCCTCGACGTCCAGCGCATTCAGGAAATCGAGGTGGATGGGGGCGCGCGTCATGGGATCAAGCCTCTCAAGCTGCGAGGGAAACACTGACCGGGACGTCCTCAGATGACAATGGAGCTCAGTTAGAACGCTGATAAATGACGGGTTTTGCCACTTTTCCGCCACAGCTCGCATGGTAGCGAGAACCCTCCCCGGCGCGACCAGCGAAAGTGCCTGCAAATTTACCGTGCGTTAACCATACCGGCGCAGCGTGCAGCCTGCGGAGTGAAGCGACGTGATCGAAGGGGTTGATCGCGAGCGAACTCCGGCAGGCGAGCGCCACGGCCCCCGGTCGAGCGAAGACGACCTGCCCGACATCCCGACCGGGGACGTGGATATGGCTGCGCAACTCGCACTGGACAGGGGCGGCTTTGCAGCGGCCGCGTCGGCGCCCGTTCCGGCCGAGCCGATCGCGGCCGATGGCTCTCCCGTCAGGCGCACCGGTCTCCGCAACGGCTTGATGCTGGCGCTGCGCTTCGTCCAGGCGCGGATTCTTTCGGTATGGGGCCTGCTCTTCGCAGCGGCCCTGTGCCCACCCAAGGTTTTCGCGGATTTCGCGATCTTTTCGGCGCTGGCCAATTTCGTCGCGATCGCAGTTCTGCTGCGCTTCGAGGCCGTGTTCTTTCAGAGCAATGACAGGGTGCGTCTCGGCAGGGCGTTTCGACTGGCCTTCGCTGCGGGAATGGTTTTCCTTGCCGGGATGACTGCGGCAATTCTGTTCGCGGCGTCCGCGGGCTGGGTCCTGCGCGGCTTTGGTGCGCTCTTCCTGATTTCGTTGGCCAGCCGTGCGGCCATCAGGCTGATGACCGCCGAGGCGACCGCCGAGGGTGATTTCACGACGATCGGCAACAGCAATGTCGTGCAGGCGATCGTCCAGCCGGCCATGATGATCCTGCTGATCTGGCCGCTCGGCCCGACGGCGCTTGCGCTGTTCGCCGCCGATGCCTTCGGCCACGCAATGGCTGCGATCTACCTGGTCTGGCGCCGTCACAAGGCGCTGATCGGCTTCGTGAGGCTGCGCTGCTGGTCGCACCGAGAACTGATGGAGTCGGCGATACGCTGGCGCACGGCGCCGACCTATCTGCTGCCCTCGGCGCTGCTGTCCTTCGGTTTCATGGTGGCGCCGCTGCTGGCGTTGCCCTTCGCCGGCAACGCCCTTCTGGCGGCGCATGTCGCGCTTGCCATGCGCCTGCTGGAAATGCCGATGCAATTATTCAACGCGGCGGTCACGCCGCTGGCGATGAATGATCTGCGCAAGCGCGAGGGAGCGGATCGGCAACATTGGGCCCGTCGGATCACCATGGGCATGGTTGCCATTGTCGTCGTGCTCTTCGCCGGCGTCGCCATCGTCGCACTCGGGGCCGACTACGTGCTCGAGGGCACGCAATGGGAAGGGGTCGGCGAGACCATGGCGCTGCTCTCGCTGTTCTATGGCTGCAGTACCCTGGTCGGACCGCTGCACGAGATCGGTTCACTGTCGCTGTATCCGCGACGGCAGATGATGACGAATGCGGTTTCGCTGGCCGGTGCCGCGCTGGTTATGTGGTGGTTCGGGACTTTGTCGGTGGCGCTGCTCACCGCGATCGGATGCGTTTCGTTCGCGCGCATGATGGCGCATATCCAGTTTACCTGGACGCGGATGGGGGGCGCTCCTGCCCTGCCGCGTGCGGCGCGTTGAGCAGGTCTACTCGCGCCGGATCAGGCGGTCGGCGATCAGCGAAGACAGAAAGCCGGTCTTGAAGTCTCTCTCGAGCGCCTCGGGATCGTAGCTGCGCTCGACCCAGTCGAGGAAGGCGATGCCCTTGGCCTCGCCCTCGCGGGCATAGGCTTCGAAGAACGCGTCGAGGATCCCGGTCTTGGCGAAGCGGAAATGGCCGTAGCGCAACGAGAGCTGTTTCATGGCTTCGTCGAGCGGGCGGTTCTCGTGCACCAGCAGATAGAGCGCCGAGAAAAAGCCAGCCCGGTCCGCGCCCGATTTGCAATGCACCAGCGCAGGTTCCTTCAGGCCCTCGAAGAAGGCCTTGGAGCCGAGGATCGTCTCGCGGTCAGGTGCACCACGCGAACGCAGCACGAATTCGACCAGTGCGATGCCGTGGCGTTCGCAGGCTTCGCGCTGCAGCGGCCAGGCGCCGTGCTCGCGACCGCCGCGCAGGTTGACGATCGTCTTGACGCCCTGGCGGGCGAACCAGGCGACGTCGGTGGGCGCGGGCTGGGCGGCGCGCCAAAGGCGCGGCGTGACCCGGTGGGCATTGAGATAGGCCAGGCGGAAGATGCCATGATCGACCAGCAGCATATTGGCCCAGGCGCGCAGCCGGTCGACCCGGCCGGTAAGCGGCCGGTCCCAGCGCGCGATGCGGGCCATTCGCCGCGCATAACGCTGATCGTTGCGGCGCAGCAGGTTCAACACCACAAAGTTCCATCCTTGATCATCTGCAGCCCGATATCAGTGGGAAGTGCCATGCGCAAACCCTGATGCCCCGTCCGCCTAAAGGTCGGGCTTGGACTTTTGCGCTACAGCGCGCATAAGGCGCGCCAGTTTTTTGTCTCAACAGGTATGACCCATGCGCCTAGATGCCATCTCCATCGGCAAGAATCCGCCCGACGAAGTCAATGTGGTCATCGAGGTGGCCATTGGTGGCGAGCCGATCAAGTACGAGATGGACAAGGAAGCCGGCACGCTCTTCGTCGATCGCTTCCTCTACACCCCGATGCGTTATCCCGGGAACTACGGTTTCATCCCGCATACGCTGTCCGAGGATGGCGACCCCTGCGATGTCTTGGTCGCCAATACACGCCCCCTGATTCCCGGCTCCTACATCGCGGTCCGGCCGATCGGCGTGATGATGATGGAGGACGAGGGCGGCGGTGACGAGAAGATCATCGCCGTGCCGGTGCCCAAGCTCACCAAGCGCTACGAGAACGTGCACAACTACACCGACCTGCCGCAGATCACGCTCGACCAGATCCAGCATTTTTTCGAGCACTACAAGGATCTCGAGCCCGGCAAATGGGTGAAGCTCACCGGCTGGGGTGACGCCACCAAGGCAAAGCAGCTCATCGTCGAGGCGATGGAGCGGGCAAAGAAGGCCAAGGGCTGAGGGCAGACGCCCGGTATTCTCCATCATGGCCGGGCCTGTCCCGGCCATGATCTCGTCCCGTTACCCCGATCAATACGGGCCTCCGGCGCAAGGCCGGGCATCGCGCAGGTTACGCCGCGATCGCCTCGCTCAGCGCCACGACGCGCCTGGCCATCTCGGCATGAAGCCGCTCGACCATGCGGCCGTCGAGCTGGATCGCGCCCTTGTCGGCATTCTCCGGCTGTTCGAAGGCGGTGATGATCGCCTTGGCGCGGGCAAGCTCATGATCATCCGGCGCGAAGGCGGCGTTGGCCGCAGCGACCTGTGAGGGATGGATCAGCGTCTTGCCATCGAAGCCGAGATCGCGGCCCTGCGCGCATTCGGCCGCAAAGCCATCCTCGTTCTTGAGATCGTTGTAGACGCCGTCGACGATGTCGATGCCATGGGCACGGGCGGCGAGGATGGCCGTCACCAGCCAAGGCAGCATCGGCGCACGGCCAGGCACGAAGCGAGCGCGGGTTTCCTTGGCGAGATCGTTCGTGCCCATCACGAAGCAGGCGAGCCGCGTCGAGGGATCCTTCGCCGCCGAGGCAATCCGCGCCGCGTCCAGGACGGCGAGCGGCGTTTCGATCATCGCCCAGATCCGGATGGCCGGATCTGCCCAAAGGCCGGTCAGCTTGTGGCCGATCTCGATCAAGGTTTCGGGGGCCGACACTTTCGGGATCAGGATCGCGTCGGGCCTGGCCTCGGTCGCTGCGGCGAGGTCCGCTTCGAACCAGGGCGTGTCGACGCCGTTCACCCGAATGACCAGTTCGCGCCGACCATAGCCTCCGGCCTTCACCGCGGCGCAGACCTGCTCGCGCGCCATGTCCTTGGAATCCGGGGCGACGGCATCCTCCAGATCGAGGATCAGCGCATCGGCGGCAATCTCGCGAGCCTTTTCGAGCGCACGGGCATTCGAACCAGGCATATACAGGACGCTGCGGCGTGGGCGGATCGCTGTCATGGGATACTCCTTAACGACGGCTGATCGAATTTCGCTGCAGTGCACACTAGACGTGACTGCAATGCAACGACAGTTCATCGAAAGGTGAAGAGGGGGGCGAATGGGCTGGATCGCCGGCGTCGACGGCTGCAAGGCGGGCTGGATCGCTGCGATCCTGGGCGACGCTACGCCCCTGCGTCCGCAGTTGCGCGTGATCTCGCATTTCTCCGAGCTCTTTGCGGGATCGGCGCCGCCCGATCTCGTGGCGGTCGATATGCCGATCGGCCTGCCGGACCGGATTGTCGGCTCCGGACGTGGCCCCGAGCAGGCGGTGCGCAGCCTGCTCGGCGAGCGGCAATCCTCGGTGTTCTCCATTCCCTCGCGCTCGGCAGTCCAGGCTGCAGAGTATCTGGAGGCTTGCGGCGTGGCCGTCGGGACCTCCGAGCCACCGCGCAAGGTCTCCAAGCAGGGCTTCTTTCTGTTCCCAAAGATCCGGGAGATCGACGGCTTGTTGAGGCAGGAGCCGGTGTGGCGCGAGCACGTCTATGAAACCCATCCCGAACTTGCCTTTCGGACGATGCGCGGCGCTCCTCTTCTGAGCCCGAAGAAGGTCCGAGGGGCGATCAACCCCGAGGGCATGGCCGAACGACGGGCACTTCTGATCGCGGCAGGCTTGCCGGTCGAGAGCGTTCACGCACGGCCGCCGCGGGGAGCTGCTGCAGACGATATGCTGGATGCGTTCGCGGCGCTGATCGTCGCCAGGCACATCCGGGGCGGGCGTGGAAAGCCCTTCCCCGATCCGCCGGGACGCGATAGCCACGGGCTTCCCATCGCGATCTGGACCTTCGCGCCGGATCGCCCAGCCTATCAGGATCGCGCCATGTCCGACCGTCCGGTGTCCCATTCCATGATCGAGGCGGCTGCCGCGCGCATCGCCGGCCATGCTCGCGTGACGCCGATCATGCGCTTGGGCAAGGGGGCGCTCGGGTCCGTGGGGGACATCTCGCTCAAGCTCGAATGCCTGCAGCATGCGGGGTCCTTCAAGACGCGCGGCGCCTTCAACAACCTGCTGTCCCTGCCGGTGCCTGCTGCAGGGGTTTCTGCTGCATCCGGGGGCAACCACGGTGCGGCGGTGGCCTATGCGGCGCGCGAACGCGGCGTGAAGGCGACGATATTCGTGCCGGAGATTTCGCCCGCGGCCAAGATCGAGGCGATCCGGCGCTTCGGCGCGGAGGCCGTGGTCGGCGGCGCGCAATATGACGATGCGCAGGCTGCCTGCGATCGCTTCGTCGCGGAAAACGGCGCGCTCAAGATCCATCCCTTCGCCGCGGTCGAGACCATCGCCGGTCAGGGCACGCTCGGGCGCGAGTGGGATTTGCAGGAGCCCGATCTCGATACGGTGCTTGTCGCAGTCGGTGGCGGCGGGTTGATCTCGGGAATCGCCTCCTGGTTCGCGGGATCGAAGGTCAAGGTGGTCGGCGTCGAACCCGCGGGCTCGCGTGCCTTGCAGGCGGCGCTCGAAGCCAAGGGACCGGTCGCGGTCGATGTCGCCTCGGTGGCCGCGGATTCGCTCGGCGCCCGCAATGTCGGCCAGCTGGTCTATGACGCCTGCAAGGACACGGTCGATCACGTTGCGCTCGTGCCGGATGCCGCCATCACCGAGGCGCAGGCGCGGCTCTGGCGCGATTTCCGGCTGGCCGTCGAGCCCGGTGGCGCGGCCGCCTTCGGCGCGCTGATCTCGGGAGCCTACAAGCCGGCTCCGGGCGAGCGCCTGGGCGTTCTGGTCTGCGGCGCGAATGTCGATCTCGCCAAGCTGCAGGCGATTGTAGCCTAGGCTGCGCGCCTCTTCCTGTCGCGGCGCGACGGAGGGCCGCGAGGCTCGTTCGATGAATGGTCGTCGCTCGGCCGACCATTCCGGGCGTGCGCATTACCCCATCGTCGCAGCGGCACGGGGCTGGACGCAGGCTCTCACGGCGGCGCACAATCCGCCTGCCCGACCAGACGCGAGACGCCGATGTCCCAGACTGCGACGCTGCCCGCTTCCAAAACCAGCCCTGGCCGCTTTTTCGAGGATTTCCGGCTGGGCGAGACGATCGTCCATGCCACGCCACGGACCGTGACCAGCGGCGACGTCTCGCTCTATACGGCGCTCTATGGGCCGCGCTTCGCGGTCCAGTCTTCGGACAGTTTTGCACGCGCGGTCGGATATCCCGCGGCGCCGGTCGACGATCTGCTGGTCTTCCACATCGTCTTCGGCAAGACGGTGCCGGACGTCTCGCTGAATGCCGTCGCCAATCTCGGCTATGCGGATGGGCGCTTCCTCAGGCCGGTCTATCCGGGCGACACCTTGTCGACCACCTCGGAGGTGATCGGCCTGAAGCAGACCTCGGCGGGCGATGCCGGCATCGTCTATGTCCGCTCGATCGGCCGGAACCAACTGGGCGAAATCGTGCTGAGCTATGCGCGCTGGGTGCTGGTGCGCAAACGCGAACCGGGAGCCCCGGCGCATGCCGAGCAGGTGCCCGAACTTCCGAAGGTCGTCGCTCCCGAAGAGCTTGGCGAGGGCTGCCCGACACTGGATCTCACCGCCTATGACGATGCGCTCGCGGGCTCGGCGTTTCGCTGGGGCCATTATGCGGTCGGCGAACGCATCGACCATGTCGACGGCATGACCGTGGAGGAAGCCGAGCATCAGCTTGCCACCCGTCTCTACCAGAACACCGCAAAGGTGCATTTCGACGCCTACGGCGCGCGCGAGACGCGTTTCGGCAAGAGATTGATCTATGGCGGCCATGTCATCAGCCTGGCCCGTGCCCTATCGTACAACGGTCTCGGAAACGGCCTTCACATCGCGGCGATCAATGGTGGCAGGCATGTCGCGCCACTTTTCGCGGGCGATACGGTCTATGCCTGGAGCGAGGTGCTGGAGAAGGCCGAGTTGCCGGGCCGCAGCGATGTCGGCGCCCTGCGTCTGCGTCTCGTCGCGACCAAGAACCTGCCTTGCGGGGAGTACCCCTTGAAGCTGGGCGATCAATATGCCGGTGGTGTCATCCTCGATCTCGATTATTGGGTGCTGTTGCCGCGCTGACGCGTAAGCATAAAGTTACAGATTGAGATTTATGTAACCACCGATTCGCTGCCTCGCATTGCAGCGCGGGAACGGTTTCTATAGAGAGCCAATCACTCTAGAACCATTCCCAAATGGATCGGGCCCCCGGCGGGCCGCAGAGTCGGAGAGTTCACCTTGGCCCAAACCAAACCGATCGCGCGCCCGCTTTCGCCGCATCTGCAAATCTACCGCTGGTCCTGGACCATGGCGATGTCGATCGCGCATCGCGTCACCGGCTCGGCGCTCTATGCCGGCACGGTCCTCATCGCCGCCTGGCTCGTGGCCGCCGCCTCGGGGCCGGGGGCCTATGAAACGGCTCAGGCGATCGCCGGCTCCTTCCTGGGGCGCCTCGTGCTGTTCGGCTATTCCTTTGCGCTGCTGCACCACATGGTCGGCGGCCTGCGCCATTTCGTCTGGGACATGGGGTACGGCTACGACCCCGAGACGCGCATGAATATGGCGAAGTACAGCGTCTTCGTCTCGGCGGGCCTGACGATCCTGCTCTGGATCGTCGCCTACGCGATGCGCTGAGGAGTTTCGTCATGTCGTCAAATTCTTCCATGCGTACCCCGCTCGGCCGCGTTCGCGGTCTCGGCTCGGCCAAGTCCGGCACCGGCCATTTCTGGCTGCAGCGCGTCACCGCCGTGGCGAACGTCTTTCTGACGATCATCTTCCTCGGCGTTGTGATCTCGCTCTTCGGCAAGCCCTATGCGGCTGCTGTCGCGACGCTCTCGCACCCGCTGGTCGCGATCCTGATGCTGCTCTTCACCCTGTCGGGCGCGGTCCATATGCGTCTCGGCATGCAGGTCGTGATCGAGGACTATGTCCACCACGAAGGGTTGAAGATCCTCGCCGTGATGGCCAACACCTTCTTTGCGATCGCGATCGGCGCAGCTTGCGTCTTCGCGATCCTGAAACTCTCTTTCGGAGGCTGAACCCGATGGCGATCACCAGAGCCCAATCGGTCCCGGCCTATACAGGCCAGGCCTATCCGATCACCGATCACACCTTCGACGTCGTGGTTGTCGGCGCCGGCGGCGCGGGACTGCGCGCGACGGTCGGCTGCTCGCAGGCGGGCCTGAGGACTGCCTGTATCTCCAAGGTGTTCCCGACCCGCTCGCACACCGTCGCGGCGCAGGGCGGCGTTGCCGCTTCGCTTGGCAACATGGGCAAGGACACCTGGCAGTGGCACATGTACGACACCGTCAAGGGGTCGGACTGGCTCGGCGACCAGGATGCGATCGAGTATCTCGTGCGCAATGCGCCGGCGGCCGTCTATGAGCTCGAGCATTGGGGCGTGCCGTTCTCGCGCACCGAGGACGGCAAGATCTATCAGCGTCCCTTCGGCGGCATGACCACCGATTTCGGCAACGGTCCTCCGGCCCAGCGCACCTGCGCTGCCGCCGACCGCACCGGCCACGCCATGCTGCACACGCTCTATGGCCAGGCGCTGCGCTACAACACCGAGTTCTTCATCGAATATTTCGCCATCGACCTGATCATGGACGAGGATGGCGTCTGCCGCGGCGTGATCGCGCTCAAGCTCGATGACGGCACGCTGCATCGCTTCCGCTCGAAGATGGCGATCATGGCGACCGGCGGCTATGGCCGCGCCTATTTCTCGGCGACTTCGGCCCATACCTGCACCGGCGACGGTGGCGGCATGGTGCTGCGTGCCGGCCTGCCGCTGCAGGACATGGAGTTCGTGCAGTTCCACCCGACCGGCATCTATGGCGCCGGCTGCCTGATCACCGAGGGGGCTCGCGGCGAGGGCGGTTATCTCACCAATTCCGAGGGCGAGCGCTTCATGGAGCGTTACGCTCCCTCCGCCAAGGATCTGGCTTCTCGCGACGTCGTCTCGCGTTCAATGACCATGGAGATTCGTGGCGGACGCGGCGTCGGCAAGAACGGCGACCACATCTACCTGCATCTCGACCATCTCGACCCGAAGATCCTGCACGAGCGCCTGCCGGGCATCTCGGAGAGCGCCAAGATCTTCGCCGGTGTCGACGTCACCCGCGAGCCGATCCCGGTCCTGCCGACGGTGCACTACAACATGGGCGGCATCCCGACGAACTATCATGGCGAGGTGCTGACCAAGGTCGACGGCAATCCCGATACCGTGGTGCCTGGCCTGATGGCGATCGGCGAAGCGGCCTGCGTCTCGGTGCATGGCGCCAACCGCCTCGGCTCGAACTCGCTGATCGATCTGGTCGTCTTCGGACGTGCCGCCGGCTTGCGCTGCGCCGAAATCGTGACGCCGGGCGAAAAGCAGCCCGAGCTGCCGAAGTCCTCGGCCGATCTCGCGCTGACCCGCCTCGACAAGTTCCGCAATGCCTCGGGCGGCACCCCGACGGCGGAGCTGCGCAACCGCATGCAGAAGACGATGCAGGACAACTGCGCCGTCTACCGCACCGGCGAAACGCTGCAG
>NZ_JBFUIY010000035.1:0-62762 GCF_056401655.1 Allobosea sp. P4_E12 | reverse complement strand
GCCAATGTCAGGAATATGAATACGATAATCCCAGTGTGCTATTTTTTGATATTAAAGGTAAAAAGTTTAAAGAAATTTATGGCATATCTCCGATTGAATTTGCGAGAAATGTGGATGATGAACTACCATTTTTCGATGATTTCTATGGAAAAATGCAAAATAGATTCAAATTTGAGGATTACTATTTTTATATATTAAAGATTCTGCACCGCGGCTACAGAAGAGCCTGCGCATTGGAGGTCGCTCAGCACGGAAATCGACACAATCTGAAATATTTCGGAGAGTTTTATTCAGATAGATTTCGATCTATGTTCGGTCAATCCGAAGAGTTCAAGCTGACGACATTCGAATATTTTTTGATCGCTCTTCACAGCGGCTTCAACCCGCAACAGCTGCACCCCGGGCTTGCCAGATGCAATCGCCACCTGGGAGTGGCTGCCTGGCTTGGGCGACTGGGGCGTCGGGACCGCCTGCTCCTGCCGCGCGAACTCTGTCTGCCAATGCTGGATCTTCTCGAAGATGACGCGCCCTTCCTGTGTGACGGAGCGGAGGAAATCGCCAATATCTGCGATCTCGTTCGTAGGCACGCGGAGCTGTTTGCCGGCGTTGATCAGCTATCGACGATAGCGGAGCAGACTGTGAGTACCGGGCAGGAATCCGTCGTATGGCGCCGTGTCTACGGCCGCATCACCGGGAAGCGACGTAAGAACGAACTCCTGGAGTTCGTGCCGGAGAGGGCCTCCTCGGGCCTCGTGATGCAGGCGTTGCTGGCGTCGAAACCCGCCGCGCGAACCCGCAAGTTGCGCAACAAAGACGAAGAGCTCGTGGTGCGTCCCTTCCTTCCGCTCGCCTGGTAATCGACCAATCTTGCCGAAGGAGGCCTTGTGCTTCCTTCGTGCCAGCGCGTTTTCTGCTACCGGCGCCTTTCTGATTTGCTCCCTAAAATTCCGGGGTCCGCGACCCTTAAGCCTCCTCGCACCGGATTCACCGGCTTGCACAGAGGAGGCATTATCTTGCCCAGGTTTCGACATCAGCAGACCCCGAACAGGGGGCGGCGGCGCGGATCATCCGCTCAGGCCGCATCTTCTCGCCGGAAAAGCTTGCCGCCCGCAAGGCCGGTCAAGGCTCTCAGCCTGTGCTCCGGCATGGCGGGCGATGTCGCGGCGTTCGAGCTCGCCGACACCCCCCACGAGCTGACGGGCGTCGCCGAAATCGACCCCGTCGCCTGCGCGGTGCTGGCACACAAGTTCCCGACAACGCCGAATCTCGGCGACCTCAACTCATGCAACTGGAGCAGCTTTCATGGTCAGATCGACATCCTCACCGCGGGTTTCCCGTGCCAGCCCCACTCGGCGTCGGGGCTCCGCAAGGGTCTCAACGATCCGCGTGAATGCAGCGCAGGCGTGCTCAACGCTGTTGCCGCGGTGGAACCCGAATGGGTCCTCCTCGAAAATGTCCCCGGGTTCGCGTCGTCGAATGGCGGCTGGGCACTCCGCCAGCTCCTCGCGCGGTTGCGTGCGCTCGGCTACCGTTGCGACGTCAGGATCATCGACGCGGCAGACGTACTGCCGCAGCGCCGCCGCCGTCTCTGGGTTCTCGGCCATCGCGGAGGCGCCGGGCCCGCACCTGCTGACGTATTCGCTCTCGCCGCAGGCGGCAGCGGGCGTGCTGCGTCGCGCAAGTCGGTACGGGTACAGGATGCCGCGCGCCCTGCAACTCGCCCTGACCTCCACCACCCGCCGCGGCTCGGCACGCTGACCGCAAGCGGATCGGGCATCGTCAAGGCCGGAATGCGCCTGTCCGAACTCGACTTCCTCGTGGTTCAGACCATCAGGGGGCACGGTCGTATCGTTCGCCGGCCGACCTCGCTGGAGATCATGCGTGCGCAGGGCTTCCGGGATGATTGGCTGCACGGGGTGACCTGGCGTGGCAAGCCATTGACCCGTGCGCAGATCGCCAGGCTGGTGGGCAATGCCTGGCCGGTTCCGGTTGCCGCCCTGATCCTGGCAGCCATCCGTGAACTGGATGGATGGGCGTCCGCCTGATCTTTTTGAACCCGATTGTCGCTCCATCGCCAGCCGGCGGACCCCGTGTCCGCCGGCTTTTCTCATTCAAAACCGGCACGCCGCCGCCGCTGGCCAAAGTGAATCCGGTCGCACCTTTCCGATTTGTTCCAGAAAATTGGAGCCCTTCGATACGGCAGGGTGGTCGGGCATCAACACAGGAGGTTTCGATGCCCAACGAGAAGTTCAGCAAGCAGTTTTCGGGGTTGAAGAAGGTGTTGGCCCGTTTGCGCCGCGTCCAGGGCGCGCGCGGCCAGCGGCTTCAGGAACGCAGCCACGCCAGCGCGCCCGGCGCTATCGCCGGCGCACCGGCTTCCGGCACGCTGGCCGGCAGCGGAGTTGAGTTTTCCGGCTGTGCGTTCGCAGCGTGGTTGAAGTGGATCGGCGTGGACATGGCTTCTTATGAGGACGCCCTGCGCCAGCACGAAATCCAGGTGCTCGAAGCTCTCGCACTCAACGTTTTTGCTTCCACCGAGCGGTCGATGGGAGTGATGGCTCGTTCGGTTGGTCGGACCGCAGACGGTACGTTTGGCGGGGAGACGCTTCGTTGGCTGGCCCAGCGCTGCCCGGTTTCCAACGTTGAGGAAGGTGGCGAACCGGATCACGACGCCGCGACGGCGCGGATGACCCACCTCTACGAGGAGGGGCGGAGGGCGGCAGTGTCGTGGTTTCCCGGCAAGCGCGACGCTTCGGCCGTGGCAGTGGCGCTCCACGCTGAAGGTGAGGCGATTGCTGCCGCCTGCGACGGTTGGGACGAGACGGTGACGGCAKCCGTCGACGAGCTTGTGACCGTTGGAATCCTGAATGCCGTCCATCGCTGCCTCGCAGCCTGGATCGCGCGGGTCTCGTCCGTCCGCAAGACCGGTGAAAAAATCTCGCCCGTTGAGCTGATGGAGTGGCGCTCTCGCTGGTCGTTCTCGCCGGAAGAGGCCCAGATTGTGGCCTATTATGGCGACATCGCGCTGACAGCCTTCGTCTCGTACACCCAGGATCAGCGCGCCATGGTGGATAGCTTGCGCGAGGCTGGTCGCCTGCAGCGCGCTGCCTTGCCCGATCCGACCGCGAATAGCGCCGGCGGCAGTCTGCACTGACCAACCGCGGCATCGACCTGGTGGCGTTGTCGACAACGCCACCAGGCAGCTCAGCCGCAGTTCCTGGTCGTAGCAACTCCCTCACTTCCTCATTCGATTGGACCGCGTTGCGCGAGTCCCAAGGAGATCATCGTGCCTGAATCAATCGCGGGACCCATTTCTGTTGCCAAGACCGACCAGCCCCTCGCCGGAGTCATCCTCTCCGGCGTCGGCGGCTCGGGGAAGTCCACCCTGACGCTCACGCTCGCCGACCTCGCCGAAGTGTCGGGCACACCGCTCGACATCCTGCAGTTCGACCATCAATCGAAGCTCGCCCGGACGCTCGGGCGGGACATCGTCACTCTCGATTCGGCGATTGCGCGCAAATCGCGCAGCAATCCGGACGCGATCGTCGAACTGTTCGAGCCGTTCACCGATCGGCTCGCGGCTCTCGGCGCATCGCGTCGCGGTTTCCTGCTCGAAGTCGGAGGCGGGCTAACGCCGATCTTCCATGATCACAACCGCCTCGTCGACCTCAATACCGAGCTGGCCGATCTCGGCGTCGCGCTCACGATCTTCCTCGTCGTCGTGGCTTCGCCGGAAGCGATGGCCCAGGCCACGATCGAGCTCGATCGCGTGAAGGAGATCGTGCCGGACGCGCGCATGATCATCGTCGAGAACCGCTGGCGCGGGTCGCTCGCGGACATGCTGCCCTATCTCGACGAGGCCGGCCGCCGGCGCGTCAGGCGCATGCTGTCGGAGCACCCTGTGATCGTCATGCCGCGCGTCGACGGGTCGAGCCTGCGCCATGCCGAGCGCGTCCATGCCCGCCTGATCGATATCATCGACTGGGACCTTGCGACGGTCATGGAGAAGACCGGTCTCAAACGGGGAGCCGCGCGACTGATGCGCGGCGACATCGCCGCCTATCTCGCAGCGATGGAAACCGGCCTTGGCGACCTGCTCCCGACGCTTGCCGCTGGAGGGGCCCATGTCTGATCGCCAGCAACATCAGCAGAACCGGGATCGGGCGCTGACCGAACGCACCCATGCCATCGAGGAACTGATTGCACGATGTCGCCAGATGACGCGGGAACAGTTCGCGAGCCAGCCGGCGTCGGTGATCCGGCGCCTCAGTGCGGAACAGTTTTCGGCGATCGTCATGCATATCACCGGCGTGTCGCAGCCGGCGAAGCGCCCGATCGACAAGGCCGCTCCTGGTCCGTCCGGCGCTTCGACTCGTTCAATCCGTCCGAGGCAGCCGGGTCCGCTCCTGTATCGCATGACGCGCGCCAGCCTCATCGGCGGCACGCTCGCCAGCATCGCGGTGGCCGCTGCGATGCTGGCAGCGCCGCTTCTCGCCAACCGGAAGCTGATCGTCAGGCCGCTGACCACCAACGACTGGCCGATGTGCTCCCGGCTGACCGCCTCCATCGACGGCTGCCTGTACCGCGTCGACACCCGTCTCGCCTGGCAGGACGCCGCCAGGTGGCTGGCCATCCCCGAAGTCGAGCTGCGCCGGATGAACAGCGCCCCCGATGCCGCCGCCCTCCAGGCAGGCCAGCACCTGATCGTCTGGCGCGGCCTTGGACAACTCAAACCGTAAGGATCCATCATGACCGCACAATCCAACTATGAATCGCGTCCGACGACGCCGGCGATTTTCGCCACGACTCTGTTCTTCGGCCTGTTCGCGTTCGCCGCAGCCATCGTGATGCTGGGCATCGTGCCCTGGTCGGGATGGCGCCATGACATGCCGGCTTCGCTCACCGGCCTCGACATCCTGCGGCTCGCGTATTGGGAGCGCGCGACCTTGCTTCCGATCATCGGGGCTTACGACCTGCATCATACCCTGATGGCCCGCCTTGCCGTCATCATCGCCGGCGCGACCGTTGCCGGAGGCGCTGCCGGCCCCATCGCCTGGCAAGCGACGCCGCTGATGGATGCGCGACGCCATGTCGAAGGGTTGCGTCGCGTCAGTGGCAAGGCAGCAATCCGGACGGCGAACGCGGCCATGGCAGACGAAGTCATGGAGGCCGGACATGACCACCTGCTCGCGCCCGGTGTCCGGTTGTCCCGGATCAGGAGTCTCGTCAACACCCTCATTCTGGGCGCGCCGGGCTCGGGCAAGACCCGCATCGTGCTGTTCCTGATCGAACAGATCCTGACCGGCTTCCGTTCCCCGCGCGATGCGTCGATCGGCATCCTGGCTCACGACACGACCGGCGAGCTTCGGCGTGGTTTCCCGCTGGCCGACGAGCACGTCGCCTGCGTTGGCGTCAGTGATAAGAACTCCTGGGCATGGGCGCTGGGCGAGGACGTGGTGACCCTGGATGATGCCGACGCCGTCGCCCGCCGGCTGCTGCAAGAGCGCCCCGGGGAGCGCCATGGCAACGCCGTCTTCGATGCCGGCGGAGCGACGATCCTCACCGGCTGCATCGCCATCTGCCAGAGGACCCATGGCCGCGCATGGGGCGCCGCCGAACTGTACGAGGCAACGCTGCTCGATCCCGTCTCGATGCGCGAGCAACTGGAACGGGCCTATCCGGCCGCGGCGGCGTTGCTCGATATGGGCGAGGACGGCCGCACCCTGTCGAAGACGTCGGCGAGCTTCGTCCTCACCTTCCGGGCGCAGATCCTGCGGGTGCTCGCTCCGCTTGCCCGAATCTGGAAGGATGTTCCGGCAGAGCGTCGCTTCTCGTTCGTGCGCTGGCTGAACGGCGATGTCAGCCAGCCGCGTGCCGTCCTGCTCCAGCGCTCCGCACGGCATGCCGAGCTCAGTGCCGCCTGGATCGGCGCGGTGGTCGACCTGATCGCTGCCCACGCGACGGATGTGGCCTTCAATCCTGAACGCAAGCTGCGCCTGCATCTCGTCCTCGACGAAATCCATCAGCTCGGAGCGCTCGGCCGGTTTCAGGAACTGCTCGACGTCGGACGCAACAAGAACGTCTCGGTCATCGCGACGCTTCAGGACCTCAACCAGCTTCGGATCAGCTACGGTCATGCCGGAGCCGAGAACATGCTGGGACGCTTTGCGACCATGATCGTCGGCCGCATGCGGCAGGGCGAGGCCGCCATCCAGGTCTCGGAGCGGCTGATCGGCAAGCGCTCGGTCATCAATCCGCAGGACGATCGCGGTCCCGATGCGCCGCCGCCTCCGATCCGTGAAGTCCCGATCGTTCGCCCGGAACGGCTCAGTTCCGAGCTCGGTGTCATCGACGGCCGCGTGCGCGCTCTGGTGATCGGCTTTAGCGACATCCTCGAGCTCACCTGGCCGGTCACCGCCTGGGAAACGAGGCGCTGAGCCGGGGCCATCCGGAAATCGGACACAGGAGCCCGCTCGATGCGGGCTTCATGTTTTCGGGAACTTCGGCCCCTGTCACGGCTATCCGATTTGTTCCCTAAAATTGCGGGGTCACGACCCGATAGATGGGAAGCCTCTTCAGGAGGCTTTCGTGGTTGCTTCATTCGCCATCATTCACCGCGCTGACTACTACACCCGTGACAGCGCGGCCTACTATCTGTCGGACCGCGAGCCGAGGGGACGCTGGCTGACTGCCCATGCAGGTCTCGGCGTCGAGCGTGGCGCCGAAGTGGCCGCAGACCGATTCCAGCGCCTGTGCGCTGGGTTGGATCAGGACGGCAGGACGCTGATCGCCAACGGCGGCGGCAAGTCTCATACCGCCGGCGTCGATCTCACCTTCTCCTGCCCCAAGGGCGTGTCGGTCCTGTGGGCGCTCGGCGACGCGAAGCTCCGGGCGACGATCGAAACGGCGGAATCCGAGGCCGTCGCGGCGACCATGGCATTTCTCGAACGCGAGCTCCCGCTTGGCCGGCGCGGTCATAATGGCGGCCAGCGCGAGCATGTGAAGCTCATCGCAGCCGCATTCCCGCATGGTGAGGCACGGCCCGAACGGCATGCTGACGGCGTGATTGCTCCCGATCCCCAGCGCCATACGCATGTCACGATTCTCAACCTCGCCGACCGACAGGATGGCTCGATCGGAGCGATCGACACCATTCAGCTCAGGCAGTGGAAGAAGGCACTCGGCGTACATTTCCGCGTCGGCCTTGCCACGCGACTCCAGCAGGCCGGGTTCAGCCTTGGCCAGGTCAGCGAGGACGGCCTGTTCGACGTCGCGGGCGTCCCGGCGGAGATCACGCGGTATTTCAGCGCGCGGCGTGCGACGATCGAGGAAGAGCTTGCCACAGCCGGTGTGACCTCCGCTGCTGCACCGGCCCTGGCCGCATCGCTGACGCGATCGACCCGGCGCGACAAGGAGATGCAGCCACTGCGCGGCGATCGCTTCGAACGCTGGCGCGATACGGTTCACCGGCTGGGTCACGATCCGGAGTTTATCGTCGCGTCTGCCCGGGCGCTGGGGGCGCAGGCGCAATTGGCCAGTGCCCCTGTTTCTAGCGCCGAACGGCTGGCACAGGTTCCGGACCGGTTGACCCTCACCCAGTCGGCTTTCGAGCGCCGTCATCTGTTCGAGGCCGTCGGTGCGGCGCTGGTCGGCACCGCGGCCGATGCGGCCCGGATCGAGACCGAGGTCGCGCAACTGATCGGCAACGGCACCGTGGTTGAACTGGGAACCGATCGTGCAGGAGCGCCGCGCTATTCGACCCCGGAGATGATCGCCATCGAGCGGGCTCTCGTCGACTCGGCCGAACGCCTGGCGAGAGATCGGCGTCCGACCCCGGCGCCGGAGATCGTCGTAAGGCTGGCGGACAAGGCCAGCCTGACCGCGGAACAGCGAGCCGCGGTCGAACTCGCCACTTCGGGTGTCCGGCTGGCGGTCGTGCAAGGCACTGCCGGTACCGGCAAGTCACATACGCTGGCCGTCGTGGCGCGCGCCTGGGAGACGATGGGCTTTCAAGTTCTTGGCGCATCGATCGCCTGGAAGGCCGCCGTCAGCCTGGGCTGCGATCTCGGTGTGCCTTCCCGCTCGATCGACGCTTGGCTGGCATCGATCGAGCTCGGCAGCACGACATTGGGAGCGGCGACGCTCCTGATCGTCGACGAGGCCGGGCTGATGTCGAGCCGTCAGATGGAACGGCTGCTCGCCCATGTTGAAGCGGCGCAGGCTTCCGTTCTGCTCGTCGGCGATGATCGTCAGTTGCAACCGATCGGACCTGGTTCGGCGCTTCGCCTCGTCAAAGATACTGTCGCCGGAGCTCGCCTCGACACCATCGTGCGACAGCGTGAGGCCTGGGCGCGTGATGCCGTTCATGCGTTTGCGCGAGGCGATGCCGCTTCCGGTCTGGAATCCTACAAGGCCCGCGGCCTGATCGTAGAAGCGGATGGCGCCGTCGCTGCGGTGACCGCACTCGCCGATGCCTGGAACGAACTTCGGCGGACGTCTCCCCGTTCATCGCGTCTCGCGGTCGCGAAGACCAACGCCGAGGTTCGGGCCCTGTCTGCCGCGATCCGCTCGCATCTCCGGTCCGAAGGGATCATTCGCGGCATCGAGGCAACCACCCGGGCGGTGACGCCTTCCGGTCAGGAGTACGATCTCACCCTGGCGGTCGGCGATCGCATCCGCTTCCTGCGTCGCTTCGACGAACTCGGGGTCGTGAACGGCACTGAAGCCGAGGTGACGCGCCTCACCGCACTGCACGACGGCACCGTCACCCTGACGGTTCGACTTGATCAGCGCGAAATCCGGTTCGCGCTGCCGGAGGTCGCCGACGACAGCGGCCGCAGCCTTCTTGCCCATGCCTGGGCCTCGACGATCTTCCAGGCGCAGGGGGCGTCCGTCGACCACGCTCTTGTGCTCGGGTCGAGCCGGTTTGACCGCCACGACGCCTATGTCGCCTTCAGCCGGGCCCGGCAGGAGACGAGGCTGTTCGTCGATAGCCGTGCTCTCGATCGCGAAATCCGGGCAGACGCGGCCGACCGTTCGGCGACCATCGAGCAGGGACAGCGTTTCGCACACCTGTCCCGCTGTCTCTCATACGAGAACCTGAAGCACAGCACGCTCGATCCGCTGATCCGCGCCGCGGCGGTCGAGGAGGCGCGAACTCCCGCCGCTAGCCGGGAGCACGAGCGCGATCTGGAGCTGTCTCATGACTAGCGGATAGCGACCGGGACCCCGGCGCCGCCCGACCCGGGCAAATCCGGACGGGCGGCCATCGCTCGCACCGGTCTTCGATCCAACGTTTCGTCACTGACAGGAGATTCAACATGCCCAACTGGATTGCAAACAAGGTCATCGCCATCGGCCCGGAAGCCGATCTTGCCGCGTTCATGGAACAGCATTTCCGTGATGACGAAGAAGATGGTCTGGTTTTCGATTTTGAAACCGTGGTCCCCGTGCCCGACGTCGTCCTGGCCACGGAAGGTGCGGCCGACGGTGAACTTGGCCTTGTAGCGCTCGGCCTCGATCCAGGGGGCGACGACCCTAACCGAATGACGCTTGCAATGGCGCTCACAACTCATTGGGTTCGGGAAGCCGGCATCGGATCACGCGCCGCGCTTCTGGTCCATCTTGAACAGCATCGCCCGGGCGTGCTCACTGCCGCGCGGAAGCTGATCGCGTGCCATGAAGCGACGGGGTTCATCGGCTGGCGCGAATGGTCGCTTCATCACTGGGGCACGAAGCGGGACGCCGGTCCGGCCGACATCCTCTTCTCCGACAGCGAGGTGATCGGGTTCGTTTTCGATACGGCGTCGTCGATGCCGGAACCCATCTATCGCGCACTCGGAATCCAGCACCCCGACCTCAACTTCGAGATCGACGCGATCGACCCGGGCGATGGCTGGGCCATGACGGGCGAGGTCGTCGGCCCTGATGCCCGTTTCGAGGAGGCCGATTATCGGGAGGTCTACGAACTGATCTACGGCGATTTTCCGCGCGACGATGACGAGGATGAAGGCGAGCACGAGAAGGTCGAACCGGCGTGAGGCGATTCGGTCGGATCTCCGTCCCCACGGATCCGGAGCTTGTCGCCGACGGAATTCCGGTCGACCCTTGGTCTGTCCCCGGTCCGACGGAGCGCTTGCGCCGCCGGATCGGGGATCGCTCGGAGAAGGTGAGGAAACTGTCCGCACCGGTCGGCGACCGCCTCCGCAGTCGTAGGTCGTCGGCTGGTGCGGACGGATCCCCGACATGCCGAAGACAAAGACAACACAGGCCGTGGCCGTCGATCGCCACGACCGATCGAGTTCCCGCGCGGTAGCCGGCGCACAGAAAGCAACCGACGGCCGCAGGCCCCGCGACGTACGCGCAGTACCCGCGCAGGCCGCCGCGCTGCCACAGCGGGGACGCTCCCGCCGTTCGGCCTCACAACGCCATCGGATCGTCGGTGAAAACTGGACGGTCCACCACGGCTGGCCGGCCGAGGTGCCGGTCACGCCAGCGGAGATTGAGGTCGTCGAGACCTATCTTGGCGGCCTGCTCGACGAACTCCTCGCAGCTTGCGGGGCAAGCTGACCGTGAGGAGCCCCCCGGGGCTCCAGCGAATGTCCCCTCATGCTACCGTCCGCTCAACACGTTTAAGAGAGAAGCGTTTATCATGACTCAGGTTCGTCGCCGCCAGCCAGTCAGTTCCGGAGGCACCGCGCTCGATCTCCCCCGGGCCTGCGCCTATCTGCGCGTTTCCACCGGTCGCCAAGCGGAGAGCGACTTGTCGATCCCGGATCAACGCAATCAGATCGCGGCGTTCTGCGCCGGTAAGGGCTGGTCGCTCGTCAGCGAATATGTCGAGCCTGGCGCGTCCGCGATGGACGACAGCCGGCCTGAGTTCCAGCGGATGATCGAACGGGCGACGGATGACGATCGCCCCTTCGACGTCATCGTCGTCCATTCCTTCTCGCGCTTCTTCCGCGACTCCTTCGGGCTCGAAATGTATATCCGTCGCCTTGCGAAGGCCGACGTCCGCCTGATTTCCATCACCCAGGAGCTCGGCGACGATCCGGCGCAGGTGATGATGCGCCAGGTAATCGCGCTCTTTGACGAGTACCAGAGTCGGGAAAATTCGAAGCACACGCGCCGGGCCATGAATGAAAACGCCAGGCAGGGCTTCTACAACGGGTCGTCCGCGCCGCTGGGCTATCGCACCGAGGAGGTCGAGAAGCGCGGAGCGAGAGCTAAGAAGAAGCTCGTGATTGATCCCGTCGAGGCGGAAACCGTGAAGCTGATCTTCCGGCTTTACCGGCACGGCGACGGACGCAGCGGCCCGCTCGGGGTCAAGTCCCTGACAGCCTGGCTCAACGAGCGCGGCCATCGCACCCGCAAGGGTGCGCGTTTTGGTGTCGCTACCGTCCACAAGATTCTGACCAACACTATCTATGTGGGGGAATGCGTATTCAACCGTCGTGACTCCCGTACGCTGCGCGACAAACCTGCCGATCAGTGGATCACCGTCCAAGTACCGCCAATTATCGATCGGGCCGAGTTCGATGCGGTGCAGGTGACCCTGAAGGCGAATAACCCCCGCGTTACCGCCCCGCGCGTCGTCACCGGACCGATCCTGCTCACCGGACTTGCGGCCTGTGCCTCCTGCAGTGGGGCGATGACCCTGCGCACGGGCACCTCGAAATCCGGCGCCATCCACAAATACTATACCTGTTCGACCTGCGCGCGGATGGGCAAGTCAGCCTGCAAGGGACGCTCGATTCGGATGGACACCCTCGACAATATGGTCGTCGATAGCCTCTCCCGGTCCCTCTTCACCATCGAGCGCCTGACGGAGATGCTCTCCGCCGCCTCCTCACGCCGAGCTGAAAGGGCTGCCGAGATCGATGAGCGCGCAATGACACTCCAGCGTGAAGCGACAGACGCCTCCGACAAGCTCAGGCGTCTCTACCGGCTCATTGAGGACGGCGTCACCGAACTCGACGACCTCCTTCGGGATCGCATTGCCAACCTCAAGCTCGAACGCGAGCGAGCTCAGGCGGCGCTTGACCGGATACGGACCCAGATCGTTCCGGCAGCGGCAATTCCGCCAGAGGTGATCGAAAAGTTCGGCCGGGCCATGCGGGAGAATATCACCACGGGGGAGGTACCATTCCGCAAGGCTTACCTCCGCTCGATCATTGATCGCGTCGAAGTCGACGATCACGCCATCCGCATCATCGGCGATCGCGCAACGCTCGAACAAGTCGTGGCCGGAAAGAGCGTACCTGCGTCCGGTGTTCGCAGTTTGGTACGGAAATGGCGTCCCGGAAGGGATTCGAACCCCTGACCTACGGTTTAGGAAACCGTTGCTCTATCCTGCTGAGCTACCGGGACGCACGTGAATGCGTTTAGCATAAAGCGCATGCGGGTGAAGCCTCTTGTTGCAGTCATGCTGAGTCTCATTGCCGCGTCGGGCAAGGCGCTGGCGAACGATTCCTGTCCGGCCCCGGCCGCCGAGACGCCGACGGTTCGTTTGGCTGGCACCGACACCAGCGGCGATCTGCTGCTCGACGATGGCCGGCGGATACGCCTCGTCGGACTGGCCCCTCGGCAGGACGACGCGGAGATCGCGCGTTTCGTCGCGGCCCTGGCAGCGTGGCAAGGCCGCGATCTCCGGATCGTCATCCTGGCCGAGCCCGATCGCTGGGGCCGCATCGCGGCGCGCCTGCTGGCCGATCCGGATACCCAGGCCACCGCACCGCTGGACCTGTCGGTCGCCCTCATCCGAAGCGGCGCAGCCTGGCATCTACCCGATTCCGTCAGCAGCCCCTGCGACGCGCTCTTGCGGGCATCTGCCCCGAATGCCACCCCATCCGCGCGACAAACTGGCCCAAAACCAGCCAATCTCGTCGATGGTCACGATATTGCCGCGTTGAAGGTGCACGCCGGTCGCGTCATCGTGCTGGACGGGCGGATCGCATCGATCGGCGAGCGACCGCAGCGTTCCTATCTGAATTTTTCGCGCCGGCGGGGAGCCGGTGCGTCGGTCGTCGTGTCGAGGAGGCTCTGGCGGGAGATGCGGGAGGTCGGCTGGACCGCCAGGACACTGACGGGTAAACGCGTGTGGGCGCGCGGCGTACTGAGCGGGCCGGATGGATTGTCGCTTGAACTCCCCTCCCGCGCAGCCCTGGAACTGATCGATTAGAACCATGCTGGCCTTTCGCCGACAGACTGTGTCACGCCCCATGGCGCGACTAGGCGCCCTGCTCCTTCCCGCCCTGCTGCTTTCCGGCTGCTTCGGCGACCAGAGCGTCCTGCCCCCCCAACCGGCCGATGGCGAGCTTGCCCCGCGGCTGAGCACGTTCCAGCGCGCGTCGGACCGCGAGCATTTGCGGCTGCTGGCCGCTTTCGGCGGCGAGTACCGCGCGCCAAACGCTCGGGCCCAGCTCAACGAAGTCGTGGCGCGGCTGGTCAAGGCTGGCGAAGGGCAGATCGGCAGCTACGAGATCACCATCCTGAACTCGCCGGCGGTGAACGCGTTTGCCCTGCCGAATGGCCGGCTCTACGTCACGCGCGGGCTGCTGGCGCTCGCCAACGACACCAGCGAGATCGCTTCGGTGCTCGCCCACGAGATCGCTCACGTAACCGCCCATCACGCCGTCGAGCGGGCTGAGGCCGAAGCTGAGTCTGCGCTTGTCACGCAAGTCGTCACACAGGTGCTCAACGATCCGGCTGCTGGCGCCTCCGTTCAGGCCGGCTCCAAGATCTCGCTCGCCCGCTTCTCGCGACAGCAGGAGCTGATTGCCGACCAGATCAGCGTCCGCAACATCGCGCGCGCCGGCTACGACCCCTATGGAGCGGGCCGCTTCCTGGGCGCGCTCGGCCGCAATACCAGCTTCCGCAACAGCGGCCAGGGCCAGAGCGGCAGCGAGAAGCGGCTCGATATTCTCTCCAGCCATCCCTCGACCCCGGAGCGCGTCGCCGCCGTCACGGCGTCCGCCCGCCAGATCGGTGCACCCGGGCTTGGCGAGCGCGATGCGGCCCGCTGGCTCGCTGCGATCGACGGCATCGCCTATGGCGACGACCCGAGCGATGGCGTGGTACGAGGCCGGCGCTATCTCAACAGCACCTTGCGCATCACCTTCGATGCCCCCGACGGGTTCGACCTCGAGGCGGCGCGCGACATGGTCATCGGTGTCAGCGGCAACGGTGCCCAGGCGCTGCGTTTTGATTCGGTCACGCTCAAGCCCGGCCAGACCCTCGAATCCTATGTCGCCTCCGGCTGGATCGACGGGGTCGAGACCGGCCCCGTCGAAAAGCTCGACCTTGAGGGCCAGTCCGCCGTCCTGGCCAGCGGCAAGGGGACCGACTGGACCTTCAGGCTCGCCGCCATCCAGGCAGGCAATCGCGTCTATCGCTTCATCCTGGCGGCCCGCGGCAGCAGCGATCCGGAGCGCCCGATGCGCGCCGTGCTCAGCAGCTTCCGGGTCCTGACTGCAGCGGAAGCACAGGCCACGAAGCCTCTGCAATTGCGGATCGTCAGCGCCTCCGAAGGCGACACGCCTGCAACGCTGGCCGCCCGCATGGCGACACATGAGCGCGCGTTCGACCTCTTCCTGCTGCTGAACGGGCTCGATCGTAACAGCAAGCTGACGCCCGGCCAGCGCTACAAGATCGTCGCCGAATAGGGGCTGCCCGCGCGGGCAGCCCTGGCTTTCCTTGCTACAGCATCAGGCGCCACCGACGGAACCGGCGTGATCGGCTTCTGCAGGCGCCCCCTGCACCGGCAACAACCTTGCCGGCGCCGCTTCCGAACTGACTGGCCGCAAGGTTCTCCATGGGCGCTCGCCCGATCTGGCCCAGGTCCCGTGGGGTCACGCAGATCAAGGCCCGCCTGCTGATCCACCGGACCGCGCGCGATGGGCGGCCGGTCCAGCAGCTGCCGGATCACGAGAAGACGCTCAGGGCCGCCAAGCCAGCCTGGGAGCGCTTAGTCGCCCTTCTCCCGCGCAAAAACCGGAGCCGTCTGGCCAAGAAAAAACCCGGCGGTTGCCCGCCGGGTTGATTGGCATCATGCCGGAGGAATCGCCTCAGGCGGCTTCTTCCTGCAGATCGTCATTGTCGCTTTCGAGATCGGCATCAGCCGGGTCGACCTCGGTGCCCTTGGCCGCACGACGCGGCGACTTGGCGAGCTGGCCCTCGATCTTCTTCAGCGCTTCGGTCTCGGTCACGTCGTCGACGACCGCGATCTCACGGGTCATGCGGTCAACCGCAGCCTCGTAGAGCTGACGCTCGGAATAGGACTGCTCGGGCTGCGCCTCGGAGCGGTAGAGATCGCGGACGACCTCCGCGATGGCGACAAGATCGCCCGAATTGATCTTCGCTTCATATTCCTGGGCGCGGCGCGACCACATGGTGCGCTTGATCCGGGCCCGGCCGGTCAACGTCGTCAGCGCCTTGCTGACGATATCGGTATCGGCAAGCTTGCGCAGGCCGACGCTCACAGCCTTGGCGGTGGGAACACGCAGCGTCATCTTGTCCTTGGCAAAGCTGACGACGAAGAGTTCAAGCTTGAAGCCGGCAACCTCCTGCTCTTCGATCGCCGTGATCTGGCCGACGCCATGGGACGGGTAGACGACGAACTCGCCCGTCTTGAAACCCTGGCGCACAACAGCTTTCTTCGCAGTGGACATGCCGTTACGACTCCTGACGGGACCGCTTGACACGGCCCACGATGACACGTCCCCGGCCGGAATGACCGGAGACACTCTGCCTGATGCGTTGCAATCCCGACCGAGCGGTCACGGACCCGCAGCCTCACGCTCCCTCAGCCGATTGCTACTTGACCACCGAACACGAAAATCACCACGCTCCGGCCTTCTGCCGGAAGCCCTGGTCATCCCGTATCTATGGGGGTGCCCCGTTTATGAATCCTCGCAGGGGCAGGCGGAACCAATTCGACTGCACGAAAAGGTGTATCACAAAAAACACGCCGAATCAAAGGTAAACGCCGATTAACACCGGAACTGCATGTCGCAGCGCCGGTGTGCTCATCGCTCAGCCTCTTCCCCTTGGGTGAAATTCAGTCGCCTTCGCCGGGGTTCGGCGAGAAATGTTCTTCGAGCTTTCCAGCCACGCCATCAAAGTCCTTGGCGTCGGCCGGCGGGTCCTTCTTCTGGGTCAGGTTCGGCCAGCTCGACGCATATTTCGAGTTGAGCTGCAACCAGCTCTCAAGGCCGGGTTCGGTATCGGGCTTGATCGCCTCGGCCGGGCATTCGGGCTCGCAGACACCGCAATCGATGCACTCGTCGGGATGGATGACGAGCATGTTCTCGCCTTCGTAGAAACAGTCGACGGGACAGACCTCGACGCAGTCCATGTACTTGCACTTGATGCAGTTTTCGGTGACCACATAGGTCATGTCGCCAGTCCTTCCCGGTCCATCCCGCCGGATCATAAAGACCCGGAAGGCGGGTATTTCAAGGTCGATATCCGGGCTGCGGCAGAAAGACAAATCTCTTCCGGCCAGCTCCGGAAGGAAACTCCTCCTGAAGCACCCAAGCCTGCCCAGGCAGGCCTATCGAACCGCTCCCGCGCTCTATCCGCTCGGATCGTCCTCCGCAAGCGGCGCGTCGCCGCGCGTGCTCTCCCCCAAGCGCTCATAGAGCAGTTGCGCCTCCTCATAGGGACCGCGCCTGCTGCCCAGGGCGAGCAGGCGCACCACTATGGTTTCATGCACCAGCGCCAGTGTCAGCACGTCGCCGAGCTTGAGCCCAAGCGCTGCATTCCCTGCACGCCGACCATTCACGCGGACATGGCCGTCATCCACCAGACGCACAGCGACGGTGCGCGTCTTGGAGAAACGCGCGAACCAGAGCCACTTGTCGAGACGCTGGCGATCTTCCCGCAAGGACAGCCTTTCCGCTCAGCCCCAGGTCAGTTGAGCCGCATGTCAGGTCTTGCGCCCGCCGCCCTCGAGTTGGGCCTTGAGAGCCGCAAGCTTGGCAAAGGGCGAATCCGGATCAGGCTCGCGCTCGGCCGGACGCGGCTTTGACGCCTGCTGGAAACGCTCGTTGCCCCGCTCCTCGCGGCGTGGGCCACCTGGGCGTCCATCGCGCTTGAAGTCCGGCCGCGGGCCACGCCCCTGCTCGGGGCGGCCATTGCGCTGCGGCCGGCCGCTGCGCTTCTGATCACCCTCGCGCGGCTGCGCATCCTGTCGGGGAGCATCACCTTGAGACGCATTGGCGGCAGCCGGACGGCCACGATCGCCCTGGCGGCGACGCTCGTCGGGCCGGCCGTCACGGGTCGGACGTTCACCACGCCCTGCGCCAGGCTGACGCTCGCCCTGAGCGCCGTCGCGGCGACCGCGCCCGGCATGCTCCGGCCTGCGCCCACCCTGGTGACGATGCGGCCGCCAGACCTCGATTTCCTGCACCTCGGTCGCAGCAACCACATCAACCGCTGCCTCAGGGGCAAGAGCTTCCGCGGCAAGCGTCTCGGAGACAGGTGTCTCGTCGGCAGGCGCCGGCAGAGCAGACATGGCATCGGCTGGCACCGGATGTGCGGCTTGCTCGAGCTCGGTCTCCGCCGCGATCGGGGCGTCGGCCGTTTCAGGCGCGGCAGCCTCCGAAGAGGCAGCCTCGGCGGTCTCGATGTCAGTAGCGGCCAAAGGCTCGTCGACAATACCGGCGCCGGCCTCATCGGCCACCACCGCCGGATCGGCCTCGTGCCCAGCCGGGACGTCCGTAGTTTCCGCGGTCGGCGCGTCGGCAACCGGAGCGGTAGCCGCAACCGGTGGCTGCGCCAGCGGCACGGTGATCGCCGGTCCCGGACGCTTGGCCGAGACATAGCCGAGCGAGCGCAGGATCGAGGCGAAATCCTCGCCCGCACAACCGACCAGCGAGGTCATGGCGCCGGTGACGACAAAACCGTCCTGATCGGCCGCGCCGGTGGGCGGCTGGCCCTGGGTCAGGCCCGGGCGATAGGCGATAGCCGGCCGGATCAGGTCAGCAAGCCGCTCGAGGATATCGACACGCACGGCGCGCTCGCCGCAGACGCGATAGCCGGCAGCACGGTAAAGGCCCTTCGGCACCGCCTTGTCGACGGCAAAGGATGTCCGACCCGAGGCTGCGAGATGGGCAATATCGTCGAGGCCCGACGTATCGGGCCCCCCATGCTTCAGCGCCCAGAGCTGGGCAGCCAGCGCACGTGGTGCCGGCTTCAGCAGGGCCGGGACGTAAAGATGAAAGGCTCCGAAGCGGATGCCGAGCTGACGGAGTGCCGCGCGGCCCTCCTGATCCAGCGTCTTCATCTCCTCGCCGACCTTGGCGCGCTCCAGCACGCCCAGCGACTCCCCGGCCTGATAGGCGATGCCGCGCGCGATACCGGTGACATTCTCGGCATTCTCGAGCAGCTGCAACGCACCAAGCAGACGGGCGATGTGATTCTTGAGCCAGAGAGTGAGGCGCGCGTCGACCTGCTCGCGCGCCGGTCCGGTCAGGTGCTCCTCGACCAGCAGGCGCAGGCGCGGCTCCAGAACCTTGTCGCCGGCGACAAGCCGCGCGACCGGTTCACCGATCCAGCGCACCAGCCCGTCATGCGAAAGCACGAAGGCATCATCAGCCGCGAGCACGACACGCGCGGCGCGCGCTTCGATCTCGCTGGCAAGCGCCTTCATCGCGGCCATGTTCAAGGCTTTCGCCTCGGGCCCGCCAGCCTTGGGATCCGCCGTGAAGCGAAATCCCTGAAGCATCCCGACATGCTGTCCCTCGACGAGCACATCGCCCGTCGTGGTGACCTCAGCCTCCAACATTGCATTCTCCCGCAAACGACGCATCAGCACGCTCGTGCGCCGATCGACGAAACGGCTGGCTAGCCGCTCGTGCAAAGCGTCCGACAGCTTGTCCTCTACAAGACGCGCCACCCCCTGCCAATGCTCTGGATCAGGTAACCAGTCAGGACGGTTTGCGACATAGGTCCAAGTTCGGACCTGCGCAATGCGGGCAGACAGCGTGTCGATCTCGCCATCGGTCCGGTCAAGCGCATCGAGTTGGGCGCGATACCAGTCCGGATCGAGCCGTCCGTGGCGCATCAGGCGCAGATACAGCGTGGTGGCGAGATCAGCGTGCTGCATCGGCGCGATCTTGCGATAATCAGGAAGGCCACACACCTCCCAGAGCCGCTCGACTGCTGCACGGCCCTGCGCCAGCGGCCTGACATTGGCATCGCGGGCCAGAACCTCCAGCGTCGTCATGTCCTCTGCGATCAGCGCACGGGTCAGCCCCTGCTCGGTTGGCTGGACGTTCAGGCTGGCGATCAGCCCGTCGACGGAGCGCAGATCGAGATCGGAATTGCGCCATTGCAGCTGCCGCACCGATTCAAAACGATGATTCTCGATCGCCTCGACCAATTCGGCGTCGAAGGGCGGGCAACGCCCGCTCGTGCCAAAGGTGCCGTCGCGCAGATGGCGGCCGGCGCGCCCGGCGACCTGGCCGAACTCCGCGGGGTTCAGCTTGCGGAAATGATGGCCGTCGAATTTCCGGTCCGACGCGAAGGCGATGTGATCGACATCGAGATTGAGCCCCATGCCGATGGCGTCCGTCGCGACGAGATAATCGACGTCGCCCGACTGGTAGATCTCGACCTGGGCGTTGCGCGTGCGCGGCGAGAGCGCGCCGAGCACGACGGCGGCTCCCCCCTTCTGCCGACGGATCAGTTCAGCGATCGCATAAACCTCCTCGACGGAGAAGGCGACGATCGCGCTGCGTCGTGGCAGGCGGGTGATCTTCTTGTCGCCGGCAAATGTGAGCTGCGACAGGCGTGGACGCGTGACGACGTTCACCCCGGGAATGAGCTGCTCGATCAGCGGCTTCATGGTGCCCGCGCCGATCAGCATCGTCTCGGCCCGACCGCGCCGGTTCAGCAGGCGGTCGGTGAAGACGTGACCGCGGTCGAGGTCGGCGGCGAGCTGAATCTCGTCAATCGCGACGAAATCGACGGCGAGATCGCGCGGCATGGCCTCGACGGTGCAGACCCAGAAGCGGGGCCGCTGCGGCTTGATCTTTTCCTCGCCGGTGACCAGCGCCACCGCCTCGGGGCCGACCTTCTCGACCACGCGGCCATAGACCTCGCGCGCCAGCAGGCGCAGCGGCAGGCCGATCATTCCGGTCGGGTGCGCCACCATCCGCTCGATCGCCAGATGCGTCTTGCCGGTATTGGTGGGCCCGAGAACTGCTGTGACACCCTGCGCACGAACCGAGGGCGGAAGAGAGCGTGCTGAAATCAAGACGCGACCGATCGTTTCCTTTGGGCCCTTGCCGGCAGCAGACGCTGGGGAAAGCGTCCTACCTTGGCACAAGCTGGAGCGCCGAAATTAAGCTGCGGAACGAGTCCTGAACGAAGCAAGCCCGAATCGCTGACTCCGGCAGAATCGGGATTCGTTCACGGCAAGATATCGCGGGGACGGCCGCACGTACCACCATATCTGGAATCGTGACACGAGCTTGATCCACTCATTTTCGCGACCAGCGTAAACGGCCGGGCGCCGACAGTCCTCCGCGCTATTTATGTCGTGCTCACGGCGAAACGAGGGGCCGCCGTGTGATTTCTGCGTACGCAACGGCGCGGAACCAGCCTGAGCCATCGCCTCAGCGGGCCGTTCGGACGAGACCCGCCTCCCGTCCGACACCTTGGCGATCGGGCGTTTCCCGGAGCGTTGACAATAATACGTACGTACGTATTCTACCTTC
Source organism: Allobosea sp. P4_E12 (assembly GCF_056401655.1). NCBI lineage: Bacteria > Pseudomonadati > Pseudomonadota > Alphaproteobacteria > Hyphomicrobiales > Alloboseaceae > Allobosea > Allobosea sp. P4_E12. Next base: position 42,039 of record NZ_JBFUIY010000035.1, on the reverse strand, counting down.
ATGAGCAAGCCATCCCTTCGTGAAAATCTCCTCGCCGCTGGCCGCGATCTCCTCTGGAAGAGCGGCTATTCCGCCACCGGCATACGCGAGATCGTCGCTGCAGCCGGAGCGAGCCCTGGCTCATTCACCAATCATTTCGGATCGAAGGAGGAATTCGCCGAGGAAGTGCTCGATCGCTATTTCGCCTATGTCGGCGGCCTCGTCGATGAAGCCCTGGCCGACCGCTCCCTGCCCGCAGCCGCGCGGTTGCGGCGCTATCTGGACGCGATCACGACCAAGCTCGAAACCGCCGATTGGTCGCGCGGCTGCATGATCGGCAATTTCAGCGTCGAGACCTCTCCCAATAGCGAACGGTTGCGGCAGCGACTCTCGGAGATCTTCGTCCTTTGGCGAGAGCCCTTTGCGGCATGCATCGCCGAAGGCCAGGCCACTGGCGAGATCGCGACGGATTTCAGCGCCGACGACCTCGCTGATTTCCTGCTCACCGCCTGGCAGGGCGCGATCCTGCGCATGAAGGTCGATCGCAGCCCGGTTCCGCTCGAACGCTTCAAGGCCATCCTTTTCGCAACGCTGTTTGGAAGAAGGGCATCGCCATGACCCAGTCACCTGGATTCGCATCCGAATGGCTGCGCCGGGAGATTCCCGTCCTCGGCTCGACCATGTCCTATGTCGAGGCCGGCTCTGCGGGGCCGACCGTACTCTTCCTGCACGGCAACCCGACCTCCTCCTATATCTGGCGCCATATCATTCCGCACGTCGCGCCGCTGGCGCACTGCATTGCCCCCGACCTGATCGGCTACGGTCAGTCCGGCAAGCCGGACATCGCCTATCGCTTCACCGACCAGGTCCGCTATCTCGACGCCTTCATCGCTGAACTGGGCCTCGGACGGATGGTCATCGTCGCCCAGGACTGGGGCACGGCACTCGCCTTCCACCATGCCTCCTGTAACCCCAGCGACATGATCGGCCTGGCCTTCATGGAATTCATCCAGCCCTTTGCAAGCTGGGATGCATTCCATCAGCGGCCGCAGGCGCGTGAGCTGTTCAGGGCGTTCCGGACGCCGGGACAGGGCGAGAAGCTGATTCTCGAGGACAATGTCTTTATCGAGAGGGTCCTGCCCGCTGCCGTCCTGCGGGCCTTGAGCGATGAAGAGCTGGATGCCTATCGAGCGCCGTTTCCAACGCCCGAATCGCGCAGGCCGATCCTCCGACTGCCCAACGAGCTCCCCATTGCGGGCGCCCCGGCCGATGTCCATGCCATCAGCGAGCGCGACCACGCAGCATTACGTGCGTCCACCTATCCGAAGCTGTTGTTCTGCGGCGATCCCGGGGCGCTGATCTCTCCGGCCGAGGCGGATAGGTTCGCGGCGGGACTGCATGATTGCCGCCTGATCAATCTCGGCCCCGGCGCGCATTACCTGCAGGAGGATCACCCCGGTGCAATCGGGACGGCGCTCCGTGACTGGCTGGGTGAGATTACTGCAACGACGAAAGCGAGTGAACGCGCTGCGGCTTAGTTCTGCCGCGCGGCCGTGGTGGTGGTCGGATCGACCCTGAAGCTCGAGGCCTCGATGACCGCCGTCCCGATCATGGTCTTCACCGAGATGCGGATCGGCACCATCACATTGGTGCCGTTGACGGGGGCGAGCCAGGTGTTGATCTCGCGATTCTCGGTCATGAACTTGGTGCTCGGCCGCAGGGCGCGATGCCCTGCGATCGGCACATACCGCGCCTGGCAGATCGTGACCGGGCCGCTATAGCCTTCGAGCTTCACCTGCCGCGAACCGGAATAGCTCAGCTTGATGTCATAGCGCGCAGCGCCGTCGAAGATTGGCAGCGTCCGGTTGCAGGCGGCACCATTCCCGCCCTTGCCCTCCACGGGCATCAGGAAGGCGCTGATCGGATCGACCACATTGCGCTTGTGGCTCTCGTTGAGCGGCACGCGATCGGGCTTGTCGTCGATCGGCGGCGCAATATCCACGGCCTGCACCGTGCCGCCGTCGAGCGCCATGCGCACAGTGCGGCTCTCGCTTGAGTTCGCCGACGAAACCGCGAAGGTCGCAGGCGACAGGCGCCCGCCATGAAGATTGCCGGTTGCGGCACCTGAGCCGCGTCCGCCCGTGAAGCTGCCGACCAGGCCCGTCATCTTGGCGACGATATCGAGCTTGTAGCTGCTGCCGTCGATGCCGCCGCTGAGATGGGCGGTGCCGAGCGTCAGGCCGAGCAGGGAGACATCATATTTGGCCTCCAACGAGGTCGCCGCGGCCGACGACGCTCCAAAGCCGGAGGCCAGGGCCAGCGCAGCGAGACCAAGTCCGGCCAGGGACGACGCGATGGCGGGCTTCATCCAACTCCTCCGGACGGCATGCTTCGCACCGGCATGCACTGCGAATCGGTCCGAATCGTGACCCCTTTTACCGAATTTGGCGAGTGGCAATGCCGCCACGCTGCATCCGCCCCGATCGTGCTATGGAATCAGTCGCGGTCCTTGACGCAGCAGCCGGCCTTGGCTATAGACCCGCGACTTCAATTTGACTTCCGGTGCTCGTGGGCCGGCACGTCGCGTGTCGGCATTTTTGTTTGAGACAACCGGTTCCAAGGGAACGATATCATGGCTCGCCGTTGCGAACTGACCGGGAAAGCCACCCTCACCGGGCACCTCGTCAGCCACTCGAACCGCAAGACGAAGACCGTCTTCCGGCCGAATCTCGTCAATGTTACGCTCCGTTCGGACGCGCTCGGCCGCTCCGTGCGCCTGCGTGTCTCGGCGAACGCCCTGCGTACGGTCGATCACCGTGGCGGACTTGACGCCTTCCTGGTCAAGGAGCCGGCAGGCAACCTCTCGACCGGCGCACTCACGCTGAAGCGTGACATCGAGAAGAAGCTCGCGACCAACTGAGCGCGCGGCTCCTTCACGGAATGAATGAAGCGGCCGCAAGGCCGCTTTTTTCGTTTGCACAGGACGCAGTGGCCAGCCCCGTATCATCCGTTCTCGGTGCTTGATCGCCGGCACATTCAGGACTTGTGCTCGCCGCAAGAGCGAGCTTGAAGTCACGCTCGTCCCCTTATCCCAACTCGAATTCCAGAAGCACGGTGCGCTGCAGGAAAGAGAAGTTGTCGTCCGAGATCAGGGTCAGGATCGTCCTGCCATGATCCTGATGGACGCAAAGCCCTTCCATATTGTCGATCTCCTGGCCGAGATCGGCCTCGATCAGGGAGGGGCCGTCAAGCATCGCACCCGGCCGGAGGCTTGCGCCGGGAACGCGGCGAATCCGCATGCCGACACCACGCAGAGGCTTGTACCAGCGCTCCAGCAGAAGCATGTCGCCGCCGGGCAGGAAGGCCAGATCGGTGATATCGAAGCCGCCATGGCGCCGCACCTGAAACAGGCCGGGCTGCCGCCCCCCGATGATCACGCCGAGCGTCGGTTCGTCTTCCCCGCCCGAGCGCTCGGCGATGGCGACGAGCGCGCCCGCAAGCGGCTGCCCGGCAGGAACGACACCAATCGCCTCCAGCCCGCGATTGCTCGGCAGGCGCTTCACCTCGCGTGGTACCGGGACGATGCGGGCACGCGCTTCGACCCCATACCGCGCCCATTCGAAACGCAGGACGTCATGCGTCCGCTCGACGCCGATATAGGCGACGCCATCGGCGATCGTCAGGCTCTCCGTGTCGAAATAGCGCGAACGATGCAGCGGCCGCCCGGAGGCGCCGAGGATCGGTGCGAGTTCGGCCTGCTCGAAGCGAACGATCCGCCCCTTCTCGGAGACAGTCTTCGCCGTCAACCAGAAGCCGTTATCGGTGATCGCAACCAGATCGACGCCGTTGCGCGAGCGCCAGAGGCCGGAAAACCCGCCGAAGCGCGGATGGTCGCCGCGCAACACCAGCCCGCCCCGGAAGCTGAGCTGGCCGAAGTGTGTCTTGCCGGGATTGCGCGGCTCGAAGGCATCGAAGCCGCGCACGCTGATGGTGAGCTTTATGCGGCCCGGCTCGATGCTCTGAGCCTGAGCGGCAGGCAAGCCCAAGCTGGCGGCGCCCAGCCCCTGGAGGACGCCGCGTCTGGTCAGCCTCATTGCATGCGACGAGAAACCGGAGCCTTGCCGGTGGGGCCGTCCTCCTCGAAGAGCTCGGCCAGCTTCTCCGTCATCACCCCGCCGAGTTCCTCCGCATCGACGATGGTAACGGCGCGGCGATAGTAGCGCGTCACGTCATGGCCGATGCCGATGGCGATCAGTTCGACCGGCGAGCGCGTCTCGATCTCGGCGATGATATGGCGCAGATGCCGCTCGAGGTAGTTGCCGGCATTGACCGACAGCGTCGAATCGTCGACCGGCGCTCCATCGGAGATCACCATGAGGATCTTGCGCTGCTCGGGCCGCGCGAGCAGCCGCTTATGGGCCCAGTCGAGCGCCTCGCCGTCGATATTTTCCTTGAGCAGGCCTTCGCGCATCATCAACCCGAGATTCTTGCGAGCCCGGCGCCAGGGAGCGTCCGCTGCCTTGTAGATGATGTGCCTGAGATCGTTCAGCCGGCCCGGATTGGCCGGCTTGCCGGATTGCAGCCAGGCCTCGCGCGACAGCCCGCCCTTCCAGGCACGCGTGGTGAAGCCGAGCAGCTCGACCTTGACGCCGCAGCGCTCCAGCGTCCGCGCCAGGATGTCCGCGCAGGTCGCAGCAACCGTGATCGGCCGGCCGCGCATCGAGCCGGAATTGTCGATCAGCAGCGTCACGACCGTATCGCGGAAATTCGTGTCCGATTCCTGCCGGAAGGAGAGCGGCTGGAACGGGTCGATGATGATCCGCGGCAGGCGCGAAGGATCGAGCGAACCCTCTTCGAGATCGAACTGCCAGGACCGGTTCTGCTGCGCCATCAGGCGGCGCTGCAACCGGTTGGCAAGCCGTGCCACCACGCCCTGGAGATGGGCGAGCTGCTTGTCGAGATAGGCCCGCAGCCGGGTCAACTCCTCGGCGTCGCAGAGCTCCTCGGCCGTGACCGTCTCGTCGAACTTGACGGTGTAGGGCTTGTAGTCCGTTTGCGGCCGGTCGTTCTGGCGCCCCTCGCGGGGGCGCGGCGCCTCGCCCGCCTCCTCGGATTCAGAGGAATCGTCCTCCTCGTCCCAGTCGCCGGCCGGAGCATCGGTCGCTTCCGACGCGCCCTCCTGCAACTCGTCGGTCGCATCCTCGCTGACCTCGACCTCCGAGCGCTCGCCGCCGCTTTCCTGCTCGGCCTCGCCATCCTGCTGCTGCTGATCCTCGGAGGACTGGTCCTGGTTGTCCTCGTCCTCTTCCTCGTCCTGGCCCTGCGAACTCTGCTCGGCCATGTCGAGTGAAGCCAGCATATCGCGAACCGTCCGCGAAAAGGCGCGCTGATCCTCGACCGACTGCGACAGCCGGTCGAGATCGGCACCGGCCTTCGCCTCGATCACGTCGCGCCAGAGATCGACGATCTTGGTCGCGGCCTGCGGCGGCTTCAGCCCCGTCAGGCGCTCACGCACCATCAACGCCAGTGCGTCTTCCAGTGGGGCGTCGGCGCGATCGGAGATTTCCTCGTAGCGGCCACCGCGATGATAGCGGTCTTCCAGCATGGCGGTGATGTTGCCGGCCATGCCGCTCATCCGGCGCGAGCCGACGCATTCGACCCGGGCCTGCTCGACGGCGTCGAAGACAGCGCGCGCCGCATCGCCCTCCGGCGCGGCGCGGCGGTGGATCGAGGCGTCATGGCAGGCGAGCCTGAGTGCCATCGAATCCGAGTGGCCGCGCAGGATCGCGACATCCTGGACCGTCAGCTTGCGCGGCGGTTCGGGCAGACGGGCTCGTTCGCCAACGAGCGATGGCTTGTCCGCCGCGAAGACGATTTCCATCTCGGGCTTGCGCGCGATCGCCTTCATCGCACCGGAAATGGCGCGCTTCAGCGGCTCGGCTGGTGCTTCCTTGGGCTGACCCGGCTTACGATTGGAGATGGACAAGGCGGAGCCGTCCTTTGACTTGATGCTAGCGCGAGCGCCCGTCGAACATCGTCGAATCGAGTTCGGCGGGCTCGACACCCTCGAGGCAGCGTACATTCACCGCGACCATCGGCGTGCCGTCCGGCATCGAGCCGCGAGCGAAGGATTCGATGCCGCAGGTTTCGCAGAACAGGTGCTGGATCTTCTGCGTGTGGAAACGGTATTCGGTCAGCGCATCCTCCCCCTTTTCAAGGGTGAAGGCCGTCGCCGGCGAAAAGGTCAGGATCGAGCCGCGACGCTGGCAATAGGAACAGTTGCAGGTGATCGTCCGCTCGAGGCTGGCCTCGACCGTGAACCCGACCCGCCCGCAATGGCAGCTCCCTTGATAGCGCGCGCTCGCCATGACCCGTTTCCCCTCAGCTCAGAACGACGTTGACCGCGCTCTCCGGCAATTCCTTGCCGAAGGAGCGCTGGAAGAACTCCGCCACGAGCGTGCGCTCCATCTCGTCGCACTTGTTCAGGAACGTCACCCGGAAAGCGAAGCCGATATCGCCGAAGATCGCGGCATTCTCGGCCCAGGTGATGACCGTGCGCGGGCTCATGACGGTCGAGAGATCGCCGTTCATGAAGGCGTTGCGCGTCAGGTCGGCGACGCGGACCATCTTGTTGACGATGTCCTTGCCCTCGGGCGAGGCCTGATAATGCTTCGACTTGGCGAGCACGATCGCGACTTCGTTGTCGTGCGGCAAGTAGTTCAGCGTCGTCACGATCGACCAGCGGTCCATCTGGCCCTGGTTGATCTGCTGGGTGCCGTGATAGAGGCCCGACGTGTCGCCGAGGCCGACCGTGTTCGCCGTGGCGAACATGCGGAAGGCAGGGTGAGGACGGATGACGCGCTTCTGATCGAGCAGCGTCAGCTTGCCGGACTGCTCGAGCACGCGCTGGATCACGAACATAACGTCCGGGCGACCGGCGTCGTACTCGTCGAAGACGAGCGCGATGTTGTTCTGCAGCGCCCAGGGCAGGATGCCGTCCTGGAACTCGGTGATCTGCTTGCCTTCCTTCAGCACGATCGCGTCCTTGCCGACGAGATCGAGGCGCGAGACGTGGCTGTCGAGGTTGACGCGCACGCAAGGCCAGTTCAGGCGGGCCGCGACCTGTTCGATATGGGTCGATTTGCCTGTGCCGTGATAGCCCGAGATCATGACGCGTCGATTATGCGCGAAGCCCGCGAGAATCGCGATCGTGGTGTCACGGTCAAATCGGTAGTCGACGTCGAGATCGGGCACATGGGCGTCGGCCTGCGAGTAGGCCGGCACTTCGAGATCGGAGTCGATCCCAAAAGTCTGGCGCACCGACAGCTTCATATCGGGAAGGCCCTGGGCAATCGTCGTCGTCATTGTCTTGTCTCCGGGCGCAGAACAGTGCCGGGCGAACCACCGGTTGTCCCACTGCCGACCGAAAGGGGAGGCGTACGAAACCTAATTAGTGCGAAAGCGTCGGAGCGGCAATTCGCAAACCGCCGCAACGGCAATACGCAGGAGGCATGTCGCAAAAGACATGCCGAGCGTTCAGGCGCGTTCGGCCAGCAGCTTCGCAATGATCGCGACGGAGGTTTCGGCCCCTGCCCTGTCGATCGTGAGCGGTGGGGGCGCATCTGCCCCCAGCATCTCCGTCACCGCTTTCTCCAACCTGTTCGGTGTCAGCGAATCAGGTCCGGTCAGGCGCAGACAACGTGCGAGGCCTGCATTCTCCATCGCCTCGGCGCGGATCGCCTGCTCGGTCTCGTTTCCGGCATCGAAGGGCACCACGATCGCCGGCCGCCCGGCGCGGACCAGGTCTAGCACCGTGTTGTAGCCGGCCTGGCTGATCGAAAGCGCACAGCCTGCAAGCAGCCCGGGGAAATCCGGTCTCGCACGTTCGACGCGGACATGCGCCGGCGCCTTGCCCTCCAGGTCGGCGAATTCCTCTGCGCCGATGCCCTGACCGCCAAGGATACGCCAGCGCCTGCGATTGCCCATCAAGGTCGCGGTCGCGATGGCGAGCTCGAACAGAGGCAAGCCAGCAGCCGAACCGCCTCCGGACACCACGATCTCGCCAGGCTCCAAGGGAGCGGCGCACTCCTCGGGGCCGGTCAGGTAACCGGTATAGCGCAGCTTTCGCGCCAGCTCTGGTGCAACCGGCCAGGACCGCTCCAGCGGCAGGAAGGCTCTGTCGCCATGGACGAGGACCGCGTCGAAATCTGCCGCGATGCGCGCTTCGGCCTCACGGATGCGATCGGCGCGCGGCGTCACCAGGACATCGCGCACCGAGGACAGGACCAGCGCCCGTGGATTGGCCGCCGCCGCCACGCCGATGAGGCCCAGAAACTCATCGCCCAATTGTCGGCGTCCGAACGGAAAATGCTCGGTAATGACGACATCGGGCCGGTGCTGCGCCGTGAGATCGCAGAGCGTCTTCCGGCGCAAGGCGCGATAGTCCTGCGAAACCGGTCTCCCTTCCGGGTCGAGCAGGTTCCGGAAGTCAACACCCTCGACCTTGACCGGCGGCAACTGGGCAAAGGTGAACGAACCGTCCGGGACGGATCGCGGCGCGGCCCCGCCGCTGACCAGCACGGTTTCGAATCCGGCGGCCCCAAGGGCACGCGCAAGATGAGCGGCCCTGACAAGATGGCCGCTGCCGAGGAGGTGCGTGACGGCGATCAGGACGCGGGGCGTCATGATCGCCGCCGGTTCGCTGCGTCCAACAGCATCGCCTGGACCCGGTCGAGTCCCGCCGCTGCCGAAAACGCCTGCGCCAATCTCTGGAAGGCGGCCTCCCCAAGGGCGACGCGCCGTGTCGGGGACGACGCGAGATCGGCCAATTGCCGCGCCAGTGCCTCCCGATCGCCCGGCGCCACGAGCACACCTTCGACGCCTTCGCGTACGAATTCGGGAATGCCCGCGAAATCGGTCGCAACGATCGGCAGGGCTTGGCTTGCGGCCTCCATCACGACATTGGGCAGGCCATCGCGATCGCCATCGCCCGCCTGCTTCGAGGGCAATACGAAGAGATCCGCATCGCGCAGGGCCGCAATCACGTCCTGCTGAGCCTTAGGCCCCGACCAGATGACCCGCTCCGCCAGTCCGAGATTCGCGGACAACGCCTTCAGCGCAGCGAGCCTTTCGCCGCCGCCGATATGGGTCAGCCGCCAGTGAAGCTCTGCCGGCAGCGCCGCCAGAGCTGCGAGCAGATCGTCGAAGCCCTTCTTCTCCACCGCCCGACCAATGGTGATGAAACGAACCGGATCGGCAGGGTCGCGACCATCGCGCATGATCCGCGCGACCGGAGGCGCGGGAAACCGCGCCAGGTCGAGCCCATGATAGAGCAGAGCGACCTTGTCGGTGCGATCCGCAAGCCGCGTCAGCTCCGCATGTCCATCACGAGTGCAGGTGACGCCCCAGGCTGCGTCGGCGATCTTTTCGCGCTTCTCCCAGTTCGGTGTCGTCCAGATATCCTTGGCATGGGCCGAAAATGACCAGCTCAAGCCACGCAGCAGCGCCGCGTATCGGATCACCGAGGCCGGCGTGTGCAGATAGTGAACGTGCAGATGGTCGATACTCCCCGGGAGTTCCCGCGCCATCACGCAGGCCTGGCCGAAGCGGCGTACCCTGTTACGCGTCGGATCGCGGGCAAGATCGCGCAGGAAAACCGGCAGGAGCCGAAGGAATCCTGGCCGGAACAGAGCCCGCCCGATGCCGCGCAGCACACGCCCCGGCTCCTCGTGCAGATACTCCGGCAGGTATGTCACGGGCGCCGTGATCTGCTTGTGCATGAGGTGGCGTGCGCCATCCGTCGGCTGACGCAGCGACCAGATCGAAAAAGGCAGTGCGCGCTGCTGCAGGCCCAGCAATTCCTGTGCGATGAACGTCTCCGACAGGCGCGGATAGCCCTTCATCGCAATCGCGATCCGCGGCTCCTTCACCTCGCTCATCGCCGGCCGATCAGCATGAAGCGCGTATAGTTCCTGCCCGGCAGCGCGCCGGAAAAATGGATCTCGGACAGTCCGACCTGCTCCTTGAACGCTTCAAGACTGGCGACGCAGCTTTTGTGGTCCGGCTCGCGATAATAATCGTTCGACTGCAACAGCACCGGCAGACCGGGCGGCAGCGATGCGACCCAGCCGGGCACATCGGCCAGATGCTCGCAGCTCGTGTTGATCACCAGGCCGGGCCGCTCGGGCTCCCTCGTGAAATCAAGCTGCATCATATCGGCAGTGACAGCGCCGAAGCGCTCTTCCGCGACATGGCGGCGATTCAGGCGTTCGGCGATCTCCGCACACGCGGGATCGCGGTCGAGGCTGACCACCCTGCCGAGGTCGAGCCGCGGATCATCCAGCAACAAAGCGCCGAGCACGCCATACCACGCCCCGAGCACCCAGACCGGCCCCTCCGGTCGCGGCAAAGTCTCGGCCAGCGCATCGACCAGCCAGCGCTTGGACGCGATCTGCTTGTGGTTGAAGGCGATCCAGAGTTCCGGCGGCATCCCCTGGCCGATCAGCCGCGCGAGATCGGCCACGACCCTGTTTCCGGTCAGGGCTGCGACACCGCGCAGAATGTCGTAGAAGGCGTCCGAAGGCGTGTCCGTGGTCATGCCATATCGCGAAGGGATGGGATGAATTCGGCCGGACCATATGCAAGCCCGGATATAAAGGCCAGTCACGAGAATGACGGCGCAATGGCCCCTTCGGGAACCTTGTTGCCCCATCTCGCCGGCCCCGGCGCCTGCTTGAGACAGGTGCTCGCCGCGCACGCGGTGCGGCACTGCCCGCATATCGTGGAGATCGGGGGCGCCGGGCTGCCGATCACCGGCTTTCTCACCCATTCCCCGCAATCGGTGACGGTGATCGACCCGAAAATACCGGCTTTCAAAGCAGATATACTGAACGGAAAGCCCTGCACGGTCCTGCATCGGGCCGCCAAGCTTCAGGCCATCGCGCTTGCCCCGCCGAAGCCCTATGCATTGGTGCTGCTCGGCCTGTCGCTCAAGCCCTTCGGGGGAACCGCGGCGACCCCGCCCGAACTGCTCGCCCTTGCGGAAGCAGCCGAGACCCTTGTGATCGACTACGCGCTCGATCTGGAACGCGCCTGCGGCCAGATCGGCGCGATCACGGCGACGCGGCCGGCTCCGCCGCTGATCGATCTCGCCATGACGATCGACGATCCGGCATTGCGCAGCGCCGGATACGACCGCCGCCGCTTCCTGGTCTATGGCCCGCCCTGAGCCTCAGACGTCCTGATTTTCGGGCTTCTGGTCAGCCTGCGTCTTGGGGCGCCGTCCAGCCGGATTCGCGGGGGTGGGCGTCTCGGTGGGAGCCCGCTGCTCGCCATTGCCAGCATCCTGCGTCGCGCCTTGCGTCGCCACTGCGCTGGCGTCCACCGCGTCAGCCTCATCCGCAGCGTCGATGCGTGGCGTCCTGGCGAAGCCATAGGCCGCCATCGGCGCATCCCGGCCCTTGATCATCACCTTCAGCGGAACGGCTTCGGCAAAGCTCCGGCCGGTCACTGCAACAGTCGTCTCCGAAACCACGATATCGGCGAGAACACGCCGTGTCGCGGCCTCGAACTGGCTCGCGATCGCCACCGTCTCGCCGACCGTGATCTCATGCCGGCCGAGGCTGTCATTCTCGACCGCGCCGACGACAGCCTGGCCGGTATGGATGCCGATGCCGATCCGCAGCGGCAGCGGCAGGGCCGCGCTGAACTCACGATTCAGGGCGTCGACCGCCCGCACGATGTCGCCAGCAGCCGCGATCGAAGCCAGTGCCGCCTTGGCCGGGCTGGCTTCCAGGCCGAACACCGCCATGAAGCCATCGCCATAGAGAGCATCGATGCGCCCGCCATGAGCGATGATCGCCTGCGCCATCTCGTCGAAGAAGCGATTGAGCAATCCGATCAGCTCATGCGGCAGTTGACGCTCCGACAGCGCCGAGAAAGCGCGCAGATCGGCCACCATCACGGTCAGGCCGCGCCGGGCGATGGAACTATCCAGTTCGACGGCTCGTATGGCCGATCCCAGTTTGGATGCGAGCAACAACTGCACCTGCAGGTCGTCGCGCGGTCGGATCTGGCAGGCGAGGCGGACACGCGGCGGCGCCGAAATCCGACGCAGCAGCTTCGCCTCGTTCGGCCCTGGCGCCGGAAGCCCATCCGCACCATCGAGGACCAGCACGCGGCAGGTGGCACAGCGCGCCCGCCCACCGCAAAGCGCCGCATGCGGAATATTGAAGCGCCGGAACAGCTCAAGCACGGTCGGGCCGGGCACGACCTTGCGCACGCCATGGCCGACGAAGCGCACCGTGATCGCACGGGTCGTCCGCACCCGGAACTCGCGAAACGCAACGAAGATCGCGAAGGCGCCGACGAGCCCGAAGAAGCCACTCTTCACCCACATCTCATGCCAGTTGGACATCGCCGAACGGGCGTCGTTGCGTGCCTCCGGCGGCAGGGCCATTTGCACGGCCTCGCGCGCGGCGACGGAGAAGCCGATCAGGGCAAGAACCGGAATGAGGATCGCGACCAGAAGAAAGGGATCGCGCCACCGCGCATAGCTATCCCGGCTGCGCAGGATGAAGTGCAGGCCGATCATGCCATGCGTCCAGACCAGGAGCAGGAGCAGCGACTGCGCCAAGGCGTGCCCGGGCCAGAGCCGTCGCAGCACCGCGTGGTAGCTCTCGTCGATATGGAAATAATGCCCGATGATCCGGGTGCTGACGATATGGTCGACGAGCAGCAGGGGGATGGCGAGGCCCAGCGCGATCTGCAGGATTTCGCGCACCGGCATGCGGAAGGTCCGGCGCTGCGCGACTCGCACCAGAGCAAAGAGCGGGTGAACGATCAGAGCGCCATAGAGCGCGACGGTTCCCGGCCAGGAATGCCAGACAGCGTAGCGCCATTCCTGCACCTGCTCCATCGCCGCAACACCGGCGATCCCAACGGCATGGTTGAGGAAATGGGTCGTCGCGAAGACGAGCAGGACGAACCCTGACACCAGGCGGATATCCCGGCTCCAGGACGAAACCTGGCTCATGCCGGCATCGAATCCAGGCGAACGCTTCGTGCCGGTCTGCGGCAGACTCATGAGTTTTCCCGTGTCCTCAATGGACCTTCTCGCTATGCAGGACGTAATTGGCCAGTCGGTACAGGCGCGAGGCCAGATCACGTGACAGCGCAACGCTGAAATCGGGAACGGTGCCGAGCAGTTCGAAGAACAGATCCTTCGGCAGGCGGAGCGCGCAGACCTCGGTCTTGGCGACAGCTTCGCCGAGATAGGCCTGGTCGCTCAGCATCGGCACGTCGCCGAAGATGCTTCCCGTCTCGAACTGGAAGCGCTTGGCGGGGCGTTCACCCTCCATGTGGAGGAGCTCCACCTCTCCCTCCAGGATGAAGTAGACGCCTTGCGGCCTCTCTCCTTCCCGGATGATGACGGTCCCCGGCTCGAAATGCAGGCGTTCACCCATCAAGGCCACAAGCTTGAGCCGTGGCGCCGGCAGGCTGCGAAAGAGCGGTATGCTCCGCAGGCAGGCGATATCGCTTTCGAGCGTCATTGTCGCACCTCTACCCCCTCGGCGACCCGCAACGGAGATGAAACGGCCCGATGTTCCGTTTCGTCCTCGCCATCGCTGTCGCCGTCTTCAATCACGCCGAAGGATCCGTTGAACACGAGCCTCGGCGAAATGTCCCTGGCGAGACTACCATCACCAAGAAGTAGAAACAGTGTCATGCCGGTACAATGCTTGCGCAAGCGGCTGATGATTTCACCACCCTTGTTTGTCGTGGCAAGCAGCGCACTCGGATCGAGAATCGCGATCTGCGGCGTCTTGATCAAGGCTTGGGCGAGCGGGATCGCGAGCCGGATCCGGGCCGGCAGATAGCGGCCACGCAGCCCGCAATCGGTGTTGAGTCCGACGCGATAGAGCGAGCCGTCCAGACCTGCGCGAGACAGCGCCGTTCGCATGATGTCGGCAACCTTGCGGCCGGCATCGCTGATGCCGAAGCCGATGCGCCCGAACAGAAGATTGTCGCGGATGCTGGCCCCATCCATGACGCGGTCCGGGTCATAGAAATCGACCGAACTGGCAGCATCCGCCGGCAAATGGGCCTTGAAACTTGCCCGCGCACGCAAAATCCGCCGCCGCAGGGCATCGTCCAGCAAGTTGAGGCGGTGCTTCGGTTCGATATAGCCGAGCGCGAGCGCCATCAGGTTTCGCTCCGTTTCCGGATCGAGCGGGCTGCGCATATCGTGCTTGGCAAGAACCGAGGCCAGGCTCTTCAGTATCTCGAGGTCGAAGTTCGTGCCAAAGGAATACCTTTCGAACAAGGCATGGCCGGCCGGCAGTCCCTCGAAGATCTCGACCACCGTCGAGACGATGCGCGCACCCACTTCGACGAGCGGCTCGATCAGCGCTTCGGCCTGCATCAGGGCGCGCGCATAGGGCTCCGCCAGCAGGGTATCATTGGCGAAACGCGCCCCCTTGCGCGCCCCGAAGATCAGGTTCTCCGCAATGGTCGCGTTGGCATTGTAGCGTTTGGGATCGAATGTCTCGACCAGTCCGGCGAGCTTGCTCTTGGACAGTTCCGCCGCCACGACCTTGCGGGCTTCGGTGATCCTGTCGATGATCGACTGGTCGAGCGGCAGGACGACCTTACCGTCCAGTCCGAGCTCGTAGACGTCCTCGTCGCAGCCAAGGACCTCCAGAATCCGCTGGATATGCGCTTCAAGCTCGGCGGCGTCGGCGAGCCCCACCCCTTCATAGTCGGTCCAGTCGGCCGCAAACGAGAAGGGCGTATTGCCGGAGCGGACCGCTTCGATCAGCCGCCTGTGCTCTTGCGGCGTGATCGGTTCGTTTGGCTTCAGGCTCGGCCGCCGGCGCCTGAGGGGCAGCAGGATGTTGTCGCGCAGCGTGCCGTTGATGATCTCGACCTCCTGGCCGGCATAACCGATCAGATGGCTTGCCTTCTCGACCGAAAATCGCGCGAGGCTGGCCCTGTCGATCAGGACCCGTCCCGAATAGGACATGATCTGGCGGCCGAGGATGCGGCCGAAGACGTCGCGCGCTCCCCCCGGCGGCCCGATGACGGCAACGACGCTGGGACGGGGCACCTGAAACGACAAGGGCGACAGCAGCGGCTGGCCGCGGTTATCGAGCATCTGGACGCTGTCGAGCCTGATCTCGCCCTTGTCGGGCAGGTTCGAACAATCCTCCTCCTCGTCGAGCACCATTGTCTCGTCAGGGTTGAACTGGCCGACGACCTGTTCGTACTTGATGGTGACGTCGTTGCGCTGCTGATCCCAGTCGATCAGTTCCTTGATCGGCGGCGGCAGATCGCGATAGGCCGCGATCACGGCAACGAGCTGGCCGATATCGAGCCGGCCCTGCAGGGCAAAATAGCCCCCGACTGCGTAGAAGAAGAATGGCGTGATCTGGGCCAGCAGGTTGTTGAGGAACTTGACCGCGAATTTGCGCTTGTAGAGCGCGTAGCGGATGTCGAAAAGGTTGCCGAGACGCCCGGCAATATCCGACTGCATATAGTTGGTGACGCCATGCCCCTGAATGGTCGGACCGGCATCCACGATCTCGCCGATCCTCCCCGCGAGCAGGCGCGATGCGATCTGCCTTTCGCGGCCAAGCCGTAACTGCTCCCGCCGCAGGATCGGGATGATGATCGCCTGGGCGATCACGATGAACAGTGCGATCGAGCCCAGCCAGACGCTTTGCACCATGATGAAAACCAGCGCCGTCAACGCCTGGCTAAGCAGGAAGACCGGCTGGATGAAGGCATCACCGACGAAACCGCCGATCGGCTCGACCTCGTCCTTGATCATGCTTGCCACTTCGGCCGGCTTGACCGCCCTGATATCCTCCGGCTGGAAGCGCATGAGCTGGCTGAACAGGTCGTAGCGCATGCGCCTCAGCATCCGCTCGCCGAGGATGCCCTTGCGCACGTTGATCACGTATTTGAAGACGCCGTTGATCAGCACCAGCACAAGGAAATAGAAGCTCAGCCCGAAGAGCAGCCCGAGCTGGCCGACCTGGAAGCCGTCGAACAGGTGGACGCTGCCRCCGCCGAAGATGTCCGGCCAATGCAGCGTGATGTCCATCAGCGTCGCGCTGGTCTGGCCGTCCTTGAAGGCTCCGCCCTGGATCGCATCGTTGACGATGCGCTTCGGCACGACGAACGAGGCCCAGTTGAATGGAATTGAGGCAAGGATGATCAGCAGGACGACGATCTGTTCGCCACGGCTCTTCTGCCAGATGTAACGAAAGAGGTTCGTCTCCAAGGGACGTCCTGTCTGGCGAACCGGATGGTGCACCGCTTATTGAGTTTCGCGTCATATGTGTGTCAGTCACGGCCCTTGCGCAATGTCGCAATGCGGCATGCCCACGGCTTGCTTGGCGCCCGGCCGCATGTTTCGATCACAATGCGCGGAGGAACGACGATGCGGCTGAGAGGTGTCGGACGGCGGTTGGCAGGGATGTCAGGGATTGCCCTGCTCGCGCTGACACCGCCGTCATTGGCTGCGGCACAGGACGGATCTTCGCTGCTCCTGAGGGATGCTTTCGATGCCGGGCGCTTCGCCCTCGAAGGCGGGCTCTATTATAAGGACAATGCCGAACAGCGCGCCGGACAGGTGACATTTCAGGAGAAAGGCGCCCTGGATGGCAGGGGCGCGCTCACCCTGTCGGTCAAGCCGCTCTGCGCGAAGGGCGCGCGCAATTGCAGCGAAAGGGCCGAGGTCTGGGAGAAGCCCGAGGTCCTGGCAAGCTACGATCAGACGGTCTGGCACGGCTTCGCCATGCGCCTCGACGATCCCGTGCCGCAGGACGATGCCCGCTATGTCATGGCGCAGTGGAAGCGCCAGATCACGCCCGGAGCAGAGGGAGATTATTCGCCCTTTCTGGCGCTCAGGCTGTTTCAGGGGCGGCTTGGTGTCACCGTAGAGACCGACATGATCGAGGTCTTTCCGATCGGCGGTGCAGAACGCCCAGACGGCTGCCTCCCCGGAGAGGCCCTGGCCGTGAACCGTCGTGTCGCGCGGCAGACCCGCGCTCTGGTGGCGCTTGAGACCGGCAGCACGCGGGCCGACTACCCCGCCTATTTCAATGCCTGCGCGCCAGGAATCCAGGTGACCCATCACGCCGGGCTGCCGCCTGCTCGCGCCGGCTGGATCGACTTCGTTTTTCGCTCGAGCCCCGGCCCGCAGGGCAACGGCCATGTCGAGATCGTGGCGAACGGCCGACATGTCGCCACGATCAAGGGCCCGATCGGCCATCGCGGCCTAGGCCTCGGAAAGAAGCAGTATTTCAAGTTCGGACCTTACCGCGCCGCCAACACAGGCCCGTGGAGCGTAAGTTACGACGATTTCCGGCGCGGGCCGCGTTGCGCGGATGTCATCCGGAACGGGCAATGTCCGCCGGAATGAGCGCGTGCAAGACAGAGATTGGCAAGACGCAACTTTCCACGTCTAGTGCCAGGGGACCCGGTGACCCGGGAGTGAATGCGGGGTTCAGGCGTTAGCAGCTCATGGATATCTTGCGGATCAGCGATTTGCGGATCGGCTTCACGGTGCACGGGTTCGCCCGGGATGTCGTGAAGGGGGTCAGTCTGCGTGTCCCCGCGGGGAAGACAGTTGCCCTTGTCGGCGAGTCCGGATCCGGCAAATCGGTGATCTCGCAGGCGATCATGGGGCTCCTGCCCCGCGCGGGCGCCGTCACCGGCGGAGAGATCCTATTTCGCGATCCGCTCGACCGGAACACCGTGATCGACATTGCGGGCCTGACCGCCGAAGGCGAAGCGATACGCGCGCTGCGCGGCGGCCGTATCGGCATGATCTTCCAGGAGCCGATGTCCTCGCTCTCACCGGTGCACACCATCGGCAACCAGATCGAGGAAGCCCTGCAACTGCATCGCCCGACCGATGATGCTTCGGCACGCCGGCAGATCGAGACGATGCTTCGGCGCGTCGGCTTCAAGGACCCGGTGCGCGCCTACGGCTATTACCCGTTCGAGCTTTCCGGCGGTCTGCGTCAGCGCGCCATGCTCGCCATGGCCCTGATCTGCCAGCCCGCCCTGCTGATCGCGGACGAGCCGACCACCGCTCTCGACGTCACCATCCAGGCCCAGGTGCTCGACCTGATGCGAGATCTCCAGGCCGAGATGGGCATGGCGATCCTGCTCATCACCCATGATCTCGGCGTCGTTGCCAACATGGCCGACGAGGTTGTGGTGATCTATCACGGCGAGATCATGGAAAGCGGTCCTGTCGAGGATATCTTCCGACGTCCGCGACACCCGTATCTCAAAGCGCTGCTGAAAGCCTCGCCGCATTTCGACATGCAGGAGGGCGAGCGGCTGGTCGCATTGCGCGAGGCACGTGCCCAGCCTGTGGCAACGCCGCGTGCCGCCCCGCTCATCTCCCGGCCTGCCAATGCGCCGCCATTGCTGAGCGTGCGCCACCTGCGCAAGACCTACACCACTGGCTCGCGCGGGTTCTTCGGCAAGGGCACCCAGGCTACGGTGCTTGCGGTCGACGATGTCGGGTTCGACATCGCGCGGGGCGAATGCCTCGGCCTTGTCGGCGAGAGCGGCTGCGGCAAGACCACCGTCAGCAAGATCATCATGCGCGCGATCACGCCCGATGCCGGGGCGGTGACCTTCAATGACGGCTTCGGCCCGACAGACGTCCTCTCCCTGCAGGGCGAGGAGCTGCGGCGCTTCCGTCAGCGAGTCCAGATGATCTTCCAGGACCCGGTCTCGTCTCTGTCGCCGCGCATGACCGTCATGAACATCCTGCGCGAGCCGCTGGTGATTCACGAGCGCGGTGACGGCGCCGAGCAGACGGCCCGCGTGCGCAGCCTGATGGAGAGCGTTGGGCTCGATCCGCGCTTCCTCAGCCGTTACCCGCATTCCTTCTCCGGTGGCCAACGTCAGCGCATCGGCATTGCGCGCGCGCTCGCGCTCGACCCGGACCTGATCGTTTGCGACGAACCGGTATCGGCGCTCGATGTCTCGGTGCAGGCGCAGATCCTCAACCTGCTCAAGGACCTACAGGCCGAGCGCGGCCTCACCTTCCTGTTCATCTCGCACAATCTCGCCGTCGTGAACTACATGGCGGACCGGATCGCGGTCATGGCCAATGGCCACATCGTCGAACTCGCGCCGCGCCACGCCCTCTTTGCCTCGCCAGCTCACCCCTATACGAAAGCCCTGCTGCGCTCGGTGCCCTTCGCCGATCTCGACCGCAAGCTCGATTTCAAGCTCGTCGCACCCGGCGGCGCCTCCGATTACAGCCATTGGGCGCCGGCCTTCAGACCGGAACCCGGCGTCAGCCTCGAGCCGCTATCCCTGGGCGAAGGCCACTACGTCCTGGCCCGTCCGGAAGCAAACCACAGGGAGTTGGTCTGATGACATCCCGCCGGCAGCATCCCACACGCCGTGCCGCTCTCTTGCTCGGAGCCGGCGCTCTCGCCGTTCAGGGCCTGCCGCGCGGCGTGCTCGCACGCGAACCCAACCCGATGGATTTCATCGACAGCCCATTCTGGGCCGAGAAGGTGGCGGCAGGCACCATGCCGGTGATCGCGCTTCGCCTGCCGGAAGAGCCCCGCGTGATCGAAGTGTCCGGCCCCGACCGTGTTCCCGGGCGGCATGGTGGCACGATGCGCATGCTGATGGGCGACCAGCGCGACATCAGGATGATGACGCTCTACAGCTATACCCGGCTTCTCGTCTATGACGACAACCTCGAACTCGCGCCGGACATCCTGGAGGCGGTCGACGTCAAGGACGGCCGTGTCTTCACGCTGAAGCTGCGCAAGGGGCATCGCTGGTCGGACGGCAGCCCCTTCACCACGGAGGATTTCCGCTACTGGTGGGAGGATTTCGCCAATAACCGGCGCCTCTCACCTGGCGGGCCGCCCCAGGCGATGCTCGCGGGCGGCGAGAAGCCGGTCTTCGAAGTGCTGAGCGAGACCGAGGTCCGCTACAGCTGGAGCAAGCCGAACCCGGTCTTCCTGCCCTCGCTCGCCGACGCCCAACCGACCTATATCTACATGCCTTCGGGCTACCTGAAGCAGTTCCACGAGCGCTACGCCGACAAGGTCACGCTCTATGCCCGCGTCAAGACGGCGCGCGTCAAGGACTGGGGCTCGCTGCACGAGCGGTTCTCGCGCATGTACAGGCCCGAGAACCCCGATCTGCCGACGCTCGACCCCTGGCGCAATCTGACATCGCTCCCCGCCGAGCAGTTCGCTTTCCAGCGCAACCCCTATTTCCACCGCGTCGACCAGGCCGGGCGGCAGTTGCCCTATGCCGACGAAGTGACAATCACGATTGGCACGAATTCGCTGATCCCCGCGAAGACCGCAGCCGGCGAGAGCGACCTCCAGGCGCGCTATCTCCGTTTCGACAATTACACCTTCCTGAAGGACGCCTCGAAGCGGATGAATTTCGACGTCAGGCTCTGGAAGCGGGCCGAAGGCTCCTGGTTTGCGCTGATGCCGAACCTGAATGCCATCGATCCGATCTGGCGCGATCTCAATCGCGATGTCCGTTACCGCCGCGCCCTCTCCGTCGCGATCAATCGCAAGGACATCAACCAGGTGATCTTCTTTGGCCTTGCCAAGGAAAGCGGCAATACGGCGCTGCCCGAGAGCCCACTTTATGACGCCGCCAACGCCAATATGTGGATGCAGGCTGACCGGGCGCTGGCCAACCGCCTGCTCGACGAGATCGGGCTGACCAAACGTGCCCCGGACGGCATACGGCTCCTTCCCAATGGCCAGCGCCTCGAATTTACCGTGGAAACCGCCGGCGAGAGCACCGAAGAGACGGACATCCTCGACCTGATCAAACAGGATCTGCAGGAGGTCGGGATCAAGATCTATCCCCGCTCGACCCAGCGCGACGTCTTTCGCCGCCGCATCCTGGCCGGCCAGACCGTGATGTCGGCCTGGGCGGGCATGGATAACGCGCTGGTCGCGGCCGAGATGGAACCCGATGCGCTCGCCCCAACGTCGTCGATGCAGTTCAACTGGCCGCGTTGGGGCCAGTTCCTGGAAAGCGGCGGCCGCGAAGGCGAAGAGCCTGACCTGGCCGAAGCGCAGGAACTGGTCAGGCTCTACCAGGCCTGGCGCGTAAGCGTGACCCATGACGAGCGCAGAACGATCTGGCGCGCGATGCTGAGGATCAATGCCGAGCAGCTCTTCACCATCGGCGTGGTCAATGGCACGCTCCAGCCGGTCGTGGTCTCGCGCAATCTGCGCAATGTTCCCGAAAAGGGCCTTTACAGCTTCGAGCCGGGTGCCTTTTTCGGCCGCTACCTGCCCGATACCTTCTGGTTCGACGATGCTCAGGTGAAGAGCTGACCGATGCTGCTGAAATACATCCTCAAGCGCATCCTGCTGATGATACCGACGCTGCTGGTAACCAGCGCGTTGATCTTCACCGTCATCAACCTGCCCGAGGGCGACTATTTCGAGACGCTTGCCGCCGAGATGCAGGCCCAGGGCGAAAAGGCCGACCTCAGCCGCATCGAGTTCCTGAAGACGGAGTATGGCTTCGACAAGCCGCCGATCGAGCGCTATTTCCACTGGGTCACCGGGCTCATGCGCGGCGACATGGGCTATTCCTTCGAATATCAGCGCCCGGTAAGCGAGATCGTCGGGGATCGATTGCTGCTGACGATGATCGTCTCCTTCGTCACCATCATCTTCACCTGGGTCGTCGCCTTCCCGATCGGCATCTATTCCGCCACCCATCAATACAGCTGGGGTGACTACGGCCTCACATTCCTCGGGCTGATCGGGCTTGCCGTGCCGCATTTCCTGCTGGCGCTGGTCTTCATGTATTTCGCCAATGTCTGGTTCGGCACCTCGATCGGGGGGCTCGTCGATCCACAATATCTCAACCAGCCGATGAGCTGGGCAAAGCTCCGCTCGGTGCTGGAGCATCTCTGGATTCCCGTCATCATCATCGGCGCCGGCGGCACCGCCGGCATGATCCGCGCCGTGCGCGCCAACCTGCTCGACGAACTCCAGAAGCAGTACTACGTCACCGCCCGCGCGAAGGGGCTGCCGCCCGGCAAGGCGTTGCGCAAATATCCGCTGCGCATGTCGCTGAATTTCTTCATTTCCGATATCGGCGACATTCTGCCCTCGATCGTCTCCGGCGCGGAGATCGTCGCGATCGTGCTCTCGCTTCAGACGACCGGTCCGCTGCTGATCCGCGCCCTGCAGGCGCAGGACATGTACCTCGCTGGTTCCTTCCTGATGTTCCTCTCGTTCCTCACCGTGATCGGGGTGCTGATCTCGGACATCGCGCTGGCGATCCTCGATCCGCGCATCCGCCTCCAGGGAGCGGCCACCAAGTGAAGCCCGCTCTCCCGCCAGACGGCGCGCCGCTGCTGCATACGGCCTCGACCGCGCCGTTCGAACCCTACGCCGTCGAACGCATGACGCCTGAGCAGGAGCGCGTCTATCTCGCGTCACAATGGCAGTTGATGTGGTGGAAATTCCGCAAGCATCGGCTCGCGGTGATCTCCGGCGTCTTCATCATCCTCATGTATCTGACGGTGATATTCGCCGAGTTCCTGGCGCCCTACCATTACACCACCCGCAATACCGAATTCATCCGCGCCCCGCGGCAGGAGGTGCATCTCTTCCACGAAGGTCGCTTCCTCGGCCCCTTCGTCTATCCCTATACGCAGCGCCTCAACATGGAGAACCTGAAGCGCGAATACGATGTCGACCGCAGCCGGCCGCAGCTGATCCGCTTCTTCTGCCGGGGCGACGACTACGATTTCTGGCGCCTGGTACCGGGCAACCTTCACCTCGTCTGCCCTCCCAAGGACGGCACGCTGTTTCTCCTCGGCACCGATCGGCTCGGGCGCGACATGCTCTCGCGCATCATCTATGGCGGCCGCATCTCGCTCAGCATCGGCCTGCTCGGGGTCGGTGTCAGCTTCATCCTCGGCGTCATCATCGGCGGTATCGCCGGCTATTACGGCGGCAAGATCGATCTCTTCATCCAGCGCGTGATCGAAATCGTGCAGTCCCTGCCGCATATCCCGCTCTGGCTCGCGCTGGCCTCGATCATGCCGCCATCCTGGAGCCCGCTGCTCGTCTATTTCGGCATCACGATGATTCTCGGCCTGATGGACTGGACCGGTCTTGCCCGCGCGGTCCGCTCGAAACTGCTCTCGCTGCGCGAGGAAGACTATGTCGTCGCCGCCCAGCTGATGGGCGCCAAGCCTGCGCGGATCATCGGCCTGCACCTCGTGCCGGGCTTCATGAGCCATCTCATCGCCTCGGCCACCATCACCGTGCCGAAAACGATCCTGGGCGAGACGGCGCTCAGCTTCCTCGGACTTGGACTCAGGCCACCGATCACCAGCTGGGGCGTGATGCTGAACGAGGCGCAGAACGTCAATGTTGTGGCGCTCTATCCCTGGTTGCTCTATCCGGTCGTTCCGGTGATCCTGATCATCCTGGCCTTCAACTTCCTTGGCGACGGCTTGCGCGATGCGGCCGATCCCTACCGCTGAGCGCGCCGCCACCTCCTGCTCGCGGACCTGACATCCTGTGCGGATCGCATTTCACACGCCGCTCAATGCGTATGAGGACGGCAGGATTTCCGGTGACCGGCGCATGGCGCACCAGCTCGTCGAGGCGATGACACGGCTCGGCCATGCCGTCGCCCCGATCGCGGATGCGCGCTCCTATATGCGCAGCGCGGAGCCCGCGCTCCTGGATCAGCGCCTCGCCGAGGCGGCCGGCCGGCGCGATGCCTTGCTGGCCGCCTGGGAGACCAATGGCAACCGGCCGGGGCTCTGGTTCACCTATCACAGCTATTACAAAGCCCCCGACCTCCTGGGGCCCGAGATCACGAAGCGGCTCGACATTCCCTATGTCGTCGCCGAGGCAAGCGATTCCGGCCGGCGCTCCGAAGGGGAATGGGCCCGGCATGTCGCACTCGCAAGGCGCGGCTTCCGCGCTGCCGATCTGCATTTTTGCTTCACCGAGCGTGATCGTGGTGGCGTCGAGGCCCGCTCCTCGGACCGCACGCAATTCCTCGAGCTGCCCCCCTTCATCGCGTTGGAGCCCTCCACTCCCCACCGCCGATCCGGTGCCGCAGCCACGCGCCTGATCACCGTCGCGATGATGCGTCCAGGCGTTAAGCTCGAAAGCTATCAAGCGCTTGCCGCCAGCCTCGCCCGCCTGATCGATCGTCCCTGGACGCTCACCATCATTGGCGATGGACCCGTGCGCGATCAGGTCGAAGTGGCCTTCGCGCCCCTCCCGCGCGAGCGCATCGAATGGCGCGGTGTGCTGGATCGCCCTGCCGTCGGCGCGGCGCTGGCGGAGCATGACATATTTGTGTGGCCCGGCATCGGCGAAGCCTATGGCCTGGTCTATCTCGAAGCCCAGGCTGCGGGTCTCCCGGTCGTCGCCTTCGACAGTGGCGGCGTCGCAGCCACCGTCCGGAATGGAGAGACCGCGATCCTGGTGCAGGATGGCGACCTCGCGGCTTTGGCAACAGCGTTGGCGGAGCTCATCGAGAACACGAACCGGCGCGAAGATATGGGTCGCGCCGCGCGAAACTTCGTCTTGCGGGAACGGACGCTCGACCGGACGAGCGAGATCATCTCGCACGGCCTCGCATTGGCGCAG
The DNA here is from genome assembly GCF_056401655.1 of Allobosea sp. P4_E12. Taxonomy (NCBI): domain Bacteria; kingdom Pseudomonadati; phylum Pseudomonadota; class Alphaproteobacteria; order Hyphomicrobiales; family Alloboseaceae; genus Allobosea; species Allobosea sp. P4_E12. The sequence continues at coordinate 17,389 of NZ_JBFUIY010000035.1, read as the reverse complement.
GCGGCTCGCGCCGCATATCGGGTCGCGCGCGCGGAATCGACCGGGCCATGAGCACCCCGCTCTGGGCTCCGCTTCTCGCCGAACTCGACCGCTGGAGCACGCAGGGCCGGCGCCTTCAGCTCTGGCTTCGCGATGACGACGCGATCGCGCCAAGCCCGCAGCTCGACAGGCTGGCAGCCCTGGCCGAACATTTCGATGCGCCCGTGCTACTCGCGGTCATCCCGTTCCTGGCGCAACCCGCTCTCTGCGAGCGCTTGCGGAGCGCCCCGCTCCTAATGCCCTGCCAGCATGGCACCTGGCACCGCAATCACGCCCCCCAGGGCGAGAAGAAGTCGGAGTTCGGAAGCCACCGGTCTCGGGACATCATTGGCGCAGAGATCGCGGCTGGGCGACGCCGGCTTATGGATCTGTTTGGCCCGACCCTGCTGCCGGTCTTCGTCCCCCCGTGGAACCGGATCGACAGGGATATCGCGGCAGGCTTGCCGGAGCTCGGCTTCAGCGGGCTCTCCTGCTTCCGCCATTTCGGCTTCGCGGCTCCCCGCGGGTTTTCCGTCGTCAACACCCAGATCGACATCATCGACTGGCATGGCGGGCGCATTGGTCGCCCGGCCCCCGCCATTGCCGAGGAGATCGTCACGGAACTCACACGAAGACGTGAGGCTGGAATAGGCAACAGCCCACTTGGCCTGTTGCTGCATCACCGCGACCATGATGACGGGGCCTGGGCCGTTCTCGATGCCTTGCTCGGCGCAATGGTCCATCACCCCGCCGTGGAGTTGGTCGGCCTTCGACAGTTGTTTTCAGGCTCGAACACTGCCTAGAGTGAAGCTGCGACGCTGGGTGAGCGTCCGCCACCTGGCCAAGCCGGACTTGGATGGACGCGCGTGTGGCGCTATATCCGAATCCGAACAATTCTAGGTGCGTTCGCCCTCGCTCGAGGTCGTTTGGCCGTTTCGCGGAGGGCGAGCCGTCTATGCCGTATAACGTCATCGACATCGGCGGTGCCGACCGCGCGCCGCGCAGCCCTCAGGCCCCGAGGGTGCTGATCTACAGCCACGACACCTTCGGGCTCGGCCATATCCGCCGCTGCCGCGCGATCGCCAATTCCCTTGTCGCCAGCTATTCTCATATATCAGTGATCATCGTCTCGGGCTCGTCGATGATCTCGAGCTTCCAGTTCGGCGACGGCGTCGACTATGTCCGCGTTCCCGGCGTCGAGAAACAGGATGACGGGGGCTACGCCCCGCATCATCTCAATCTCGATCTCGGCGACACGCTGCGCCTGCGCGCCGACCTGATCAGACAGACCGTGCTGTCCTTCGATCCGGACGTCGTGATCGTCGACAAGGAGCCCGTGGGCTTGCGCGGCGAACTCTTGTCTTCACTCGAGATCCTGCGCCGGCGCGGTGCCCGCATCGTGCTCGGTCTGCGCGACGTGCTCGACGAGCCGAGCAAGGTCCTCGAGGAGTGGCGACATAGCGGCGCGCTCGAGGCACTGGGTTCGGTCTATGACGATATCTTCGTCTATGGGCTGGAAAGCGTCTATCAGCCGCTTCAGGGCCTGCCCGACCAGCATCTCTTCGCCGACAAGATCCGCTATACTGGCTATCTCAAGCGCGCCGTGCCAAGCCCGATGCCGCCGACCCGTCACCCGAAGATCACCAAGGGCCCTTTCATCCTGGTCACCCCCGGCGGCGGCGGGGACGGCATGGGCCTGACCGACTGGGTGATTTCGGCCTACGAATCCGACCCGACGATCGAGCTGCCGGCGCTGATCGTGTTCGGCCCGTTCATGTCGCGCGAGAAGCGCAAGGATTTCGCCGAGCGGATCGCTCGCATCCCGAAGCTCGAAGGCCTCGGTTTCGAGCCGCGCCTCGAACTCCTGATGAATCGCGCTCACTGCGTGGTCGCCATGGGCGGCTACAACACCTTTTGCGAGATCCTCTCCTTCGACAAGCCGGCGCTGATCGTGCCGCGCGTCCGGCCACGGCGGGAGCAGAGCATCCGCGCCGAACGCGCCGACAGCCTTAAGCTCGCCACCATGCTGCACGATCCGCTTCAGGATGGTCAGGCTACGCGCGATCCGGCGATCATGGCTGCCGCCCTTCACGCCCTGCCCAAGCGCATGCCGCCGTCTCAGGCCTTCGTCCCGAGCCTGCTCGACGGCCTGCCCGCCATCAACCGCGCGCTTGCCGACGATCTCTCGATGCCGATCCGCGGCCGGGCGCTGGCCCAGAACAGCGCGGCGGTCAGCTGAGCCTCGCACGGGCCGTGCTCCACGGCTGTGAAGAGCGCCCGAATTCGCTTGAGAAAATGGGCTGACAAGGCTGCGGAAACTTCGCAATATATCAGCCAGGGAGAATGACGGCGCCGCAACGGCGCCTCTTCATGGGAGATCGTTCTCGATGGCGCAGCTGCTGTTCAAGAATTTCGCCATGCTCGAGCCCGACCATGGCGAATTGCGCCGCGGCTACGAATTGCTGGTCGAAGGCGATACGATCCGCGAGGTCTCCGACAAGCCGATCAAGACGGCCAAGGCTGATGTGATCGATTGTGGCGAGCGTACCCTGATGCCCGGCCTGATCGACAGCCATGTCCATGTCTTCCTCTCGGAAGTCTATATCCGCGCCATGGAAAGCATGCCGCTGACCCTGATGACGGCCCGCTCCGTCCGGCTGATGAAGGGCATGATCGATCGCGGCTTCACCTCGGTGCGCGACACCGGCGGCGCCGATTGGGGCATCAAGGAAGCCGTCGAAAAGGGCGATATCCCGGCTCCGCGCCTGTTCATCGCCGGCCAGGCGATCGGCCCGACCGGAGGCCACAGCGACCCGCGCCGGCGCACGGATTTCGGCGCCCGCTGCCATTGCTGCAACGCCATGGCCTATACGATGAACGTCTCCGACGGCGTTTCCGCGGTGAAGAAGTCCGTGCGCGAGCAGATGCGGCTCGGTGCCGACCACATCAAGATCATGATGTCGGGCGGAGTCGCGTCGCCCTATGATCCGCTGGATTCGATGCAGTTCAGCGTCGACGAGGTGAAGGCGGCCGTCGAGGAGGCCAAGGCATTTGGCCGCTATGTCTGCGCCCATGCCTACACGCCTGAAGCGATCACCCGTGCCGCGCAATGTGGCGTTCGTGCCATCGAGCACGGCAATCTGATCGACGAGGCCTCCGCCAAACTGATGGCGGAGAACAATATGGTGCTCACCGCCAATCTCGTCGCCTATTACGCGATGAAGGAGCGTGCGGCCGAGTTCGGCATGACGGGGGATATGCTGGCCAAGAACGATCTGGTCATCGATGGCGGCCTGCGTTCGCTCGAGATCTGCAAGCGCGCCGGGGTTCCCGTCGCCTATGGCAGCGATCTGCTCGGCCAGCTCCAGGTCGATCAATCCCGCGAGTTCCTGCTGCGCAGCGAGGTTCTCTCGCCGATCGAGATCATTCGCTCCGCGACGACCGTCGGCGCCCATCTGCTACGGATGGAGGGCAAGCTTGGCACGCTGCGTGCAGGCGCCTTTGCCGACATCATCCTGGTCGATGGTGACCCGTTGAAGGACCTCGGCCTCTTCCAGAACCAGGGCGCGGCTCTGTCGGCGATCATGAAGGGCGGGAACTTCCACAAGAACCGCCTGCAGTGAGAATCGGGCGGCGACAATGGGTCGACAAAAACCGGCTTGATTGTTTGTAAGTTGAGCCGCAGCCTGCTGTCGGAGCGGATCGAAGGGCGGAGGGCATGGCAGTGACGAGCCGGCGGCAATCGCAGAGCGACCACAACACAACACGCCCGGCGGGGTCATCGCGGCTGGCCGATGGCCGGGCTGGATTCGCCGCTTGAGCGCCGCCCAGCGCCCAAGCTTCGGCCGAATCGCGCTGAATGGCGCTGCCGGCCTGTCGTTAGGCTTCATCCTGCTGCCGCTGGTCTTCGTGATCTGGCTCGCCTTCTTCCGGCAGGAGATTCCGTCCTTCCCGCCCGAAGGCTACTCCCTGAAATGGTTTGCGGCCGTTCCCGGGCAGAAGGCCTTTGTCGACGGCTTCATTCTCAGCCTGCAGGTCGGCGTGCTGGCGACCTTGATCGGACTGGCGCTCGGGGTCCCGGCGAGCCTAGCGCTCGTCCGCCACCGCATCCCTCTAGGCCCGCTGGTGAATACCCTGTTGCTGCTGCCGCTGGTGATGCCGGGCATCGTGCTCGGCACCGCACTCTATGTCTTCCAGATCGAAACCGAGATCGCGACCGGCTGGCCGGTCCTGGGCTCGGCGGGCGGCCTCATCGCGGCCCATACGCTCGTGGTCGTGCCCTGGGTCGTCAGGCTGGTCACGGCAAGCCTTGCCGGCTTCGACCGCACCATCGAGGAAGCTGCTCAGAATTTGGGCGCCGGTCCCTGGAAGACCTTCTGGCGCGTCACCTTGCCAAGCATCCGGCCGGGTATCGTGGCAGCCGGCCTGTTCGGCTTCGTCACCTCTTTCGGCAATCTCGAAATGAGCCTGTTCCTCGTCGGACCGGGCCGCACGACCCTGCCGATCGCGATCCTGCAATATCTCGAATGGAAGATCGATCCGACGGTTGCTGCCGCCTCCGTCATCCAGATCGTTCTGATCGGCACCGCGATGATCATCACCGACCGTTACGTCAAGCTGAGCCGGGTGGTCTGACCCATGGCACGGCTCTCGCTCACCCATCTCCAGAAGGTCTATGGCGACTTCAACGCCGTCGACGACGTCACCATCGACATCGCCGATGGCGAGTTCCTGGTCCTGCTCGGTCCGTCCGGCTGCGGCAAGACCACGACCTTGCGCATGGTCGCCGGTTTTGTGCCGCCGAGCGCCGGCACGATCACCATCGGCGAGCGCGACGTCACCGTGCTGCCGCCCTGGAAGCGCAATTGCGGCCTGGTCTTCCAGAGCTACGCATTGTTCCCCCATCTGACCGTCGCCGAGAACGTCGCCTTCAGCCTCGAGATGCGCAAGGTCCCTCCCGCCGACCGCGCCCCGCGCGTCGCGGAGGCGCTCCGTCTCGTGCAGCTTTCAGGCTTCGACGAGCGTTACCCGCGCCAGCTCTCGGGGGGGCAGCAGCAGCGAGTGGCGCTCGCCCGCGCGCTTGCGATGCAACCCGACGTGCTGCTGCTCGACGAGCCTCTCTCCAATCTCGACGCGAAACTCCGGCAGGAGGTCCGGGTCGAGATCCGCGACCTGCAGCGCAAGCTCGGCCTCACCACGATCATGGTCACTCACGACCAGGAGGAGGCGCTCACCATGGCTGACCGGCTGGTGGTGATGGAGAAGGGCAAGGTCCGGCAGATCGGCAACCAGCGCGAACTCTACGAGAAGCCGGCGGACCGCTTCGTCGCGGGCTTCATTGGCCGCAGCGCCTTCCTCGACGGGGAAACCACAACGCCTGGCCGCTTCCGCAGCCTCGGCGGGCTCGACATCACTGTCGGCGCGGCGAGTGGCACGGGAGCGGCGACACTCGCGCTTCGACCAGAGCGCATCTCGGTGGCAGCCGAGGCCGGAGCGTGCGTCAATCGCTTCGAGGCCCGTGTCGAGCACGTCTCCTATCTCGGCGCGCTGCTCGATATCGATGTCCGTCTCTCTGAGCACGACCGGATGCTGCTGCAGCTCCCGAACCGCCAAGGCAGCATCGAGCCGAAGCCGGGCGACACTATCACGATAGGCTGGGCCGAAGACGCCGGGCTCGTCTATCCGCGCGAGCCGTAAGGCCATGATCGGGAAAGGCGCATTGCGGCTCTCCGTCCGAACATGGCTCGATCACGGTCTCTAGCTCGACAGGCGTCCAACAGGGGAGAACTCATATGAACTCGATCAACAGGCGCCATGTCCTGCAAGGTCTCGCGGCGGGAGCAAGCGCCGCGGCGCTGGGCGGTCCGGCCTTGGCCCAGTCAGGCGGCAAGGTCGTGGTCGGAACCTGGGGCGGCGACTATGCCCGCCTCCTCACCAAGAACATCGAGGACCCGATCCTCAAGCCCAAGGGCATCGAGGTCCTGCAGGACCAGGCCGGCGACGCCCCACGCCGCGCCAAGATGGTCGCCGAGCGTCGCCTGCCGCGCGGCACGGTCGACATCCACGGGCTCTCGGCCGCCAACATGTACGAGATGAACGAGGCCGGCGTCGTGGAGCAGCTCGACTTCTCCAAGATCCCGAACGCCAAGAACCTGCTGCCGACGATGAAGTACCCCTATGGCATCGGGCACATCTATTCCGGCAACGTCGTCATCTACAATCCCAAGCTGATCAGCCCCGCGCCGACCGGTTTCAAGGATTGGCTCGACCCGAAATGGGGCAACAAGATCGGCTTCATCGACATTCAGTATCAGTCGATCATGGTCGCCGCCTCGATGGCCGCAACGAACGGCGCCAGCATGAACGACCTCGACAAGGCGAAGGAGGTTCTGCTCGCCGTCAAGAAGACGGGCGCGCGCGTCTACCCGACGAACGAGGCCTTCGCCCAGGCGATGAAGAACGAGGAGGTTGGCATCAGCGCGATCTGGAAAGCGCGCGTCGTCCAGTGGCAGGATGCCGGCATTCCCTGCGAGGCGGTTTCCCCGGTTGAAGGCATCCCGGCCTATGTCTCCGGTTTCGTCATCCCGAAGAATGCTCCGAACAAGGAGAATGCCTACGCCTATATGAACGCCATGCTCGAGAAGGCGCCTCAGGAGGCCTTCGCAGTCGATATGGGCTATAACGGCACTGTGACCGGTCTCAATGTCGCGGCCGCCCTGCAGAAGCGCATCGGCTTCACGCCCGAAGAGGAAAAGCGCCTCAAGGATCTCGACTACGGCTTCCTCGCCAAGAACGATTCGGCGATGAAGGAGTGGTGGGACAAGGTCTTCAAGGCGTGATGCGGCCATGAGCACGACTGCCCCCGAAGCTGTTGCGGGCGGCCGCACCGGACTTGCCGGGGCGCTCGTCGTGCCGGCGACCATCTTCGTCGCGATCGGGCTGATCGGCCCGGTCGCGATCCTGTTCCGCTATTCGCTGAACCAGTTCATTCCGGGCCAGTTCATGGTCGACGGACTGACCATCGAGAACTACGTCAAGTTCTTCACCGACACCTATTATCTCAACGTGCTCATGCGCACCGTGCGCGTCGCGGTAATCTGCACCATCGCTTGCCTGATCATGGGCTTCCCCCTGGCCTATGTGCTGGCGCGCACCGAAAGCCGGTTCAAGAACCTGCTGATCATGGCCGTCGTGCTCCCCCTGTTCGTCGGCAACGCGGTTCGTGCCGCCGGCTGGATGACCGCTTTTGGCAACAAAGGCGCGCTCAACGCCTCCCTGATGGGGCTCGGCCTGATCAATCAGCCGATCGAGATCATGTTCACCGAGACGGCCGTGATCATCGGCATCGTCGCGGTCAACCTGCCCTTCATGGTGCTGACCCTGCAGAGCGTCATCGAAGGTATCAACCGCAATGTCGAGGAGGCAGCGTTCAGCCTGGGCGCCGGCCCCGTCGCGATGTTCCGCCGCGTCCTCTGGCCACTGGCACTCCCGGGGATTCTCGCTGGCACGATCCTGACCTTCATCCTGGCGATGAATGCCTATGCGACCCCAGTTCTGCTCGGAGGCCCGAAGTTCCAGACGATGGGGCCACTCGTCTATGGCCAATTCGCGCAACAGAACAACTGGCCCTTCGGCGGTGCGATTTCCTTCATCCTGATGACGGCGACGCTCCTGCTGACCGTGGCGGCCCACCTGATCGTGCAGCGGCGTTATCGCTGAGGGCGCCGCCGGCCGCAGCGGCATGTTGCCGCCGGTCTCAGTGGCGCTTCCACTGGTCAAGCGCGCGGCGGCACTCTAAATCTCGCGCATGACCATTTCCGGATCGCTCGTCCCCATCGCAGTCGGCGCCGTCGCCCTGGTGCTGCTGCTGGGTCTCGCCAACATGCTGCGCGGCGGTAGCGCCAACACATCGCAGAACCTGATGCGACTGCGCGTGGTGCTGCAATTCGTCGCGATTCTGGTGATCATCGGCGTGCTCTGGTGGCGCGGAGGCTGAGCCCGTCTCACTTTTCAGCGGACGCGACAGCTCTGACTGACGGTGCGTAAGCTGTTGATAAATCAGATATTCTGCATAACCCTCCAGGGGTCCCAACCGCGCTTGCCGCATTCTGGACACGAGTCTATGCGTTTCACTAACGTCCGTTCAAACGATAAAAAGAACCTGTAGCCCATGCCGCGCGTCGCGTTGCTGATCCTTGCCGGCTTCCTGGCTGCCTCGCCTGCCCAGTCGCAGTCGCAGGCCTTGCCTTCCGGAGTTTCCAGCTACGCCCCCGCAACCGAAACCCCCGTTCCGTCCTGGGAAGCGCGCCTCGGCATTGCACCGGCGAATCCGAGCGGCCGCGAAAGCGGACTGCTGAACTTCAATGGCGAGGTGGTGACGCCGCGCGTCATCCCGCTTAATGACCGCATCGCCTCGGCCTTCGTGCCGCGCTTCCATCTTGGCTCCAGCATCAATTTCAATGGCACGCGCTATGCCTATGCGGGCGCGACCTGGACCGTCGATCTCTCGAAGAATGTCTTCGTCGAAGCCAGCTTCGGCGCCGCCGTCAATGACGGCAAGACCGGTGCGGTCGTCCCGGAGAACCGACTCGTCGTCGGCTGCGATACCGGCACGCGCGGTGCTGCGGCGCTCGGTGTTCGCCTCAGCGATCGCTGGAGTCTGATCGCGACGCTCGAACAATTCGGCACCACCGGCTGCTCCGACAAGGACAAGCCACGCGGCCCGGCCAATTTCGGCGCCAAGCTCGGCTACACCTTCTGACCCTTCGCTGGAGCATCGGCCCGAAGAGCGGATTGCGGCTTTCGGGAATGCTGACGCGGACACAGAAAGTTGGATCGCCTGACCGGATAAGAGTTTCGGTCCGATGATCGAAAGCATCTCGGCAGGGTGGAGGCTGTGGTGCTCCAAGCCTTTCGTTGCGGACGCGACGCGCTATAACGCGTCATGGTCAAGCTGAATCGCATCTATACGCGCACTGGGGATAACGGCACGACCGGGCTCGCAACCGGCCCACGCCGGCCGAAATACGACTTGCGCGTCGCAGCCTATGGCACCGTCGACGAGACCAATGCCTGCGTCGGACTGGCACGGCTGCATGCAGCAACCGAGGATGGCGAGGTCGATGCCATGCTCGGACGGATCGCCAACGATCTTTTCGACCTCGGAGCCGATCTCTCGACGCCCGACACCGGCGAGACGCTCGCCTATGAGCCGCTGCGCATCGTCCAGGCCCAGGTCGACCGCCTCGAAGCGGAAATCGATCAGCTGAACGCGGCGCTCGCCCCGTTGCGCTCCTTCGTCCTGCCCGGCGGAACACCGGCAGCCGCCTATCTTCACCTCGCCCGCACGGTCAGCCGGAGGGCCGAACGCCTGATGGTCGAGCTCGCCCAGACCGAGGGGGAGCACGTCTCCGCGCCGGCGCTGAAATACATCAACCGGCTTTCGGACTTCCTCTTCGTTGCCTCCCGTTTCCTCAATGCCAGGGCCGGGGGCGATGTGCTCTGGGTTCCCGGGCAGAACCGCTAGAGCCGGACATGTTCGTACCGCTGCATGACGGCGTTCCGCTGCGCTTCATGCGCGCGCCCTATGTGACCTATGCCCTGATCAGTGCCTGCATCGGCATCCATCTCGCGATCTGGATCCTGCACGAACCGCCGGGAGAGATCGCCGTCATGGCCGGCTTCGGCCTGATCCCCTCCGTCTTCTTCGGCACCGCGCAACTGCCCATCGAGATCATGCAGGCTCCGGCCTGGCTGACGCTGTTCAGCAATGTGCTGCTGCATGCGAGCTTCGCCCATCTCGTCGGCAACATGCTGTTCCTCTGGGTCTTCGGCGACAATGTCGAGGACGCGATGGGCCATTTCCGCTTTCTGGCCTTCTTCTTTCTTTGCGGCCTGGCCGGGTCGCTGGCGCATGCCGTCATGAATCCTGGGTCGGAGCAGCCGCTGATCGGCGCATCGGGCGCGATCTCGGGCGTTATCGCCTCCTATCTGATGCTCTATCCGCAGGTCCGGATCTGGGGCCTCGCCTTCAAATGGATCCCGCTGCACGTCCCGGCGATGTACGCGCTCGGCGCCTGGATCCTCTTCCAGTTCATGTCAGCCTTCGTCGACCCACAGGGCAATGTCGGCTGGTGGGCGCATCTGGGCGGGCTTGCGACCGGCGCGGCGCTGACCCCGATCTTCATCCATCGCGGCGTTGGGCTGTTCGGGCGCGCTGCAAGAGGGTGACGCCCGCGACTTTGGCGGCGTTGACAAGCCTAAACAGCCATCGCTACGGTCCCCCGGCATTCCAGCCGAGAGCCACGATGCCGTCATCCTGCCGCGTCGCGCGGCGCGGCCTCGATCGTATCTCTCCCGAACGGTGAAGCGACGATGAAGATCCTTGTGCCCGTCAAGCGGGTTGTCGACTACAATGTGAAGATCCGCGTGAAGGCGGACGGCTCCGGCGTCGAGCTTGCCAATGTCAAGATGTCGATGAATCCGTTCGATGAGATCGCCGTTGAGGAAGCGTTGCGGCTGAAGGAAGCCGGCAAGGCGACCGAGGTCATCGTCGTCTCGATCGGCCCGGCGCAGGCCGCGGAAACCATCCGCACGGGTCTCGCCATGGGTGCCGATCGCGGCATCCTGGTGAAGGCCGAGGGCACGATCGAGCCGCTCGCCGTCGCCAAGCTCCTGAATAAGATCGTCGAGCAGGAAAGCCCTCAGCTCGTCATTCTCGGCAAGCAGGCGATCGACGACGACTGCAACCAGACCGGCCAGATGCTGGCCGCCCTGCTCGGCTGGCCGCAGGGCACCTTCGCCTCCAAGGTGATGATCGGCGATGGCTCGGTCGATGTCACCCGCGAGGTCGATGGCGGCCTGCAGACCGTGGGGCTCAAGCTGCCGGCGATCGTGACCACCGATCTGCGACTGAACGAGCCGCGCTACGCCTCGCTGCCCAACATCATGAAGGCCAAGAAGAAGCCGCTTGATGAGACCACCGCCGAAGCGCTCGGCGTCGACATCGCGCCGCGCCTCAAGGTCCTGAAGACCACCGAACCGCCAAGCCGATCGGCCGGCGTCAAGGTCGGCTCGGTCGCCGAGCTGGTTTCCAAGCTGAAGAATGAAGCAGGAGTTATCTGAATCATGACGACGCTGCTTCTCGCCAAGCACGACAACAAGAGCCTCAACGAGGCCACCCGCAAGGCCCTGACCGCCGCCAAGGCGCTCGGCGCGCCTGTGCATATCCTGGTCGCCGGCACGGGCTGCAAGGCGGTTGCCGAGGCCGCAGCCAAGCTCGACGGCGTCGAGAAAGTGCTGCTGGCCGACGATGCTGCCTACGAGCACCGGCTTGCCGAACCGCTGTCTGCCCTCATCGTCTCGCTGGCCGGCCCCTACGACGCGATCGTCGCGCCGGGCACCACGACCGGCAAGAATGTGATGCCGCGCGTCGCTGCCCTGCTCGATGTGATGCAGATCTCGGAAATCACCAAGGTCGTCTCGCCCGACACCTTCGAACGTCCGATCTATGCTGGCAACGCGATCCAGACCGTGCAGAGCAGCGAGGCCAAGAAGGTGCTCACCGTGCGCGGCGCGTCCTTCGCGGCGACCGGCGACGGCAGCGCGACCGCGCCGATCGAAGCGGTTGCCGCTGCCGAGCACGCCGGCACCTCGAGCTTCAAGGGCGAGGAAGTCGCCAAGTCCGATCGTCCGGAGCTCGCGTCGGCCAAGATCATCATCTCGGGCGGCCGCGCGCTCGCCTCGGCCGAGAATTTCGGCAAGGTGATCGAACCCGTCGCCGACAAGCTCGGAGCCGCCATGGGCGCCTCGCGCGCCGCGGTGGATGCCGGCTATGCCCCGAATGACTGGCAGGTCGGCCAGACCGGCAAGGTCGTGGCGCCCGACCTCTATATCGCCGTCGGCATCTCGGGCGCGATCCAGCATCTCGCCGGCATGAAGGATTCGAAGGTCATCGTCGCCATCAACAAGGACGAGGAAGCCCCGATCTTCCAGATCGCCGATTACGGCCTCGTCGGTGACCTCTTCACCATCATGCCCGAGCTTGCGGCCGAACTCGCCAAGATCGGGCGCTGAYCGATCGGCCGCTGACGCCAGCGGCACGAATGTGATATCCGGGCCGCTTGCTCTGGGCGGCCCGCGTCGCTTTCACGATGAAGGCGATCAGACGAAAGATGGATCAGGACATGTCGGACCAGGCGATCAAGACGATCGGCATCATTGGCGCGGGGCAGATGGGCAACGGCATTGCCCATGTCGCGGCCGTCGCTGGCTTCGACATCCGGCTGCACGACCTCGCCGAGGACCGCATCAAGGCCGCTCTGGCGACGATCGACGGCAATATGGCGCGTCAGGTCAGCAAAGGCGCCATGGATGACTCGCTACGGCGCGAAGCCATGGCCAAGATCGTCGCGACGCCGACCCTGGAAGGGCTTGGCGACTGCGACCTGATCATCGAGGCCGCGACCGAAAGCGAGGAGGTCAAGCGCAAGATCTTCACAGCCGTCTGCCCGCATATCAAGCCGGAGACGATGCTTGCGTCCAACACCTCGTCGATCTCGATCACCCGGCTTGCCGCGGCGACCGACCGGCCGGAGCGCTTCATCGGCATCCATTTCATGAACCCCGTGCCGCTGATGCAGCTCGTCGAGCTGATTCGCGGCATCGCCACCGACGACCATACCTTCGAGGCGGCCCGCAGCTTTATCAGCAAGCTGCACAAGACGGTGACGGTCTCGGAGGATTTCCCGGCCTTCATCGTCAACCGCATCCTGCTGCCGATGATCAACGAGGCGGTCTATACGCTCTATGAGGGCGTCGGCTCGGTCGAGGCGATCGACACCGCCATGAAGCTCGGCGCCAATCATCCGATGGGTCCGCTCCAGCTTGCCGACTTTATCGGCCTCGATACCTGCCTCTCCGTGATGCAGGTGCTCCATGATGGCTTGGCGGATTCGAAATATCGCCCCTGCCCGCTGCTGGTAAAATATGTCGAAGCCGGCTGGCTCGGCCGCAAGACCAAGCGCGGTTTCTACGATTATCGCGGGGAAAAGCCGGTCCCTACCCGCTGACCGGCATCCCGACCCGGGCATTAAGCCGGGTATCGCCCCAGAATTCGGAATGGATGGCGTCGGCCGGCTCAAGGCCGGCCACTATGACGCACATCAACTTCGCACTGCGGCATCTTCACATTCCTGTCGTCTCGCGCGTACATTGAGCTGTGAGCAGGATTCGTCCTGCTTCGATCAGCGGAGGTGCGACGGGTTTGACGGCGCATGTGATGCATCCGATGGCCTCTCCGGATGGCTGTCCGGCTCTGGTGCTCAATGCCGATTTTCGGCCGCTGAGCTACTACCCTCTCTCGCTCTGGAGCTGGCAGGACGCCATCAAGGCAGTCTTCATGGACCGGGTGAACATCGTCTCGGAATACGACACGATCGTGCACAGCCCGAGCTTCAACATGAAGCTCCCGTCGGTCGTCTCGCTGAAGACCTATATCAAGCCGTCCCGCACCCCCGCCTTCACCCGCTTCAACGTCTTCCTGCGCGACCGCTTCTCCTGCCAGTACTGCGGCACGCGCGACGAACTCACCTTCGACCATGTCGTGCCGCGCTCGAAGGGCGGCCTGACGACCTGGGACAATGTGGTCGCGGCCTGCTCGCCCTGCAATCTGCGCAAGGGCGACAAGATGCCGACCGTCGTCGGCATGTTGCCTCTGCAAAGGCCCTTCGCGCCGACGGTCAACGACCTGCACCGCAACGGCAAGCTCTTCCCGCCGAACTACCTGCACGAAAGCTGGCTCGACTATCTCTACTGGGATTCCGAACTCGAACCCTGAGATGCTCGGTGCGGATTATCCGCCTTGTTTCGAGGCCTTGATCAGGCCCAGCAGGGCCAGGGCGGCAAGCCCCAGCGAAGCCAGAGCATTCCAGCCCGCCAGGGACAATCCGAGAAACCGCCACGCTGCTTCGCCACRGGACACCACACGCGTGGTCTGAAGCTGCTTCATGAAATCCTGGACGCCTGCGGCAGCCGCCGGGGCACCGCCGCCGCAATCATTCGGCCCGAGGAACCAGCCCCATTCCACACCGGAATGATAGGCGCCGAGCCCGGCGCTCCAGAGCATCAGCACGGCGAAGCCCGCGAGCACCGCCATTTGCAAGGCACGCGAACGAGCGCCCACCAGCGCCGCGACGGCAAGCGCCATGGCGGCGTAATGCGGAATGCGCTGCTCGAGGCAGAGCTTGCAGGGCACGAGATGCCAGACGAGCTGCGACCACCATGCTCCGGCGATCAGGGCCGTCGAACCGAGACCGAGGAGCAGGATCAACCGCATCGGGCGCATCAGCATGTCGAGCCGGGAATCGCTGCCGGGCATTGCATCATACCGCCGGGAACAGATGTTTGAAGGCGAAGAAGCCGCCCACGATCCCAACGACCAGGACGATCATCGCCGTGGTGAAATGCTCGTCGAGAATGCGCCGGATCGGGCCGCCGAACCGATTGAGCAACCCGGCCAGAAGATAGAACCGGGCCCCGCGCGTGATGATCGAGAGCACGACAAACCAGAGCAGATCGTATCCGGCAAAGCCCGATGTGATCGTCACCAGCTTGTAGGGAATCGGCGTCAGCCCCTTCAGCAGGATGATCCAGGCACCATACTGCGCATAGGCCGCCCGAAAGGCCTCGACCCCGTCGCCATGGCCGTAGAGCTTGATGATCCACTGACCGAGCGAATCATAAAGCAACGCACCGATCGCGTAACCGAGCAGTCCCCCGAGCACCGAGGTCACTGTGCAGATCCCGGCATAGAACCAGGCTTTCTGGGGCCTGGCGAGCGCCATCGGCACCAGCATCACGTCGGGCGGAATCGGGAAGAAGGAACTTTCCGCGAAGGAGACGGCACCCAGCGCATAGGGTGCGCGCGGGCTGGCGGCGAGCGCCATGGTCCATTCATAGAGGCGTCGAAACATGCTCATGCACCGGTGCGCGCCGCCCGATGAGGGCCGACATGCGGCTGTTCAGTCCTCAGGAGCGGGCGATAGCCGTTCCGCGCGCCTGAGCGAGCAAAGACCATCTTCCGGCGAGCGTTGCCTACCCACCGGGCTGGCTTCGCTATCGAGGCTGTCTAGCCCCGATGGCGTCAGGCTGTCCATCATTCACAGCTCTGCACAATGCCTGCTCACGATCCGTTGACCGCGCGCGCGCCATCGCTATAGTCCGCCGGCCCGTTGAGGGCATGTACCGCGGTCGAAGGACCGGCGGCCTCATGCTTGGGCCCCTGTGGCGGAATTGGTAGACGCGCTCGACTCAAAATCGAGTTCCGCAAGGAGTGCTGGTTCGATCCCGGCCAGGGGCACCATTCATTCTCGATACGCCTGCTCACTGGCGTTTTCGGAAGGCTTTCAAGCCCGGTATTCCCGCCTTGTGGCGCGCCCTGGCCATGTCGCGCGCTTCTTGCGGACGACCTCCCATCAGCACTGCATCGCCACGGAGGCTCTTCTGTCAGCGATCGCCTGCGCGCGGCATCCAGAGTCGGCGAAGCCCGAGCGTCGCGTTGGCCTGCACTGACAAGTGCCCCGATCGGCCGCGATATTGCGATCCGCGTTGTCATGCATCATGAAGGAAGAGGGTGTCTGCATAGGCGGTCGAAACTGCGACGCGGAACAATTTCAACGCGTCATTCGGCGCATCGGGGGCTGCGCCGGGATGATCTACAATCTGCAATTGCTCAGAGGCTTGGCGGCGCTTGGAGTGAGTTTCTACCACAGCGATTTTCAGATCGTCCGCGGCATCTCAACTGAATTCTATGGCGTGTCCATCTTCTTCGCGATCAGCGGTTTCATCATCACCCATGTGACACGCCAGGATAGCACCGGGTTCCTGCTCAAACGCCTTGTCCGTGTGGTGCCTCTCTACTGGATCGCAACTGCGGTTTTCTTCATTTTTACACCCTATACGTGGCCGCACTTGCTCGAGAGCCTTCTCTTCGTTCCGGCCGACAAGCCGCCGGTGCTGCGCGTCGGTTGGACCCTCAACTATGAAATGTTTTTCTACGTGCTGTTTGGTGTCGCGCTCGCGATAAGCAAGAGGTGGGCGCCACTGATCGCTGCGGTTGTGCTACTGCTCTTGCAGGCGGTTCAGCATTTTGCCCCATGCGGGCGGGTCTGCTCGACCTATGGGGGGAGGGTGACCGGCTTCTTCGTGATCGGCATTGCTCTCTACTATGTTTGGCTTGCCGCGCGGCTCTGGATGCCTCCGTTGCGCAGGACAATGAAGGTCGTGTCCGCGATCGTTGCCGGCGGCGTCGTCACGATCTGCGTGGCGTGGCACGAGCCGCCAGCGGCTGTGGCGCTCATCATCGTCACAGCAGTTCTCTTGACCGCACTCTTGGCCGAAGCATCCGGCCTCGCCTGTCGGAATCGGGCCCTGCTTGCGCTCGGCGGCATGTCCTATTCGCTCTACCTGACCCACCTGATGGTGATCGAGCCAATGCGGATCGTAGCCACCAAGCTGCCCTGGCTCGATCAGGCGCAGAGCATTCCGGTCATGCTCGCGTCTGTCGGCATGAGCGTATTGCTGGCCTATGTCGTTTTTCGCTTCATCGAAACGCCGATGCTCGCGGGCTTCCGCGCGTTAATCCAGATACGGCGTCGACCAATCCCAACGCCCCCCTGACTGCTCCAACGCGGCGGTCTCTTATCGCCAGGGCGCCAGGAAGCTCAGGCGACTTGTTGATCGCGAGCACCGCTCGCCCACTCCCCCATAACCAAGGCAGCCCCGACGCGTTTCATTATTGGCCCGCCACTGCGAAGGCACTAGGCGGGCCTCGATCGTGTTGAAAGCGCGAGCTATGGTCCTCTGTGCAGATCGGTTGTCCCTACGGACTGTGACATCGCTGGGCAGGAACGAGGCCCCTGGCCTGAAACCGCGCAAGATCAACGCACAGAAGCTGATCGCGACACACGGATGCTGTTCGCTGCTGTCGATCGGGCCACGCGAACATGGACACATGAGCCTGCGGCACGAATGTCCGCCGGGGGCGGCGGCGCCAGATCGCCATCGATTTGTACATCCGATGTACCACGAATGGAGACATGGTCGGCGCGTCTCATTTCAATGAACGAAAGCGACGAAAACCTATTTGTGGCGATACAGAATGCGGACTTCAACTGCGCGAAACGGCTTCCTTCACGTTGAAGCGCGACAATGAAACCTGATGCCTTTGGCGTGGCATTTTCGCTTATAATGAAGGGCCCTGCGTAGAACCGGCCCTTCATCACCAGCAGTCCCGAAACAAGTTCATCGGGGCCTCCATCGATGCGCACGGAGAATTTTTGGTCTCGATGCACCAGCAGGCACTGTATAGCCG
>NZ_JBFUIY010000034.1:0-62878 GCF_056401655.1 Allobosea sp. P4_E12 | reverse complement strand
ATGCAGCTCGGCGCGACGCCGCTGCTGGCCCGCGGCATGCTCGGCTGGCGCCATGCCTTTGGCGACACGACGCCCGCAGCCAAGCTCGCCTTCCTCGGCGCAGCAACGCCGTTTCAGACTTACGCCGCCCCGCTTGCCCGCAACGCCCTGGTGGCCGAGGCCGGCCTCGCCTGGCGCGCAACCGCGACCACCACGCTCGGCGTCAGCTACAGCGCCGCGATCAGCGACAAGGCCCGCGATCATGCCCTCAAGGGCAGGATCGACGTCAGGTTCTGACAGGCGCAACCTTTGAAGTGCGTGGCTCCGCGACGGAGCAGCCGCGCATTGCAACCGGCGCAGCACATCGCCGGAACAGGATGGTGCGCCTCTCCCGACACGAAGCGGTGTCAATCAGCAAGGAGGCGAGACCCCAGAGAGAATGCGGCATCCTTCAGCTGTATCAGGGGAGGTGGCGCCGTGATCTCGGCAGGCTTGGCTGCCTCGCTACCAGCGGTGACGAGGCGGGCTATCCAAATCTCGCCATCCGAATAATAGGGATCGCCCTCAGCGTTGCGGCCAGTCAGCGTCGGGCCAATGCCCTTCATCTGATCGATGCCGACCACCATGCGAGCTCTGTTCAGCCCCTCGATCAGCCTCTTGCGCTCTTCGTCGATAGCGGGGGCAATGCGGTGTGTAACCTGTCCGGTGTCGCGGCTGAGCGTGACCCCGCTGTCAAATGTTGCCGAGCCGAGCCAGACAGGACGCGTATCAGTTCCGTTTGCAAGCGCCTGCCAGAGCCGCACATGCTCACGACGATCGGCACTGCCGCCCGCGGGCCTTTCAAACGCCAGGTCCTCGCGTCGTCCTTCGAAGTAGAGAGGGCTGACCGGCGCGGTCTTGTAGGGCCTGTCGAGCAGGACGCTCCCGATGATTTCCAGGCTGGTCCGCAGGGTGACCGGATCGGCGGGATACCAACTGGCCGCATGAAACGCACGCACGACATCGTCACGCGTTCCGATCAGGCCGACATTGATCGGATCGCCCGGGATGCCCTGCGCATTCGCGGTCAACATCGTCCGTGTTGACAGCTCCGGCTCTCGCTCGATGCGCGTCCAGACCGCGGGCAGAATGAGATAGCTGACGCCGAGATAGAGAATGAGGGTCGCAGCAAGGAGCTTCACAGCTCGCCGCTTCCTTCGCCTCTCCGTCGTCGGTTCGGTCATAGGGGCACCGGACATCGTCTCGGCCTGGATTTCCAGGTCATCATCCGACGGTTCATGACCGGAGGGAAGAATGATACGAAAGCCGGGCTGGGATTGTTGACTGGGATCAGGGAGCCCGAACCGGATCGGCGACGATTACGCCATGCTTGACGACAAGGTCGACATGGCTCTTCGCTTCGGCCGCCATCCCCAATCACGGCGGTCGAGGGCGCTAGAAAGCCGTTGCAGCTTCGCCGAAGGTCAGTGAATACCGGACAGCGGGCTTTGCTGAATGCGGCGCGGCCCCCCGCTGCTTCAATCCAATCTTCTCCGCAACCCGCAGGGAACCGAGATTCTCGCGGTCGATCTCCGCAACAACCTCCGAGAGCTTCAGCACCTCGAAGGCGTGGGTCAGAACGGGTCGCGCGGCTTCCGTGGCCAATCCTTGACCCCAGAACCGCTGGCGAAGCCGCCAGCCAATCTCGATGTCCGGTCCGACTGCGTCGACGGGAATCAAGAGCACCCATCCGACGAAGACGGCAGGCTCCTGGCGCAGCACGATCGTCCAGTAGCCCATGCCTGGCAGCCACGGGCCGGACGTCCGATTCTCGATGAATTCCCGGTGGGCGGATGGGTCGGACCATGGACCGCTGACGAAGCGGGTGACCTCCGGCTCACGATCCATGAAGAAGCAATCATTGGTGTCGGCCAGCGTACGCGGACGAAGCAAGAGTCGTTCGGTCTCGAAGGTGTTGCAGGCACCGGCGCCGGTAACGATCATGTCGTGAGGCATCCCGCAGTCCGGTTCCGTACATTGGCCGCCCGCGTGGCCAGCGTAACTTCGCCTTCTCCCATAGCGCGACCGCCTTTGGCTTGCCATTGCGAACTGCCCCATGGAAAAGCCGGTGCGATGATGACGACGACTGACCAGACCATCGAGATTACGGCGCTGAGCGAACGGCCACATTTCCGCGAGGCGGTGTCCGACCGGATCTGGAAGGCATGGTGGCGCGACGAGGGATACCTCCTCGAGCAGATCGACGACCGCGTTCGGCAAAGCCTCGGACCCGAAATCATCCCGGCTGCGCTTGTCGCTGCCGCGGGCGAACGGTTTCTCGGAACGGTGTCGTTGATCGACAACGATATGGACGAACGGCCCGGGTACAGCCCCTRGATTGCGGCGCTGTGGGTCGATCCCGCGCATCGCCGACGGGGCGTAGGAGCGGCACTGGTGCGGGCCGCGGCGGCAAGGGCCTTCGAGGCGGGCTTTCCAACGGTCTATCTCTGCGCGACGCCTGACAACACGCCCTTCTACTTTCCCCTGGGCTGGCAACAGATCGAGGCGAATGTCGCGGGCCTGAACATCCTCTCGCTCTCACGATAAGGCCGGGCGCCAGGGCCCCTCTCCCCCTTCGGAGGTTGATCGCGCTCAGAGGCGATCTGGCTGATCTGCACTCAAAGCGGGACTCCATCAGGCGTGCTCCCGTCCCGTCCAGCGAGATCGGGAGCTTGCATGCCTCCGCAAAGAAAAAGCCCGACCAGATGGCCGGGCTTCCCGAAACTCAATGCTATCTGCCCGCATCGCGCCGCTATGAGGCGGCGCGGCAGCAGGCCGGGTATCACTTAGCGGCCGGGGTGACCTTGGCGACGATGCCTTCGAACGGCTTGTAGGCGTCCTTGGCCAGGGCGCTGTAGAGCTCGCCCATCTTGGTCATCTGGGCAACGGCGCCCTCGAACGAGGTCTTGATGAAGTCGGCCTGGATCTCAAGCGCCTTGTCGAGCGTCTTGACGCCAGCCAGCTTCTCGATGGCGGCAGTGCCGGCCTCGAAGGACTTCTTGGCATAGTCGGTGGCTTCGACGGCAATGGTCTGCACGCCCTTCGAGGTGACGCCGAAGGCCTTCAGAGCCGCATCAACGTTATCCTTGGAAGCCTTCTGGATCGTCTCGAACTGCTGGATCATTCTTCCCACAACGCGTTAGCGTTGCCTCCTTGCTGGCGAGCCCGTAGGCCCTGTTTCCACGCCCCAAGGCCTGATGAAACTGTTCACCACCGGGGACTTCCTGTATATTGTGCAGCGCAACATAAAAGTCAAGGCCGCGCTGCAATGCATCAAACGCTAGGTAATGCCATTCCGCCCGGAGCCCATCCGGGAGCGGGATCGGATCACGATCTTTCGCCGTTTAACGGCTCCGTAACCCCATCATCCTAACCTTCCCAACTGTGTCCTTCGCGCCACGTCGCCAGACGCCGCGGAGACCGGGGAACAGTAGTACTGGGTTGAGGCGGGTTGCATGAGTTCTGGTAGCGTTGGTTCCCGGCGCGTGCGTCTTCGCGCACTTGTCGGACTGATCGGTGTTGTCGCCGTCGCGCTCAGCGTGGCCGCGTCCCCTGCCGAGGCCGCACGCAAGAAGCGGCGCCATGTGGGCGGTGGCTATACACCGCCCTATGCGGCGATGGTCGTCGACGTGAAGAGCGGTCGCACGCTGCACGCGGCGAATGAGGATGCCCCGCGCATCCCCGCCTCCCTCACCAAGGTCATGACGCTCTATCTGCTGTTCGAGCAGCTCGAGCGCGGCCGCTTCAACATGAACTCCGAGCTGACGGTCTCGTCCTACGCGGCACGTCAGGCGCCTTCCAAGATCGGCTTCGCGCCCGGCGAGACGATCGAGGTGCGCGACGCGATCATGGCGCTGATCACCAAATCGGCCAATGACGTCGCCATGGCGGTCGCGGAGAATGTCGGCGGTTCCGAGGACGAATTCGCACGGATGATGACGGCGCGCGCCCGCTCGCTCGGCATGAGCCGGACCAGCTTCTACAATCCGCATGGCCTACCGCATAATCCGCCGAACCTGACGACGGCGCGCGATCTCACCATTCTCGCCCGCGCGATCCAGGAACGCTTCCCGCGCTATTACCCGATGTTCTCGACCCGCGTGTTCAACTATGCGGGCGGCGCCTACCGCAACCACAACAAGCTGCTCGGCCGCGTCGAGGGCGTGGACGGCATCAAGACCGGCTACACCAACGCTTCGGGCTTCAACCTGATGACTTCGGCCAAGTCGGACGGTCGCCAGATCGTCTCGGTCGTGCTCGGCGGCCGCTCCGGCGCCAGCCGCGACAAGATCATGGCCGACCTGGTCGCCGCCAATCTGCCGCGCGCCGCGGCCGGCGGGCGGTCCGCCCCGATGGTCGCCGAGGCCGAGCCGGCGCAGGAGCGTCCGCATCAGGCGACCCAGGTTGCCGCGGCTCCCGTCCAGCATGCGGCCGCCAGCGAGCCCGCGCCAAGGCCGGTGCCGCGTCCGCGCGTCGAGAGCGAGCCGGAAGTCCCGGCGGCTGCCCGCGCCTATGCCGCAACCACCACCACACCGATCGCGCCGCCGCGCCCGATCAATCTCGGCGCTCAGCCGCTGCCGCTCTCCGGTATGCGTCCGGTCACCGCGACGACGACGCCCTCGGCCATGCGCTGGTCGATCGGCGCCCCGCCGGTTGATGGCAAGATCCTGCGCCCACCGGCGAATGTCGATGTCACCTCGTCGATTGCAAAGGTTGCCGAACCTGAAGAAAAGCCCGTCGCCCGGGCTCCCGAGCCCGCCAAGGTCGAACTGCGCCAGCCTGAAGTCGCCCCGGCCATCGCCCAGGCCAAAGCTCCCTCTGCCGGCACCACGACGCTCGCCAAGGCCCAGGACAGCAACAAGGCGAGCGATGCGCGCAGCGGTTCAACCGCGATCCCATCCGGCAAATGGGTGATCCAGCTCGGCGCCACCGATGACGAAGCCAAGGCCAAGGATATCCTGGCCAAGGCCCGCGCCAAGGCCGCAGGCCCGCTCGCCGAGGCATCCCCCTTCACCGAGAAGGTCGAGAAGGGCGGCACCACGCTCTTCCGCGCCCGCTTCGCCGGCTTCGAGGATCCGAAGGACGCTCAGAACGCCTGCGCCAAGCTCAAGCGCGACGGCTTCTCCTGCTTCGCGATCCGCGGCTGAACGAACTGGGAAAGGACCTCAGCCATGTCGTTCCAGCCCGGAATCTCACTTCAGCAGAGCATCCTTGGCCTGATTGACGCGAGCAGCAAGCCCGCTGGTGCCTCCGGCGTCCGGGTGGATCCGCTTCATCAGGGCTCGATGGGCCTCGCGGACCGCCTCCTCGCCCGCCCCAGGCTGAAGCCCCAGGATCTCGTAGGCCTCCTGTTGCGTCATCGCGCCCGGGCGCGTCGCGCCGCCCTGCCCCGCGTCGCGGTGACCATCAGCGTGTTCACGCCAGCCGGGCGTCCGGCGGTCGAGATAAGCCTCTAGCAGCCGCGCTCCCTCCGGGTCCTGCGCCAGGCAGTCCCGCATCAGACGGGCGATCTCGTCGAGGCTCAGCGCATCGAGATCGCGGCCGGCGAAAGCGCCGGCCTTGACCTTGCCGGTCATGCCGCCGCTGTCATGGTCGAGTTCCATCTCCAGCAATGTCGACGAGACGCGCGAGCGCGCGCCCGGTGTCTCCCGGGCCCCGCCGCTCCAGGGAAAGCGCATTCCGCCGGGCCCATAGGCACTCCAGCCGAGGAGCCAGGCTCCGATACCGCCGACGAAGATCGCCATGTCGAGCCGGCCTCGCAGCATCATGAGAGCCGCCACGCCAAGCGAGAGAACGCCACCCAGCGTCTTCAGCGCCTTCGCCAGCAGTTGCGGATTGGCCCCGGTGAAGAGCTTCGAAACCCACCAGAGCAGGATCACGACGGCGATGCCGTAGAGCAGCGTCACCGACGGCCTCCATCCATGGCGGCGAGCAGACCCTTCACGGCGGGGCTCGCACCGGCAAGCTTCAGCATCGCCTCGCGTCCTCCGCTGGCATAGGCGGCAGCGCCGCGCAGCAGATCGAGCAGCGAGCCCGGCGCAGTCGCGTCGAAACGCGCATAGGCGCCACCGGTCAGCCGCGCGATGGAGGCGAAGGCAGCGCTTGCCGCAGGATCGCCCCCCTCCTGGAACATGAAGCCGCGAATGCCGCGCAGGCCGAGTTCGCCGGCAAGGGTGGCAAGCGTGTCGACATCCTCCTCCATCGCATCGCCGACGAAGACGAAGGCGCGCACCGGCACTGCCCTGGCCTCGTCGCGGACGTGCCTGAGCACACGCGAGATCTGGGTCTGCCCGCCTTCGCAGGCAATTTGCGTCATCAGCCCGGTCAGGCGGCGCGGTTCGCCGATCCAGCCCGAGGCGCGGCATTCGGCAAAGCCGCGGAAATAGACGAGTTGCACAGCGAGCCCGCCGGAGCCGGCCGCGACCTCGAACATTCTTGCCTGCAGGGAGCAGGCGAGGTCCCAGGTCGGCTGACGGCTCATCGTGGCGTCGAGCGCGAAGACGAGCCGACCGGCCTGCCCGGTCGCAAGCGGTGCGAGCTGCTTGGCGGCGCCGAGGAACCTGTCGATCTCTCCCGGCGCGGAATGGCCGGCCTGTGGCGCATTGGGCGAAACGCCCGCCGCCTTGCCTACAGCCTTGTCGGTCTCTCGCGTCATCAGGGTCCCGGGCGCATCACGCTGCCAAACTCGAATCCAAACCTGATATTGGCCATCGCTCCGGCATTTGCTACCCGTCTCCGGCCGATGGAGAGAGAACCGATGACGCAGGTGGCGGTGGTGGAGACGGTCCGGGACCTGCGCCGGGCGGTGGCGGGCTGGCACGCAGCGGGCGAAAGGGTCGCCTTGGTGCCGACCATGGGCGCCCTGCATGAGGGCCATATCGCGCTGGTGAAGCTGGCGCAGCAGCATGCGCGCCGCGTTGTCGTCTCGATCTTCGTCAATCCGACCCAGTTCGCCCCGCACGAAGACTTCAAGAAATATCCCCGCACATTCGACACCGACCGCAGCCTGCTGGAAGCGGCGCAGGCGGACGCGATCTTCTTCCCCTCGGTCGAGGAGATGTACCCGGCGGGCTTCGCCAGCCGCGTGCTGCTGCTCGGCCCGGCCGCCGTCGGCCTCGACGATCGCTTCCGCCCGACGCATTTCGAGGGTGTCGCAACGATTTGCTGCAAGCTGTTTACCCAGAGCCGGGCTGATTGCGCCGTCTTCGGCGAGAAGGACTACCAGCAGCTCAAGGTGGTGACGCGGATGGCGGCGGACCTCGATCTCGGCATCGAGATCATCCCCGCGCCGACCCATCGCGAGCCGGATGGCCTCGCGATGTCCTCACGCAACCGCTACCTCTCCCCTGAGGAACGCGCGCTGGCGCCCGTGCTCCACCATGTCATGCAAAACCTTGCCATGCGCATCCGCAACGAGGACCCGCTCTTCCAGGCGGTCGGCCAGGCGCAAAGCGAGATCATCACCGCCGGGTTCGAGCTCGACTATCTCGAGGCCCGCCACGCCGAGACGCTGGCCCCGGTCACCGGCCTGGCCGACGGCCCGATCAGGCTGCTGGTGGCGGCGCGCCTCGGCGGAACGAGGCTGATCGACAATATTTCCGTGTGACGGGCTAACCCGGACCCCGAGCAGCCCTTGGGGGCGCAGCCGGCCGCTCCGCGAGAGAACGCCAGCCTAGAGCAGTCCCAACCCAGCCAGTTCGCGCCGCATCTCTTCGGGCATCTCGGCAAGGTCGCCGCCATGCTGGCCGATGTCACGCGGGGCGTCCTTGGGCTGCAGGTAGCGCCAGCCCTGGAAGGGACGGAACGGCCGGGGCTCGACCGGGATCACCACCGGCTCCATCACCAGATGGCAGCGCCCGATCCCCTCGCCATCGGTAAAAGGCCGGATATCCGTCAGTCGCTGGCGCGCCGAGATCTGCCCCTTGATCACCCAGTAGAGCGAGCCGCCATCGACGATCTCCTCGATGCGCTTGGGCACCATGCGGGTGGTATGGGTCTGCTCTTCCCAGCGGCCGAGCCGGCGCATCAACGCCATCTGCTCCTCGACCCATTCCTCGAGATCGCGAATGGATTCGGCGCCGACGCAGAGTTTGAGCATGTGCAAGGCCATGGCCGCATATTAATCCCCCCTGGCGAACCGGGCCAGCGTTGCCGGAGTTTCTCCACAGAGGCTGGATCGCCCGCTCTCAGCCGTCTCCGGGCTCTGCTTGCGCTGACCCGGGATGACGACAGCCGAGAGACGCGATACCTCAGTACCGGGAGAAGGAGACCCAGAACATGCGTGGACTTGCCGGCAAGGCTATTCTCGTTACCGGAAGCACATCGGGCATCGGCTATGCGATGGCTGAGCGTCTCGTCGCCGAAGGCGCCAAAGTCCTGGTTCATGGCCAGGACGACGCACATGTGGCGGCCGCCTGCGCCAAGCTCGGAGCCTCCACGCAAGGCGCGGCTGGCGACCTCGCCGAGCCCGCCACCGCCCAGGTGCTCGTCGACGCCACCGTCGGGGCCTTTGGCCGCATCGACGGGCTGGTCAACAATGCCGGCATCTATCCACGCGGCGTCATCGGCGAGACCACGGCCGCCTTCTTCGACCATGTCTTCGCGATCAATACCCGCGCCCCGCTTCTGTGCGCCGAGGCGGCGATCGCCGCCTTCCGCCTGCAGAAATCCGGAGGCGCCATCGTCACTGTCGGTTCGATCAACGCGCTCTGCGGCCAGAGCGACCTGACGGTCTATTCCATGTCGAAGGGCGCATTGACGACGATGACGCGTAATCTCGCCGATGCGCTCGGGCAGGAACGCATCCGGGTCAACGCATTGAATGTTGGCTGGACCTTTACGGCGAACGAGGACGCGACCCAGCAGCGCGAGGGGCGCGAGCCGGGCTGGCAGAACCATGTTTCGCCGGTCTTCGCCCCGACGGGCCGGATCATGCAGCCCGACGAGATCGCCGCCCACACAGCGTTCTGGCTCTCCGACGACAGCGCGCCGGTCTCCGGCCAGATCTACGAGGTCGAGCAATATCCGCTGATCGGCCGCAACCGCACGCAGACGACCTGAGAGACCATGCCGGACTATGACTTCGCGCCCCATCTCGCACGCTGGGGCCTGGTGCCCGACGGCGTGCCGATCGTCACCCATAGCAGCCACCTTCTCCCTGTCAGGCATCGCGGCGCACCCGCCATGCTGAAGCTGCCGGAGGCGCCCGACGAGCGCCTCGGTTATTTGCCGCTGGAATACTGGGCTGGCGAGGGGGCGGCACGGCTGCTCGCCCGCAGCCCGACCGGCGACGCCATGCTGCTCGAACGCGCGACCGGCCAACGTTCGCTTTCGGCCATGGCTCGCAACAGCGCCGCTGCCGACGACGAGGCGACGGCGATCCTGTGCGAAGCGATCGCGGGATTGCACAAACCGCGCGGCCCGGCACCGGCCGGCCTCATTCCGCTCGAAACCTGGTTTGCCGACCTGTTTCCGATGGCCTCGCAGCGGGGCGGCATCCTGGCGCGCTCTGCTGCGGCGGCGACCGAATTGCTCCCGGCGCAGCGCGAGATCGTGCCGCTGCATGCCGATCTCCACCACGACAACGTGCTCGATTTCGAGTCGCGCGGCTGGCTCGCCATCGACCCGAAATGTGTGCTCGGCGACCGCGCCTTCGAGTACACGATCCTGTTCTGCGATCCCGATCTCTCGGACCCCGATCCGCCTGTCGCCATCGTCCCGGGGCGTTTCGAGCGTCGGCTGGAAATCGTTCTGGAGAAATCGGGGCTGGAACGCCGCCGCCTGCTGAGCTGGCTCCTGGCCTGGTGCGGATTGTCGGCCGCCTGGTTCCTCGGCGACGACGACCCGCTTGCAGAGATCAATCTTGCCGTCGCGGAAAAGGCTGCGGCGCTCCTCGATGAAACCTAGAGCCGGCCCAATTCTCGGCTGGCACAAGGCTATCCCGCTGAAGCGCGGCGGTGGCATCAACGATGGCGGGCCAGCAACGCTGGGATAACCGAAATCAGTTGGAGCCCTACTCTCCCAGCACCACGACCTTGGCGCCCTCGGCCACCTGTGCCCCCGGCTGACCGGCAACTTCAGTCACGGTGCCGTCGCGCGGAGCCGTCAGCACATGCTCCATCTTCATCGCCTCGACGATCGCGAGCCGCTGGCCCTTGGTGACCAGCTCGCCGGGCTGGACGAAGAGCGCGATCAGCTTGCCATGCATCGGCGCCTTGATGACGCCCCCAGACCCCGCGGCGGCGTCGAGATCGACCGCAAACGGATCGTAGAGCGAAACCGTCGTCTGCCGCCCGCGGTGCAGCGCGAACCAGACGCCCCGCTCGGCCTGCGCCAGCGTGATCTCGTGCTCGCCCTCATCGATCTCATGGCCAGGCAGGCTGACGCGCGCACCGTCTTCATGCCACTCGATCCGGGCATCGATCCGTTCGCCGTCGACTGAGAGCGGCAGGCCAAGCGGCTGGCGCGGCATCAGCGAGAAGGCATCGGGAACGACCCAGGGCGAAAGCGCCCCGCCCTCATGCGCCGCCGCTGCAACGAGGCCGGCCTCCTGGCGCTGCTCCTCGAGCTGCAGCGCGGCAGCAGCTACCGCAGCGGCATCAAGCGGCTGCGGCACGGCACCCAGCGCATCGAGATTACGATCGATGAAACCGGTATCGAATGGCCCCTGCCGGAAGCCCTCGGCCTCCGCGAGATGCTTGAGGAAGGCAAGGTTGGTGCGCGGCCCGGCGACGATCGTTTCGCCCAGCGCCTGCGCCAGTCGGTCGAGCGCCTCATTGCGATCGGCGCCATGGGCGATGACCTTGGCAATCATCGGATCGTAGAACGGCGTCACCGTGTCGCCGGCCTCGACGCCCGTATCGATGCGGATGCCTTCCCCCTCGGTGAACTGCAGCGCCCAGAGCTTGCCGGTCGACGGCAGGAACCCCTTTTCGGGATCCTCGGCATAGAGCCGCGCTTCGACGGCATGCCCATTCGCCTGCACATCGGACTGGGTGAAGCCGAGCGGCTCGCCGGCCGCCACCTTGAGCTGGAGCTCGACCAGATCGAGCCCCGTGATCGCCTCCGTGACCGGGTGCTCGACCTGCAGGCGCGTATTCATTTCCATGAAATAGAAGCGGTCGGCCCTCAGGCCTTCCCGCCCATCCGCAATGAACTCGACCGTGCCGGCGCCGACATAACCGACAGCGCGCGCCGCCTCGGTGGCTGCCTTGCCCATCGCCGCCCGGACCTCGGCGCTCATGCCCGGAGCCGGGGCCTCCTCGATCACCTTCTGGTGCCGGCGCTGCAGTGAGCAATCGCGTTCGTAGAGGTGGACGACATTGCCATGACTGTCGCCAAAGACCTGAATTTCGACATGGCGCGGCGAGAGCACGTATTTCTCCACCAGCACGCGGGCATCGCCGAAGGCGCTCTTGCCTTCACGCTGGGCGCTGGAGAGCGCGTCGGCGAAATCCTCTGGCCGATCGACCTTTTTCATGCCTTTGCCGCCGCCACCCGCGACCGCCTTGATCAGCACGGGATAGCCGATCACTTCGGCTTGCCCCGCGAGGAAGCCGACATCCTGTTCGGCGCCGTGATAGCCCGGGACCACCGGCACCTTCGCCTTCTCGACCAGCGCCTTGGCTGCATCCTTCAAGCCCATGGCGCGAATGGCCGAGGCCGGCGGACCGACGAAGACGATGCCGGCAGCGGTGCAGGCATCGGCGAAATCGGCATTCTCGGAGAGGAAGCCGTAGCCCGGATGGATGCAGGCAGCATTCGCCTGCCTGGCAACGGCCAGGATCTTCTCGGCGTCGAGATAGCTTTCGCGGGCCGGCGCAGGACCGATCCGATAGGCCTCGTCCGCCATCTCTACGAAGAGCGCATCCTCATCGGCGTCGGAATGGACCGCGATGGTGCGCAGGCCCAGGCGCCTGGCTGTCCGGATGACGCGGCAAGCGATCTCGCCGCGATTGGCGATCAGGATGGAAGGCAGTTTCTCGGCGATCGTCATGGGCCGCGTCCTTTGAACGTCTGCCCCGTTATAGCAATCCGCACGGCGATGTCTGCGCGCCATTGCGCATCTGCGGATGCGCGGCTCGTCGCGCTTACGCCTCCTCCCCGCTTTGGGAGGAGGCGCAGCCGACTGACCGATCGCGAGGCAACAGAGCAGCCCTTTCGATAGCTTCGTTGCGCTCCAAGGGAAGACCCGCCTAACTCAGCACTCCGAGTCGGCGGCCGAGTTTCAGCGTGACCGTAGCTCCGACCAGCAGCGCCACACCAAAGATCCAGCCGGAGACTGCGCCTGCCGATACGCCCGAGAGCAGCGTGCCGACCGTGCAGCCAAGCCCGACCAGTGTTCCCCAACCGAGGAGCACGCCACCCAGAATCCCACGCAGGATCTGTGGCGGACGCGGCAGGCTCGGCCTGAACTCGCCCGAAGCGAGCGCAGCGCAGAAGGACGCCAGCACAAGGCCGATGACGAACAGACCGTTCGGCGTCAGCAAGGCGTCACGGATCACCGTGGCGCAGCCGCGAAAGCTGTCGAGGCCTTCCAGCCGCTCCGGCAGCAGGTCGAAAGCGTTCGCCACCTGCCGTGAGCGCGAGCCGAGTTCGGCCGTGACGCCGAGCGGGCTCAGCCGCAGATAGGCTGCTATGCCGACGAGGCCGAGGAAGAGACCGCCGAGCCAGGACGGCCAGCGCGCGACGAAGACCTGATGCAAAGGGGCTTGTGACTCCGCTTCGGTCCCGCCGATCGGCCGCCCTACCCGCAACAGCACGAGCGCCAGCGCGGCCAGCGCGCCAAGGCCACCGAGCAGCGCGCCGGCATAGCCGAGATGGCGCGGCAGCCAGAGCACCGCGGATTCCGAGATGCTGAGCAGGTAGAGTTCGTTCCAGCTCAGGAAACCGAACCCGAAGCCAAGCCCGGCCCCGATCAGCGCGAAGGGCGCGGTCGGCGAGCCTTCGCCCAGTCTGTACCAATGGGCACTGATGCAGGAGCCGGAGATCGCCATGCCGGCGCCGAAAGCCAGGCCCGCCAGAACCAGTACAGGACCGACCGGACCGATATGGGCCGTCGGCGGCAGCCGTGCCCCCGACGGGTCGGGCAGCCAGGCTCCGAAGATCAGGGTATAGCCGACGATGCCGACCGCAAGCGCAGTCAGGATACCGAGCAGACCGCGCGGGTCGCGCCGGTCGAGCCAGTCCCGCCAGATGCAGAGGAAGCAGAAGCGGGAGCGCTGCAGCACGAAACCGAAGACCGCGCCGAGGATCAGCGAGAGCTGCAGTTGCGGTGCCGGGTCGCCATGGGTTCCGACGAGATGGATCGCCCCGGCGAGCACCAGGACGACGGCCGTCGCGGCCACGAAGCGCGCAGGCGGGAACTGCAGCTCATCGGCAGCAATCCCGCCCGAGGCGGCTTCGCGCGCCCGCTGATAATCGAGCGCGCCAGTGTCGTCGGACATGCTCATGGATGCTGCCCGGGCAGACTCGCCAGCCTGGCGCTCACTTGCCGCTCCAGACCGTGCCCGCCGGGTTATTGATCGGCAGGCCGACGACATTGCCGTACTCAGTCCAGGAACCGTCATAATTGGCGACCTGGTAGCCAAGCAGGCGCGACAGGATGAACCAGCTATGGCTCGATCGCTCGCCGATCCGGCAGGTCGTGATGATCGGCTTCGAGCCGTCGATGCCGATCTCGGCATAGAGCTTCCTCAGCTCCTCGACCGGCTTGATCGTGCCATCAGCCTGGTTGACTGCGCGTGCCCAGGGCAGGTTGACGGAGCCTGGGATATGGCCGGCGCGGAGCGCCAGTTCCTGGAACCCAGCCGGTGCGATGATCTTGCCCGAGAACTCGTCGGGCGAGCGGATGTCGAGGATGCGGGCATCGGACTTCCTTTCGACGACATTCACGACATCCGTCAGCCGCGCGCGCAGCGTGCGGTTGGGTTGGGAGACGGTGAAGCCCGACGCCTTGACCGGTGCCGGACTGGTCGCGACCGGGCGCTTCTCCAGCTCCCATTTCTTGCGGCCACCATCGAGCAGCTTCACGTTGTCGCGCAGGCCGTAGATGTCGAACACCCAGGCGCCCCAGGCGGCGAACCAGTTGTTGCTGTCGCCGTAGAGAACGACCGTCGTATCCTTGTCGAGGCCGAGCTTGCGGGCCAGCGCCTGGAATTTCTCAGGTGTCGCGATATCCCGTGACACGGTCTCGACCAGATCGGTGTGCCAGACGACGTTCTGCGCCCCCGGGATATGGCCGCGTTCATAGAGCCCAGGCTCGACGCTGACCTCGACGATCCGAAGCGTCGGATTCGCGAGGTTCTGCTCGAGCCATTCGGTCGTCACCAGCGGACCGCCATTCGCCCAGGCAGCCCCGATCGATGCGAGCCCCCCCAGCACCGAACCGAGCACCCATCCCAGTCGCGTCTTCCCAGCCATATCGCCTCAACTCCGTCCATTTGATCGAGAAATCGGGAGGGAGATCGTCGCCGCCAGGGCCGCGCAAGAACAGCCGAACAGGATTTTTTTGTTTGCCGGGTGCGGACAAGAACCGTCCCCCGGCGCCTGCCGTAGGGGAAGATCCTTCCGAAAGGCCCGTGTCAGGCTTCCGCTGGGAGGGTTTTGTCCTGCGGCACCCGGGCAGCTTTCCAGATCGCCCAGGTCGCCTGGAAGCAGATGCCGGCCACGATGAGGTCGAACAGATATTCCGGCCAGCGCACCGGGGCGACGCGGGCGACGAGACCAAGCA
Organism: Allobosea sp. P4_E12; assembly: GCF_056401655.1. Classification (NCBI taxonomy): domain Bacteria; kingdom Pseudomonadati; phylum Pseudomonadota; class Alphaproteobacteria; order Hyphomicrobiales; family Alloboseaceae; genus Allobosea; species Allobosea sp. P4_E12. The sequence continues at coordinate 48,129 of NZ_JBFUIY010000034.1, read as the reverse complement.
GCGCAAAGCCGGTGGTCGAGATCACGTCGTTGCGGCTGGAGAGCCAGGTCGCCTTGATCACCGGATTGGTCTCGCGGCGGAAGCGCCAGAGCAGCGCGACGATCAGGATGGCGATGACGATCGCGCTCGCCGCGGAGAAGCCGAGCGTCCAGATCTCGATCGGCCTTGGGCTGACAATCTTGTCCCAGAGGTCGTAGAGCGTGTGGATACCGGCGACCGCCATGACCGCCCCGATACCGAGCGCGGCCCAGCGCTCGGCCCGCTCGTCACGGCCGAAGACCAGCGCGGCGATGCCGTAGAGCAGGACGTCGTAGACCCAGTCGACGCCGTCCTTGAGCAGTTGGGCGTTGCCGATGCCGTGCGCCCAGAGCACGACATGGGCGGCGAACAGGAAAATGCCGAGCGCGATGCCCCAGATGGTCAGGCGATAGGCGCGGGCCATGCGTGCCTGCGCCTTGCTGTCATGGCCGGGCCCGCCCCGACCTTCCATGTCTTCAAACGGCGTGTTCGTCTCGAACGCGGACATGCAAGGCGCTCCTCAAGGCCGGCATCCCACTGTCCTGCAACGAGCTGGCGACGCAAGGCGTCATGACCGGGACAGGCCCAGCCGTGACGCCGAGAGATCAGCCGCGCCCGACCAGCGGCGCCTTGGTCGCCATCACGGTGACGAACAGCACATTGGCCTCGATCGGCAGGCTCGCCATGTGCAGAACCGTGGAGGCGACATGCGCCACGTCCATCACCGCCTCAACCTTGATCGAGCCGTCGGCCTGCGGCACGCCGGTCGTCATCTTCTGCGCCATCTCGGTCAGTGCATTGCCGATATCGACCTGGCCGACCGCGATGTCGTATTTGCGGCCGTCGAGCGATGCGGTCTTGGTCAGGCCGCTGATCGCGTGCTTGGTCGCGGTATAGGCGGCCGAGTTCGGGCGCGGCACCTGCGCCGAGATCGAGCCGTTGTTGATGATGCGACCGCCGCGCGGGCTCTGGTCCTTCATCTGCTTGAAGGCCTCCTGCGTGCAGAGGAACGKCCCGGTCAGGTTGGTGTCGACCACCGCCTGCCACTGCTCCAGCGAGAGATCCTCGAGCAGGATTCCGCCCGGTGCATTGACGCCGGCATTGTTGAACAGCACGTCGAGGCGGCCAAAAGTCTCCTTCGTCCTGGCAAAGAGGTTCTTCACGGAAGCCTGGTCGGTCACATCGGTCGAGACGGCGAGCGCCTGCGCGGCCGGGGCGCCCGAGAGCTTGATCGTCTCCTCCAGCGCGTCCACCCGACGCCCGGCGAGGACCGTGCGATACCCGTCCTTGAGGAAGGCGATCGCGACGGCGCGGCCGACGCCCGAACCCGCACCGGTGATGATGGCGACCTTGTTGTGCCCAGACATGCGTATCCTCGCGTTTCCCGTGATTTCAACCGTTTCAGGCGGCCGGACCATAACAGCGTATGCAGTATGCGGAACAGGGTTTGGCGCAAGCCCGTCCCCGCCCTTTCGCTTGCCAAGGCCCGCGGCTGACATAGTCTTGTAGCGAGGGAGGATGCATGATGACCAGCCTGAGCCGCCGCCGTTTCATCGCCACCGGAGCGGCAACGCTTGCAACTGCCCCCGCACTGGCCCAGCAGCCGGGCCACGAGCACCATGGCGGCGCCTATGAGCGGCTGAACCAGCCCGGCCGCATCGACCGGCCGGAACTTGCAAAGACGCAGAACGTCTTCGATTCCCCTGCCCCGAAGGCCGCCAACCCCGGCCGCTGGCAGGCGAAGGCGCCGCTGCCGATGCCGCGCTCGGAAATGGCCTGGGCGACGGCGCATGAGGGCAAGATGCACATCGTCGGGGGGTATGCCGAGCAGCGCGTCGACCGCCCCTATCACCATGTCTACGAGGCAGCCTCCGACCGCTGGAGCGATGCCGCTCCGTTGCCGCTAGGCGCCAACCATGTCGGCGTCGCCTTCCTGGACGGAAAGCTCTACGCGATCGGCGGCTTCCTGGAGCAGAATCGCAAGCCGCATCCGCGCTGCTTCGTCTATGATCCGGCGAGAGACAGATGGGCCGAGATCAGGTCCCTGCCGCGCCCCGTCGGCTCGGCGGCGATTGTTGGCCTGGGCGGTCGGTTGCATGTCATTGGCGGCGCCATCGGCGAGACGACCGACACCAAGAAGTCGATCGACTGGCACCTGACCTACGATCCCAAGGCCGACAACTGGGAGAACCGCGCGCCGTTGCCGACCGCCCGCGACCACACCGGCACGCTCGCCATCGCGCCCCTGATCCATGTCATCGGCGGCCGCGTCGACTCCTTCCACACCAATTCGAACCTGCACCACGCCTATGACCCGGCGACCGACAAATGGACGCCGCGCAATCCGCTGCCAACAGCCCGCTCCGGCCACGGCGCGGTGCTCTACCGCGGAAAGGTCTTCGTCATGGGCGGCGAAGGCACCAACCGCGTCTTCGGCCAGATGGAGGCCTATGACCCCGTTGGCGATGCCTGGGAGCAATACGCTCCAATGCCAACGCCCCGCCACGGGCTCGGCGCTGCACTGGTCGGAGACGCCATCCATGTCGCCGGCGGCGGCCCGATCATGGGCGGCGGCGTCCAGAGCGCCGTGCACGAGGCATTTGTGCTGGGCTGAGCCCCTGGCGGCCAGCGCTCCCGCCTCACATCCGGAAGACGCCGAAGCGGGTCTCCGGCACTTCGGCATTGAGACAGGCGGAGAAGGCCAGCGCCAGCACGCGGCGCGTCTCGGAGGGAAGGATGATGCCATCGTCCCAGAGCCGCGCGGTGGCGTGATAGGGCGAGCCCTCATCCTCGTATTTCGCGCGGATCGGGGCCTTGAAGGCCTCTTCCTCCTCGGCCGACCAGGACTTGCCCTCAGCCTCGATATTGTCGCGGCGGACGGTCGCGAGCACGCTCGCCGCCTGCTCGCCGCCCATCACCGAGATACGGGAGTTGGGCCAGGTGAACAGGAAACGCGGWGAATAGGCGCGSCCGCACATGCCGTAATTGCCGGCSCCGAAGGAGCCGCCRAYCAGYACGGTGAWCTTCGGCACGCGGGCCGAGGCGACTGCCGTGACCAGCTTGGCGCCGTCCTTGGCGATGCCGCGCGTCTCGACATCGCGGCCGACCATGAAGCCGGTGATGTTCTGCAGGAAGAGCAGCGGAATGCGACGCTGGCAGCAGAGCTCGATGAAATGCGCGCCCTTCAGCGCGCTCTCCGAGAACAGGATGCCATTATTGGCGATGATGCCGACCGGCATGCCGTGGATGCGGGCAAAACCGGTGACCAGCGTCGTGCCGTAGAGTCGCTTGAACTCGTCAAATTCGGAGCCGTCGACGAGCCGGGCGATGACCTCGCGGATGTCGTATTGCTTCTTCAGGTCGGTCGGCACCACGGCCTCGAGCTCGGCGGGGTCGTAGAGTGGCTCCCTCGGCTCGGCGATGTCGATATCGGGACGCTTGACGCTGTTCAGGTTGGCAGCGATGCGGCGCGCAATCGCGAGCGCATGGGTGTCGTCGCCGGCATAATGGTCGGCGACGCCGGACAGCCTCGCATGGACATCGGCGCCGCCAAGGTCCTCGGCCGAGACAACCTCGCCGGTCGCCGCCTTCACCAGCGGCGGGCCACCCAGGAAGATCGTGCCCTGCCGGCGCACGATCACCGTCTCGTCCGACATCGCCGGCACATAGGCGCCGCCGGCCGTGCAGGAGCCCATGACGACGGCGATCTGCGGAATCCCCTCCGCCGAGAGCGTCGCCTGATTGTAGAAGATCCGGCCGAAATGCTCGCGATCGGGGAAGACATCGGTCTGGTGTGGCAGGTTGGCACCGCCGGAATCGACGAGGTAGACGCAAGGCAGCCGGTTCTCGCGTGCGATCTCCTGCGCCCGCAGATGCTTCTTCACCGTCATCGGGTAATAGGTGCCACCCTTGATGGTGGCGTCGTTGCAGACGACCATCACCTCGCGGCCGGCAACGCGACCGATCCCGGCGATCATGCCTGCGCCGTGGATCTCCTTGTCATACATCTCGAAGGCGGCCAGCGCCCCGATCTCGAGGAAGGGCGAGCCCGGATCGAGCAGGCGCAGCACCCGCTCCCGCGGCAGCAGTTTTCCACGAGCGGTATGGCGCTCCCGCGACTTGGCATTGCCGCCGAGCGCAGCGGCCGCGCGGTGCCGGGCCAGCTCGGCACGCAGGCCGTCCCAGGCCTCGGCGTTGGCGCGCGTCTCGGCCGAGTTGAGATCGACCTTGCTCTCGATGACCGCCACGGCACGCTCCCTTAAGCGAAGAAGTCCTCGCCGGGTTATGGCGCGCCACGCGAAAAACGCCAACCGGCGCGGATGCGCAGGGGCGCGAGCGCAAATCCGCCCGCTCTCAGCGCGCCACCGCAGGGGCAGCCACGGCGCCGATCGCGCCCCCCGCAACCGCTCCGATCGGCCCGCCGATAAGGGCCCCCGTGCCGGCGCCCGCAGCCGCGCCGGCGATGATCTTGTCGTTGGTGGTGCAGGCACCCAGCACGACCGCGCAGGCGGCCGCGAACATCACTGTCCGGATCATCTTCGTCCCCGTTTCCGATTCATCCCACCGCGGGAGGTTGGCCGGCTTTGGTCAACGGATGGTGAACGAAGGATGAAGAGCCTTAGTCGAGGCTCAGGCGAGAACGGTTGCCCCGAAGATCCTCTCGAACTCGGCACGCAGCATCGAATCGACCTCCGGAAGCGTCACCGGCAACCCGAGATCGACCAGCGAGGTCACGCCCTGGTCACTGACGCCGCAGGGCACGATTCCCCCGAAATGCGACAGCTCCGGCTCGACATTCAGCGAGATGCCGTGGAACGAAACCCAGCGCCGGACGCGGATGCCGATGGCGGCGATCTTGTCCTCGCTATCCGCTCCTTTCTCGGGCCGGCGCACCCAGACGCCGACACGGTCCTCGCGCCGCTCGCCGCGGACATTGAAGCGCTCAAGCGTGCCGATCAGCCAGGCTTCGAGGGCGGCAACGAATCGCCGGAGGTCGGGATCGCGACGCTTCAGGTCGAGCATGACATAGGCCACCCGCTGGCCGGGACCGTGATAAGTGAACTGCCCGCCCCTGCCGCTCTGATGCACCGGAAAGCGTTCGGGCTCGATCAGATCGGCCTCGCGGGCCGAGGTGCCGGCGGTATAAAGCGGCGGATGCTCGATGAGCCAGACGCGCTCGCGGGCCTTGCCGTCCGCGATCAGCGCCGCGCGCGCGTCCATCTCGGCGACAGCTTCGTCATAGCCGACAAGCCCCCCGGCATGGACCCATTCGACGGGCTCGGAGCCCGGCTGCGGCAGGAATGAAACCGCAAGCGTCTCACGTGTCTTCACGGTGCATTAACTCTGTTTGTTCAACGATCGCTAACCGGCTACCGCCTGTCGCCGGCAGGCTCATGCGCCGAAGCCGGCCGGCAGGCAAGTTTCGTTGGTTGAATTCGCAAGTAGGGTTTCGGAGGCAGGACTTGAAGGCCGATCTCGATCTCGTTTCGGTAGAGCTCACCGTGGTTCTGGGCTCGACTCAGATGCCGATCTACAAATTGCTGCGCATGGGCCGCGGTGCGATCATCGAGCTCAACGCCACCGAGAACGACGAAGTCCAGATTCTCGCCAACAATCACCCGTTCGCCCGCGGCAACGTCGTGGTCAGCGGTTCGCGCATCTCTGTCGAGATCACCGAGCTCCTGAAGCGCCCCACGGTCTTCAGCGCGCAGACCATTGCCGAGGCCGCCTGAAAAGGATTTCAAAGTTTTCCACACAACGAGCTTGTCGCGGCGGATTCGATTTGTTAGACCCGCGCCGCTCCGGAGTTCACCGCCTCACCGCGGTTTTCTCTTAGCCGCTGCGGTCATGGCGGAATTGGTAGACGCACTACCTTGAGGTGGTAGCGGGGAGACCCGTGGAGGTTCGAGTCCTCTTGACCGCACCAAATTCAGGCTGATGCCTTGAAACGGCGACCCTCGCGGGTCGCCGTTTTGGTTTTCGGCCCTGCCGGCCATGAAACGTGAGGTCGCCGCGGCGCGTTGCCAGCACAGTCCACGGCTGACACAAGAGGCCCTTCCCTCGAATCCAAGCCCTTTCCTCAAATCGTGGAGTCGGACCGATGGTCGAAGCCGAAAACGCTCCCGACGAATCCGCCACCCGCAGGATTCGCGACGAGGATGGCGCGATTGATCCCGCGCTGGTCGAACAGGTCTCGCAGGCCGTCCTGCTCTCGGACGTCACGACGTTGCGCGGCATCGTTGCCGACATGCACGAGGCCGATCTCGGCGCATTGCTGGAAGCCCTCGACGCCGACGAACGCCCGCGCCTGATCTCGCTGCTCGGCTCCTATTTCGACTTCACGGCGCTGACCGAAGTCGACGACACCGTTCGCGAGGAAATTCTCGAAGAGCTCTCGGCCGAGACCGTCGCGGAAGGCGTACGCGAACTCGACACTGACGACGCGGTCTACATTCTCGAGGACCTCAACGAGGCGGACAAGCAGGAGGTCCTCGACAAGCTCACGCCCTCCGAGCGCATCGCCCTGCAGCAGGGCCTGGATTATCCCGAGGACACGGCCGGCCGGCGCATGCAGAGCGAGGTCATCGCCGTGCCGCCCTTCTGGACCGTCGGCCAGACCATCGACTTCCTGCGCGACACCGCAGACCTGCCCGACCGATTCTTCGAAATATTCGTGGCCGACCCGGCCCATCATTTCGTCGGCACGGTGCGGCTGGACCGACTGCTGCGCAACCGGCGCCCCGTGGTGATTTCGCAGCTGCTGGAAGAGGACCGGCGGGTCGTCGAGGCGACCGACGAACTCGAGGACGTGGCGCGGCTGTTCCAGCGCTACAATCTTGTTGCGGCACCGGTGATCGATGCGACCGGTCGTCTCGTCGGCGTGCTGACCATCGACGATATCGTCGACGTCATCGAGGAAGCCGCGGACGAGGATGTGAAACAGCTCGGCGGCGTCAATCCCGACGAAGAGCTCTCGGACCCGGTCCGGAAGATCATCTGGAGCCGCTTCAGCTGGCTCTTCGTCAACCTGATGACCTCGTTTCTCGCCGCCGCGGTGATGAGCCTGTTTGAGAATCAGCTCGCAAAAGTCGTGGCGCTGGCGATCCTGGCGCCGATCGTAGCGAGCCAGGGCGGCAACGCCGCCACTCAAACCATGACGGTCGCTGTCCGCGCCCTGGCCACGCAGGAGCTTGGCGCCTGGAATCTGCGGCGCTTCTTCACCCGCGAACTGGTCGTCGGCCTCGTGAATGGCTTCGGCTTTGCCGTGATCACCGGCGCCATCGCCGCCGCCTGGTTCGGGAGCGCGGGCCTCGGCGCCGTCATCGCGATCGCGATGGTCGTCACCCTGATCTCGGCCGCCATTGCCGGCGTCCTCATTCCACTGGCACTCGACAAACTCGACATCGATCCGGCGATTGCGTCCGGAACCTTCGTCACGACGGTCACCGACGTGGTCGGCTTCTTCGCCTTTCTGGGGATCGCCACACTTCTGCTCGGCCTGGGGTGACGAAAGCAAAAACTTCGGTAACGTAAACCGGGCGTCAAGTTTTCTCCGCAATTCTCCGCGAGATGATCGCCCGTCGCATGTCCCGCCTCCGTTCAGCCCCATTTCTCGCCGTCGCCGTCGCCGCGCTCGCGGTCCTTGGCGGCTGCGTGGCGTTCGAGGGCCGATATCCGCAGAAGGGCGATGCCCGGCCGCATCCCGGCGTCGCGAGCGCCCTGAACTATGCCGTCCAGGGCATCGATATCTCGCGCTGGCAAGGCGAGATCGACTGGGCCGCGGTCAAGGGCGCCGGCACCCGCTTCGTCTACATGAAGGCGACGGAGGGCGGCGACCACATCGACCCCTCCTTTCTGCGCAACTGGGAAGGCGCGCGCCGGGCCGGCGTGCCGCGCGGAGCCTACCACTTCGTCTTCTGGTGCCGCCCCGCCCATGAGCAGGCAGTCTGGTTCAAGCAGCATATCCCGAACGACCCCGGCGCCTTGCCGCCGGTGCTCGATGTCGAGTGGAATGGCCATTCCAAGACCTGCCCGCAGAAGATCGACCGCTCGCTGGCACTGGAGAAGATCCAGCTGATGCTGACCGAGCTCGAGCAGCTCACCGGCAAGAAGCCGATCATCTATACCGACATCACCTTCCATAAGGACGTGCTGGAAGGGCAGTTCAACGAATATCCCTACTGGATCCGCTCGACGGCAGCGAAGCCCGAGACACGCTACGAGAACCGCCCCTGGGCCTTCTGGCAATTCACCACGACCGGCCGCGTGCCGGGCATCAGGGGCGATGTCGACCGCAACGCGTTCTTCGGCGACGAAGAGCAGTTCATCGGCTGGATCAACGGCGAGTTCGACATCGGCCGGAGGCAGTGGACCAAGCGGCGCGCCTCTCCGGCGCAACCCAGCCCCAGCATCGTCAATGATCCGGAATTCGAGCCTCCGGTCAGCCAGGCTCCGCCCGCCCCGGTCATACCCGGCGCGCTGCAGCCGGTGCCGTCCTCGCTGCAGATCGGCGGATAGCGGGCGCGCCGGTTAACCAACCCTGAAATCATCCGCTCGCATCCGAGCGAACGCTTACCGCGCCTTAACCACGACTGCCGCACCACTGTTTGCATGCAGGAGGGGCGGATGCCGGCGCGTATGAAGACCGAGTACAAGGGACTGCGGTGCTTTCTTGCAGTTCTCGGCCTTGCACTCGGCTGCTCCGGCCCTGCCCTCGCGCTCTATCCCAAGAAGGGCGACGCCTCGCCCCATCACGGCGTCCGCGATGCACGCCGCCAGGCTATCCAGGGCATCGACATTTCGCGCTGGCAGGGCGAGATCGACTGGGCCAAGGTCAAGGATGCCGGCACCCGCTTTGCCTTCATCAAGGCGACCGAGGGCGGCGACCACCTCGACCCCAATTTCCGCAAGAACTGGGAGGGGGCGAAGAAGGCCGGCGTAGCGCGCGGTGCCTACCATTTCGTCTATTGGTGCCGCCCGGCCAAGGATCAGGTGCGCTGGTTCAAGCGGCATATCCCGAAGGACCCGGATGCCCTGCCGCCTGTGCTCGATGTCGAATGGAACGGCGAGTCGGAGAGCTGCGGCAAGAAGATCCCGCGCGAGAAGGCGCTGGCCAAGATCAGCGAGATGCTGAAGGGCCTGCAGGAACACACTGGCAAGAAGCCGATCATCTATACCGACATCACCTTCCACGAGGATGTGCTGGAAGGCGAGTTCAACGATCATCCCTACTGGCTGCGCTCAACCGCGGCCCCACTGCGCCATCGCTATGAGCGTAGCAAATGGGAATTCTGGCAGTTCACCACCACAGGACGCGTGCCCGGCATAACCGGCGATGTCGACCGCAACGCGTTCTTCGGGTCCGAGCGGGAATTCGCAGCCTGGCGCGAGGGCCGTTTCGACATCGGCGCCCGGAAGTGGCGGGGTGGCGAGCCGAAGGTTGCCGGCAACCGCGCACCTGCGACATCGGCCGGCTCCAAGGCGCCGCAGGCTGCCGGAGGCGCGACGCTCAAGATGCTGCCTCCCGCGCGCGTCCCGGGCAAGGCGACCGCCAACCGTGATCCACAAGTGACCGGCTCTCTCGCCCGCGATTGACTTTGCGGCACCCGCTGCGCTGTCACGAAGCTGTCATGAGACGCGCGCCCTGATCCCGGGCAGCGCAACCTCTGATGAGAAATCGCCCGCCAGGGCGTGGCCGGAATGCTCCATGATCTGCAATCCCGGGCCGGGTTCGTCTGGGTCTACCATTTTGATTCCGACGGCCGTGCGCATCTCCTTCCTCGCCGCGAGATGCCCGACCTTGCCCTCCCCGAGGCCGAGTTCGTCTGGATCCATCTCGATCTCGTGCATGGCCGCGCCAAGCAATGGGTCGCCGATTGCACCGCTCTGCCCGCCGAGGCGCAGACCCTGTTCCTGACCCAGGACGATCACCAGCGCCTCCATCACAATCGTGACTTCGCCTGGGGCATTACCTTCGACCAGATCCGCGAGGTCGACAGCCCCGCCGACGAGATGGGCATGCTGCACTGGATCATCGCCGACCGGTTTCTGCTGACAGGTCGGAGACAGGCCATGCAGGCAACGCGCCTGACGCGCGACGCCTTGGAGGCCGGCTACCGGGCGAGCTCGCCGGTGATGCTGTTCGAGCGCATCATCGAGTTCGTCATCGAGGATGTGGCCGAAGCGGTGATGCAGCTGACAGAGGACACCGACTCGATCGAGGACCATGTCATCGACGAGCGCGTCAGCGACGAGGCTCGCCGGTTAGGGTTGATCCGCCGGCGGACGGTGAGGCTGCACCGCCAGCTCAACGGCCTGCACCAGCTCTTCCGTCGCTTCTCCGAAAATGCCTCGACACGGGCTGCGCCGGAGACCGTGAAGAGCGCCGCCAGCCGCCTGCTGCAGCGCGTCGACACCATGCTGACCGACGTCCAGATCGTGCAGCAGCGCGCCCGCCTGCTGCAGGACGAGATTGCCTCGCGCCTGACCGCCCAGACCAACAGCCATCTCTATGTGCTCTCGATCCTGACCGCGACGCTGATGCCGGCGACGCTGATCACCGGCCTGTTCGGCGTCAACACCAAGGGCCTGCCCTTCCTCGAGAACGAATGGGGCTTTGTCTATGTCGTGATCCTGTGCGCCCTGGCAGCGCTCAGCGTGTATCTACTGCTCAAGCGCCGCGACATGATCCACTGAGCCCGGGCGGGCTCCTGATGCATCACAGCGCGGCGATGCGCGGGTTCACCTCGACGGTGACATGGGACAGCATCGGCAACCCGGCGAGCAGTGCCTTGTAGGCTGCGGGCGGCTTCGGATCAGTGGCCACGACCGAGACGATCGCCGAGCAATGCCCTGGCCCAACCTGCCAGAGATGCAGGTCGGCAACCTCTGCGCCCTCGGCGGTGAGTCGCGCCTCGATGCCGGCGGCGAGAGCCTTGTCGGGCACAGTATCGAGCAGCACCGCTCCCGAGGCGCGCAGCAATCCGAACGACCAATGCGCGATCACCAGCGCGCCGACGATGCCCACCGCCGGGTCGAGCCAGACCCAGCCATAGAGGCTGCCGCCGAGCAGCGCGACGATGGCAAGCACGGAGGTGAAGGCATCCGCCAGCACATGCAGATAGGCCGCCTGGAGATTATGATCCCGCCCACTCCCGGCGTGGTGGTCATGATGGTGATTGTGGTCCGCGCCACCATGCGCATGATGGTGATGGTCATGGTGATGCGCAGGGCCATGGTCATGTCCGTGTTCGCCCTTCAGCAACCAGGCGCTGGCGAGATTGACCGCAAGGCCCAGAACCGCGACGGCAATCGCCTGCCCGAAGACGATCGGCACCGGCTGGACAAGCCGCATCACCGATTCCCAACCGATGAACAGGGCGACCAGCGCCAGGACGAGCGCGCTCGCGAAGGCTGCGAGGTCGCCGAGCTTGCCGGTGCCGAAGCTGAAGCGTGGGTCGCGGGCGTGGCGCCGCGCGAAGCGATAGGCGAGAGCCGCGATCAGCAGCGCCGCCGCATGGGTCGACATGTGCCAGCCATCGGCGACGAGCGCCATCGAGCCGAACAGCGTGCCGGCGGCGATCTCGCCGACCATCATCGTCATGGTCAGCGCAATGACGATCCAGGTGCGCCGCTCGTTCTCCTGGTGGTCTGCGCCGAGGAAGACATGGTCGTGACGCGGCGCCAGGCTGGCCAGTTCGGACATCGCTGGAACTCCCGTTGGATCAAAGATACTTGGTCAGCGCCTTCAGGCTCTCGATCGAGCGCCGCGTCTCGGGCGTCTGCGTGCCTGTCGTCTCGAACAGGTGATGGTCGATATGGTCGAAGATCAGCAGCATCTTGACCTTCTCCAGCGCCTTTTCGAACGCCTGGAGCTGCTGCACCACCTCTGGCACCTCGCGCCCTCCCGCGAGCATCTTCACGACGGTGTCGAGATGGCCCTGCGCCCGGCGCAGCCGCTTGACGATATCGGGATCATGTGCGTGGCTCATGCTCACATCCTATCCAGGGGATAGGATGTGTAAACCGAGTGTCGGCGCTCCCGCCCCCTCTCGGTCGCCGGCTGCAAGTGGCATGGCAGATCACCCGCCGGTGTGGCCACGCCCATCCGGGAGATCGCGCTGGAACAGCCTGACAGGGCCACAAAGCGCGCTATAACGCTGCAAAGCCGTGCCCGATGCGCGGCGTCTTCCGGGAGGCCACCATGCTCGCCAACGCCCCGCGCCCGTTCAATTTCGATCTCGGCGAGACCGCCGACGCGATCCGCGACACCGTCCACGCCTTCGCGCAGGAGAAGATCGCGCCGCGCGCCGAGGAGATCGACCGCTCAAACCAGTTTCCGCGTGACCTCTGGCCCGAGATGGGGGCCCTCGGCCTGCATGGCATCACGGTCGGAGAAGAGGATGGGGGCGCAGGCCTCGGCTATCTCGAGCATGTCGTGGCGATCGAGGAGGTCAGCCGGGCCTCCGCCTCGGTCGGCCTGAGCTACGGGGCCCATTCGAATCTGTGCGTCAACCAGATCGCCCGCAACGGCAATGCTGCGCAGAAGGCGAAGTACCTGCCAAAGCTGATCTCGGGCGAGCATGTCGGATCGCTCGCGATGTCCGAGCCCGGCGCCGGCTCGGACGTGGTCTCGATGAAGACACGGGCCGAGAAGAAGGGCGACCGCTACGTCATCACCGGCAACAAGATGTGGATCACCAACGGCCCGATCGCCGAGACGCTGGTGGTCTACGCCAAGACCRASCCCGCCGCCGGCGCGAAGGGCATCACCGCCTTCCTGATCGAGAAGGGCATGAAGGGCTTTTCGACCGCCCAGAAGCTCGACAAGCTCGGCATGCGCGGTTCGGACACCTGCGAGCTCGTCTTCGAGGAGTGCGAGGTCCCGGAGGAAAACGTGCTCGGCCAGGTCGGGCGCGGCGTTAACGTGCTGATGTCGGGGCTCGACTATGAGCGCGTCGTGCTCTCGGCCGGGCCCCTCGGCATCATGCAGGCGGCCATGGACGTGGTCATGCCCTATATCCACGAGCGCAAGCAGTTCGGCCAGTCGATCGGCGAATTCCAGCTCGTCCAGGGCAAGGTCGCCGACATGTATGTGATGATGAATGCCTGCAGGGCCTATGTGTATGCCGTCGCCAAGGCCTGCGACCGCGGCGAGACCACGCGAGAGGATGCCGCCGGCGCCATCCTGATCGCGGCCGAGAAGGCGACGCAGATCGCGCTCGACGCCATCCAGCTTCTGGGCGGCAACGGCTATATCAACGATTATCCGACCGGCCGCCTGCTCCGCGATGCAAAGCTCTACGAGATCGGGGCCGGCACCAGCGAGATCCGCCGTATGCTGATCGGCCGCGAGCTGTTCCAGAAGACGAAATAGGCCAGTGCCCCTCTATTTCGCCTATGGTCTGAATATGGACATCGCCGGGATGGCCAAGCGCTGTCCCGGTTCGAAGCCACTCGGTCTCGCGCGCCTGCCGCGCCATCGTTTCATCGTGACGAGCGATGGCTATGCCTCGGCTGTTCGCGATCCGCGCGAAACCGTCCATGGCGTGCTCTGGGACTGCTCGCTCGGCGACATCCGCGCACTCGACAAGTTCGAGGACATCGCCAGCGGTCTCTATGTGAAGATCAGCCAGCCGGTCATCGTCGAGGGCGGCGCCAAGCGGGCCCTGGTCTATGTCGGCCGCAGCGGCACGCTCGGAAAGCCGCGCCCCGGCTATATGGAAACCGTCATCGCGAGCGCCAAACACTGGGCGTTGCCAGAGACTTACGTCACAGGCCTGAATCGGTTTCTGACCAAACCGAATCTCGACATGAAGTCGTTGAATCCAGATGTGAGCGCGGAGCTTCCGCCCGGCCCCGTCGCGGGTGTCCGGCCGCGGGCCCTGGCTCCGAAATAGGTCGCCCGGAACCTCCACGTCTTGTCCCCCCGGAGACGAAGACGCGTATGGCCGGGACAAGCCCGACCATACGCAAAGGGCGCTCCGCAGGTAGTCTGGCGGCTCAATGCATCGGCCCGAAAAGTGGATTGCGGTTTTCGGGAAAGCCGATGCAATGACAGATGGTTAGATCATCGGACCGGATACGATATCCGGTCCGATGATCTATGCCGCCAGCCCCTTCGCCAGTTCGCTGACCTGCTTCTCGAACAGCGCGCGATAGGCGCCGTTCTCGCGGGTCAGCAGCGCCTCGTGGCTGCCTTCTTCGACCACCCTGCCGCGATCGAAGACCAGGATGCGGTCCATCGCCCGCACCGTCGAAAGCCGGTGCGCAATGACGATGGTAGTGCGCCCCTGCATCAGGCGCTCCATCGCCTCCTGGATCAGCGCCTCCGATTCCGAATCGAGGCTCGAGGTCGCCTCGTCCAGGATCAGGATCGGCGCATCGGCCAGGAAGGCACGCGCGAGCGCAACACGCTGGCGCTCGCCACCCGAGAGCTTGACGCCACGCTCGCCGACCAGCGTCGCGTAGCCCTTGGGCAGGCGCATGATGAAGTCATGCGCGTTGGCGAGCTTCGCCGCCTGGACAATCCGGGCCATCGAGGCGCCCGGCTTGGCATAGGCGATGTTCTCCGCCAGCGAGCGGTGGAACAGCACCGGCTCCTGTTGCACGATGGCGATCTGCGCCCGCAGGGAGGTCTGCGTCACATCAGCGATGTCGCGCCCGTCGATGGCGATGCGCCCCCCGGAGACGTCGTAGAGACGCTGAACCAGCTTGACGAAGGTCGTCTTGCCGGAGCCGGAGCGCCCGACCAGACCGACCTTCTCGCCGGCCCGGATCGTCAGCGAGAAATCGCGATAGAGCGGCTCGACATGGCCTCCGTAATGGAAGGTCACCTGCTCGAAGGCGATCTCGCCCGCCGGCACCACCATGTCGGTCGCTCCCTTGCGATCGGGCACCCCATAGGGATGGGCATGCATGGCGACGAGTTCCTCCATGTCGTTCACCGAACGCTGGAGGTTGTGCACGTGCTGGCCGACATCGCGCAGATAGCCGTGAACGACCGCGTACGAGGTCAGCACGAAGGCGACGTCGCCCGGCGTGGCCTGGCCGTTGGCCCAGAGCCAGATGACCAGGCCGATGACCGCGGCGCGAAGCGCCAGCAGGACGATCTGCTGGGCCGTGCCCGAGGTCGTGCCGCGCACCCATGTCCGGCGGGTCCTGAGCGCCCATTTTGCCAGGACACCCGCCAAGCGACCGTCCTCGCGCAGCTCGGCGCCATAGGCCTTGACCACCGGATTGCAGGAGATCGCATCAGCCAATGCACCGCCGACACGCGTGTCCCAGCTATTGGCGAGCCGCGCAGCGGGCGCGACATAGCTGAGCGACAGCGCGATCGTGACACCGACATAGATCACCGAGCCAAGGAAGACGACGAGGCCCATCGCCGGCCAATGCCATGCCAACAGTGCCGTCGTGCCCACCAGCACGACCAGCGACGGCAACAGCGCGATCAGGACCGTGTCGGTCAGCAGGTCGAGGGCCCACATCCCGCGGGTGATCTTGCGCACCGTCGAACCGGCAAAGTTGTTGGCGTGCCAATCGGTCGAGAAGCGTTGCAGGCGTGCGAACGCCTCCTGCGCCGTCTCGCTCATGGTGCGCAACGTCATGCCGGTGATGCCGATGAAACCGAGATGCCGGAACAGCACGCTGACCGCTCCGAGTGCGAGCATCGCGCCCAGCGCCCATAGCGCCGCATCGAGTGCGCTGGCGCCCTCGCCCGCCACCGCATCGACGAGGCGGCCGGCATAAAGCGGCATGAACAGGTCCGCGGCAGTCGCCGCCATCATGGCCCCGGCCACGCCGAGAACCGGCCCTGGTCGGCGCGCCCAGTGCCGGAATGTGAAGCCGAGAACGGCCCGGAACGGCTCCTGCCGCCCGGTTGAGGATTGAAGAGACATAGAAATCATTCGGCGCCGCGCGGGAGCCGACTCCAAATCAGGTGGAGCCGATGCGAATGCGATCGTCTCCGGATGAAACGTAGAGATGAAAAACCCTGGCTGGGGACCGCCTCAGGCGGGCCGCGGCAATGTCCGACCTAGTGGCGGGACATTCGTGGGGGAGTGGCGACGATGATCATGAATTGCATTCAGCCCTCCCCTTTCGCGTGTTGAAGCCAAGATAAACAACATGCCGCATCGGCAGCGAACGCGCAAGCCGCTTCATTTGCAACCGGGGCATGTGTGACCTCGGGGGCACAGGCAATCTTCGGGCAACCCTGGAAAGCGGACCGCAGCGATGACGCCCTGCATGGGCAAGTCCCGTTATCGGACCTGCCGGATTTCCTACCAGAACAGGGCAACCAGCCTGACGGCGATTACCAGCAGGAAGGCGACGATGATCGTGCCGAGCACCTGTTGTCGCTTGGCGCGATCGGGAAACTGGCGAGCCAGCAGGCGTCCGAGCGGCTTGCGGAAGATGACGCCTGCGACGAGCAGAACGATCAGGATATGGGACAAGATGCAGACCTAGCCCTTGTCGCCGGCGTTCCTCGGCTCCGGCGCATCGAGGGGCGCACCAGCCTTCTTCCACGCGCCGAACCCGCCGGCGATATGCGCCACCGGCTTCAACCCCATCTCCTGCGCGGCCTGCGCAGCAAGCGCCGAACGCCAGCCGCCTGCGCAGAAGAAGACGAAGCGCTTGTCCTGCTGGAACACCGGCTTGGCATAGGGGCTTTCGGGATCGATCCAGAATTCGAGCATGCCGCGCGGGCAGTGGAAGGCACCAGGCATGCGCCCCTCCCGCTCCAGTTCACGCGGATCACGCAGATCGACGAAGACGACGTCGTCACGGCCGACCAGCGCGTTCGCCTGCTCGACGGAGAGCGTCTCGACCTTGGCCTCGGCTTCCGCCAGCAACGCCTTGTAGCCTTTGGTGATCACTTGCGGCATTGCCGGCCTCCATCTCGTCGGCGGCACCGTGGCCGCTCGTGCACATCGCGTCAATCGCGGGCTTGCAGCGCGGCCATGCCGACAGCACTCTGGCCCAAGGGAGGCGATTCATGGCCGGCTTCACGACGATCGATATGATCGCCTTCATCTTCTTCGTCGCCTCGTGGCTTGGCTATGGCCTGGCCGTGGAAAAGGGCCCACATGGGGAGCGAAGCCTCAACGCGCGGATGAATCTCCGTCGCGCGCGCTGGATCCAGGAATCGGTCCGGCGCGAAAACCGCATCATCGATACCCAGGTGATGAACGGACTGCAGAACGGCACCGCCTTCTTCGCCTCGACCTCGCTGATCGCGATCGGCGGCTCGCTCGCCCTGCTTCAGTCGACCGACCGCGTCGTCGCGATCTTCGCCGATCTGCCCTTCACCGCGCCGACCTCGCGCGCGGCCTGGGAGATCAAGGTGATCGGGCTTGCGGTGATCTTCGCCCATGCGTTCTTCAAGTTCGCCTGGAGCTACCGGCTCTTCAACTACTGCGCGATCCTTCTCGGCGCGATCCCGCCAAGGGAGCGGGTCGACGAGGAGGAGACGAAGGAGGCCGTCCGCGAGACCATCGCAATGAACATCGCCGCCGGGCGGCATTTCAACCGCGGCCAACGCGCCTTCTTCTTTGCACTCGCCTATCTCGGCTGGTTCATCGATCCTTGGCTGTTCCTCGCTGCAACGGCCGCAGTGCTGACAGTGATGTGGCGCCGGCAGTTCGCGTCGGAATCCGCACGAATCTTCACAAGCCCCGGTCACTGATTCGGGCTGTCCGGCCGCAACGATTGCTCTGGACACCGGCTGAACCTCCGTGAGACCGTCCGCCCCGGGGGGGAGCCGATCCGCGGATCAGGAGGCCAGCATGAGCAAGCAGCCAGCAATCGTCCTGGTGCATGGTTTCTGGGGCAATGCCTCACACTGGAACAGGGTGATCCTCGAACTCTCCCGGATGGGCTACACATCGCTCCACGCCGTCGAAATGCCGCTGACCTCGCTGGCCGATGACGCCGAGCGCACCCGCAAGATGGTGACGCAGCAGAAGGGCCCCGTGCTGTTGGTCGGGCACTCCTATGGCGGCGCAGTGATCACGGAAGCCGGAGATCTGCCCAATGTGGTGGGTCTCGTCTATATCGCGGCTTTTGCCCCAGATGCTGGCGAGAGCCCGGGCGGAATCACCCAGGAACACCCGCCAGAGGCGGCCGCAAACCTCTCTCCCGACAGCGACGGCTATCTCTGGGTCCTGCCCGACAAATTTCATGAGAGCTTCTGCCCCGACCTGACGCCCGAAGAGGGCTTCGTGATGGGTGTGACGCAGAAGGCCCCGCTTGCCAGCACCTTCGGCAACACCATCACCGCGCCGGCCTGGAAGAAGAAGCCATCCTGGTACCAGATCTCCGGTGAGGACCGGATGATCGCGCCCGCGAACCAGGAGCGCATGTCGGCCCGCCTCAACGCGCGAAAGGTCATCACGCTCGCTGCCAGCCACGCTTCGCTCGCCTCCAAGCCGGCCGAAGTCGCCGCTCTGATCGACGAAGCAGCCAAAGCGACCGCACCGGCTTGAGCCCTTCGTCTCCGCGCACTGCCGCGATGGCGACCGCAGTGCTTTTCACCTCACGCGGCAGGGCAAGCCGATCCCTCCGCCCTGGCCTCGCCGCTTGACGAATCCTGCAGCCCTGCCTCTCTGGGAGGCATGACCGATCACGTTGACGCCCTCGAAGCCGCCATACTCGACCTGCTCACGGAGGCAGGACTGGGTCGTACGATCAGCGCGATGGATGCCGCGCGCCGCGTCGGCGGCGACCATCCCGATGGCTGGGGGCCGCTGATGCAGCCGATCCGCCGCATCGCCGTGCGGATGATGAAGGAAGGTCGCCTCGTCATTACCCGAAAGGGTCGCCCGGTCGATCCGGACGATTTCCGCGGCGTCTACCGCCTGTCCTTGCCAAGCAGCGAATAGGCCCTGCTCCCCGCAACGTCAGGGAGCGGGGAACAGCGCATCCGTGTAGCCGGCGGCGTAATAGGCAACGAGACCAGCCCATTCCTTGAAGGCGAGCTCTGCGATGTCGAGGCCGCGCGACGCCTCGCGGTAGGGCCTGAAGAAATCGGCCGGCTCATTGCTCGAGAGATAGTCGACCGGGAATGCCTCGACCGCGAATCCGGCCTTTCGGAAGACGCCCATCGCGCGCGGCATGTGCCAGGCCGAGGTCAGGAGCAACCAGCGCTCGCCCGGCTTCGGCATCACGAGGTCGCGGGTAAAGATCGCGTTCTCGCGGGTATTGCGCGACTTGTCCTCAAGCACCACCCGCTCGGGCGGCAGGCCCAGCGCCTCGAAAAGCAGCCTGGCGCCATCGGCCTCGGTCCTGACCACGGGCGAGAGCAGATTGGCGCCGCCGCCGGTGAAGGCGATTTTCGCCTGCGGATGCAGCCGGGCGAGCTCGACCGCCTTGGTCATGCGGGCACCGGCGTGGTTCAGCACGATGTCGCCGCGCGCGACGCCGATTGCACCGCCCAGCACGATGACGCCGGTAACCGGCCCCCTGGCGGCCTCCTGCTGCGGAAAGCGGTTTTCCAGCGGCCGCACGATGATCCGCGGCAGCGGGCTGAAGGACAGCACCAGGATGCCGAGCATGGCAAATCCGCCGAGCCAGCGCGCCGGGCGCGCGAAGCGGGTGAAGGCCAGCAGCGCCGCCAAGGCCGCCAGCAGGATCAGCAAATTCACCGGCGAGAACAGGAACCAGATGATCTTGGACAGGACGAAAAACATCGGCGGACTCCGGAACGCACCGGCTGTCTAAGCATCGGCCCGAAAACCGGATTGCGGTCTTCGGGACAGCCGATGCAAACACAGAAGGCTAGATCATTGCACCGGATGCGATATCCGGTCCGATGATCTAGCCGATGACGAGACGACGCTGCATTAACGACGCAACGACGCTCAACGGGTAATGCTGGGTGGATTGGAGGGGCGGCGCACCGGATTGCGCTGGCCGACCATTCGCTCGAGCTCGAGCGAACGGCTGGCCACCTCGCGCAACATGCAGCCCGCCTGCATCCCGGCCACGCGGACAGACGGCTGCATGCTCCCATAGAATGCGCATTTCTGCGCAGCATAGCCTTCCCAGGCGACCTGAAGCGCAGCGAACTGGCCCCGCGCGCCGCTTTCGGCATTGCGCATGACCGCCAGACTCGCGAAGGTCAGGCGCTCGCGCCAGACCGCCTCTTCTCGCCTCGCACAATCGGCTTCGGCCGCACGCCGATCGCCTGAAGCCTCTCGTACGCAGGTCACCGCCACCGACCCGATGCACGAACTGGCAGCCCCACCGCTCTGGCTCAGGCAGGACACCATCTGCGTGCGGTCGGCCGATAGCACCGGATTCGAGGGAGGCGACTGCGCCCAAGCGCCTCCTGCAGCCATTGCCGCCATGCCGAATGCAAGAATTCCCAAGCGGGTCATGGTCACCATCATGTCAAGCTCTGCGGGGAGGGCAAGGCGGCGACACGCTCACGTGATCGGCAGGGGCAGCGCTGGCTTCGCAGCAGGCCGGGCCACCACTGTCTCGTACCAGCGCTGGACATTCGGCCGGGACGCACGCGGCACCGGCATGTTGAGCCAGCGATGCGCGCCCGGCGCAACGGCGATATCGGCCATGCCGAAGCGCGCGCCGGCGAGGTAATCACGTGAAGCCAGATGCGCCTCGAGGATGTCCAGCTTCGCCTCCGTCTTGGCGATGGAGGCCTCGATGACAGCCATGTCACGCTTCTCCGCCGGTGTCCGGATCAGACCGATGAAGGCCGGAGCCATCGCCGGCTGCAATTCGGCAATCATCCAGTCCATCCAGCGATCGGCCTCGGCGCGGCGCGAGGGATCCTCCTCCCAGATCCAGCCCGCCCCATAGCGGGCCGCGAGGTAGCGCACGATGCTGCTGGACTCCCAGATGCAGACATCGCCATCCTCCAGAACGGGGATCATGCCGTTGGGGTTCTTGGCCAGATAGGCCGGCTCGCGGTTGCCGCCGAACGCGCCGCCAAGATCGACCCGTTCAAAACTCTGGCCAACCTCACCGGCCGCCCAGACGGCCTTCTGCACATTGATGGAACTGATCCGTCCCCAGATCGTCAGCATGAAGAGCTCCCCGCCACCCTTTGGCCGGACAGACTTTCCTGCCTGACGCCACGGAAAGCAAATCGTTCTATCTGCAGGCGGTCTGCCGCCTCAAGCTCAGGCGAACTCCATGATCACGGCATCGACCGCGAGCGAATCGCCCTCCTTGGCGAGGATCTTCGCGATGGTGACGTCCTTCTCGGCACGCAGCACGTTCTCCATCTTCATCGCTTCGACCATGCAGAGCGCCTCGCCGGCCTTGACTTCCTGGCCGACCTTCACGGACACGGCCTTGACCAGCCCCGGCATCGGGCAGAGCAGGAATTTTCCGGTATCGGCCGCAACCTTCTCCGGCATCAGGGCGGCAAGCTCGGCCTCGCGCGGCGTATAGACATGGGCGCTGGCATAGGCTCCGGCATGGCCAAGCGATACGCCGTTGAGGATCGCCCTCACCTGCGCCGCAATCGAGACACCATCGAGCGTGCCGCGCCAGACCGGTTCACCCGGCCGCCATTCGGAGGCGACCGCCAATGAACGGTCGCCGAAGCTGACGAGGATCGTCTCGCCCTGCTCCGCCACGATGCCCTCGAAGCGCTCACCGCCGAGCGTCACGATGCGGGTGCGTTCGAACTCGACCTTGCGCCATCCCTCCATCTGGGCCGAGACATGTCGCTTGCGCTGGTTGAGACGGTGGTCGCAGGCGATCGCGATAGCGGCCATGCGCAGCGCTATCTCTCCCTTCGGCTGCGGCAGGGAGAAGCCTTCCGGAAACTCCTCGGCGATGAAGCCCGTCGACAAGTGTCCGGCGATCCAGCGCGGATGCTGCATCAGCGCCGAGACGAACGGGATGTTATGGCGGATGCCCTCGATGGCAAAACCGTCGAGAGCACGGGCCTGCGCTTTGATCGCCGCCTCGCGCGTCGGCGCGTGGGTCACGAGTTTTGCGATCATCGGGTCGTAATAGATCGAGATCTCGCCGCCTTCGAAGACACCGGTGTCATTGCGGACGGTCGCCTCGCCATCCGGACCTTCGGCCGGTGGGCGATAGGTCACCAGCCGCCCCGTCGAAGGCAGGAAATTGCGGGTCGGGTCCTCCGCATAGACGCGGGATTCGACAGCCCAGCCGTTCAGCTTGACATCGGCCTGCGTCAGCCGGAGCTTTTCGCCATAGGCGACACGGATCATTTCCTCGACGAGGTCGATGCCGGTGATCATCTCGGTGACGGGATGCTCGACCTGGAGCCGGGTGTTCATCTCTAGGAAGAAGAAGGAGCGGTCCTGCCCTGCGACGAACTCGACCGTTCCGGCCGAATCATAATTCACCGCCTTGGCGAGGGCCACCGCCTGCTCGCCCATCTTGCGCCGGGTCGCCTCGTCGAGCAGCGGCGACGGCGCCTCCTCGACGACTTTCTGGTTGCGGCGCTGAATCGAGCACTCGCGCTCGCCGAGATAGATGACGTTGCCGTGCTTGTCGCCAAGCACCTGGATCTCGATATGACGCGGGTCGACGATGAACTTCTCGATGAAGACGCGGTCGTCGCCAAATGAGGACGCCGCTTCCGATTTCGCCCGGGCAAAGCCCTCGGCGACTTCCCCGGCCGAATGGGCAATGCGCATGCCCTTGCCGCCGCCGCCGGCMGAGGCCTTGATCATCACGGGATAGCCGATCTCGTCGGCGATCTTCACGGCTTCGGTGGGATCTTCGATGACGCCGAGATGGCCGGGCACGGTCGAGACCTTTGCCGCGGCGGCCGCCTTCTTCGACTCGATCTTGTCACCCATCGCGGCAATCGCGCCGGGATTGGGGCCGATGAAGACGATACCTGCATCCCTGAGCGCCTGGGCGAAGGCCTCGCGCTCGGACAGGAAACCATAGCCGGGATGGACAGCCTCTGCCCCCGTCGCCTTGCAGGCGGCGATGATCCTGTCGATCAGCAGATAGGATTCGGCCGCGGGCGCCGCGCCGACATGGACCGCCTCATCCGCCATCTCGACGTGGAGCGCGTCGCGGTCGGCATCCGAATAGACGGCAACCGTCTTGATGCCCATCCGCCGCGCCGTCTTGATGACACGGCAGGCGATCTCGCCACGGTTCGCGATCAGAATCTTCGTGAACATGGGTGGCGTCTCCCGGCTGTCTGAAAACACTGTGACAGTCGGGGTTTATTGGAGGCCGCAGCCCGCGTCCACTGATGCGAAAGTTCGGGAATGGGCGGCGGGCTGTGCGCGACCGCCTGATCAGTTCGTCCGAAGAACGCGTTCGAGGCGCTGGCCCGGCACCATGAACGTGCTCTTGCGCATGGCGAAGGCGATCAGCATCTCGTCGCAGCGATCCGCCTCGCGCACGATCTCGAAGGCGATGCGTCGCGCCGTCTCGGTCGGGCCGTCGCCAGCAGAGAGCGTCGTCACCAGCCAATGTGCCTTCTCGCGATCGATCACGCCTGTCGGGCGGCTTTCCCAGACAGCGAAGTCGACGACCAGAGTGACCAGGTAATTGGCGAAGGAGGCGCTGGTCGCGACGACCGCGCGATCCAGCGCAATCAGAACATCGATGACATCGCGCGTCATCACGCTATCGACCAAGATTTCGCGCTGAAGCATCTTGGTGTCTTGATCGTCGATCGCGTGCTTTTCCATCACGCGATCGACGAATTCACGGAGCTCATGACCAATCATCGTTMGACTCCTGCCCAGCTTTATTTTGCGCCGGTGCGTTCCTGTTGTGGGAACACCATGACGCGGCACCCGCCAGCAGGTGGTTAACGGCCAAATCTGAACTTCTGTTCAGGTTAAACGGTCCTGATCGGACGTGGTTGCGAGGATGTTACTGAAGTGCCGCCATGCATCGGGTCGCGGTCGAAATCCGGCACCGAATCGGTTTCCGCTCGACGGCACGCCGTCCTGCTCGCCGCGATGACGGAACCTCCGCGCGCCTCTCTTACGGACAGGGCGTTTCGGCTGCACAGTTTGCGGCGATTTCCAGTTCGACCGGGACGTCGGCGCGAAGGAGCGAAGCGGGGACATGGATCAGTCTTCGCGCCGATCCGACGGCGCGAAGAGACTGTGGAACCCGATCGGAGCGGAACGTCGCAGTGCCCTCGCCGCCGCCCTCAGGTCGGCTCAGCCACCGCGAGCCCGTCAATGATGCCCGTCAACTCGGCACAATCGGTGAGGACATGGCGCGCGCCGAGCGCCTGCAGGGATGCCACCGGCTGGAAGCCCCAGGAGACGGCTACCGGCGTGACCCTAGCGGCAACCGCCATCTGGATATCGAAGGAACTGTCGCCGACCATCAGGGTACGTTCCGGTCGCGCGCCGGCTTCCCTCATCGCCTGCAGGATCATGTCGGGATGGGGCTTGGACGGTGCATCATCGGCCGTCTGGATCGTCGCCATGTGCTGACGCCAGCCATAGCGCTCGACGATGTAGTCCGCGCCCCGACGGGACTTGCCGGTCGCGATGCCGAGCACCGTATCGGGCCGCGCAACCAGCGCGTCCAGCATAGCGGCAACGCCCGGGAAGAGCGGCTCGGCGAGGCTTGGATCGGTCTCGGCCTGCCGCCGCATGGCGCCGAAGACCTCCCTATAGGTTTCCGTCAGCTGGTCGTCGGGGCGTTCCAGCCCCGCAAGCTGCATCAGCGCAATATCGAGCGTCAGCCCGACGATGCCGAGCCCCGCCTCGCGGCCTGGATAGACCAGGCCGCAACGCTTGAAGGTCTCGACCTGGGCGCCGAGGATGATGGCGGCTGAATCGATCAGCGTGCCGTCGAGATCGAATATGACGAGGTCCATGCAGGCGCTTTACCGTGGATCGCGACTGCGATCCACTGCACCCGGCGCGGCTCCGTCATGAACGGCTCTCGCGGGCGCAGTCCGCGACCGCCTTGCGCAGGTCCTCGCCATCGAGCCCTTTCGCGCGGCTCTCCTTGCGACATTCGGCACGAGCCGCCAGATCGGGCCGCTTCGCCTTGAAACAGGCGGCCAGCGCGTCGCGCCGCGCAGCGCCGGTCAGGCCACCCTCATCGGCCTCCGTCTTGCAGGCGGTACGCGCCGTCACGGCCGTGGGCTTGCCGTCGCGCGTCAGCCCATCGCGGGCATAGAGTTGGACGCCCGGAAACTTTGCCTGCATGCAATCGCGCATGGCCTGGCGCAAATCGTCGCCACTCAGCGCAATATGTTCGGCGACACAATCCTGCCGCGCCTTGGCGCGCTCGACGCGCGGCACAGGCTCATCCGCCGCTGCAGCAGCAGCTTGCGGGGCGGTTGGTGACTGCGCAGCGGCAGATGTGGCAAGCGAAAGGGTCAGGCCGGCAAGAACGAAGGCGAAACGCGTCATGGGAGCACCTGCGTAAGAGTGATGAGAACAAAATTAGAACATATCTGTTTTTGTTCCGCAAGTGTTCTCTTACACAAGGTAACGCCAACTCCTACTCGTCGGGCGCGTCCACGATCGGGTCATAGCGCTCGTCCTCGAAACCGAGCAGATTCCAGGACTGGCGCATATGTGGCGGCAGCGGCGCGCTGACATCGATCGTGCCCTTGCCGCGCGGATGCGGCAGCACGATGCGGCGAGCCAGCAGATGCAGCTTGTTCTGGATGCCGCCCGGCAGCTCCCAGTTCTGAATGTTGAAGTATTTGGGATCACCGACGATCGGGTGGCCGATATGGGCCGCATGTGCACGCAACTGATGGGTGCGGCCGGTCACCGGTTTCAGCGAGAGCCAGCCGAGCTTCTGCGCCGCGGTCTCGACCACGGCGTAATAGGTCACGGCATGCATCGCACCGTCGTCGCCATGTTTGGCGACCGCCATCCGCTGATCGCCATCATAGGCTTCCTCGCGGGCGAGATAGGTCGAGATCCGGCCCTGCCGGACGCGCGGGACGCCGGCAACCAGCGCCCAGTAGACCTTGCGGGCCGAGCGCGAACGAAAGGTCTTTGCCAGCGTCGCCGCCGCAAAGCGCGATTTGGCGATGACGAGGCAGCCGGACGTATCCTTGTCGAGCCGGTGCACGAGGCGCGGCTTCTGGCCGTCCTTGCCGGTCAGGGCATCGAGCATGCCGTCGACATGGCGCGTGGTGCCCGAGCCGCCCTGCACGGCCAGGCCGGCAGGCTTGTTGAGGACCATGACATCGTCATCCTCGTAGAGCGTGATCGAGCGCAGGAACTCGACCGTGTCGGAATCGGCCCTGGCCGACCGCGGACGCTCCGCCTGCTGCTCGAGCTTCAGCGGCGGAATGCGCACAGTCTGGCCGGCCTCGAGCCGGTCCTTGCTGTCGGCGCGCTTGCCGTTGACGCGCAGCTCGCCCTTCCGGACGATCCGCTGGATATGGCTGAAGGACAGCTGCGGAAAGCGTGTCTCAAGGAAGCGATCGATCCGCATCTCGTTCTCGTCCGGCGTCACGACGAGTTGCTGAACGCCGGTGGCAAGCACCTCTGCGGTCACGGCCTTGACCTCGGCCCGCGTCGGTCCGGCTGGGCGCTGTGCCCGTTGCACTGGCGACCTGCCAACCGGTGCGCGGCGCGCGACGTCCTCGCCCTCGCCCGGCCTGGCCTGGCCCGAAGCGCGCGCCGGCCGGCGCGCGTCATGGCTTGGCCGCTTCTTCCCGGCACCGGCCGCGGGAGGCCTGCCGCCGCGACCCGTTTGCCCCTTGCCGCCGGAGCCCTTGCTGCCGGAGCCCTTGCCACCTTGCCTCATGATAGCCCCCGGACGAGTGCGAGCCCACCGACCAGCGCTGCCAGAGACAGCGCGACGGAGCCCAGAACATAAATGGTGGCGAAGCCCAGTTGGCCGCGCTCCCAGAGCAGAACGGCCTCAAGCGAGAAGGCCGAGAAAGTCGTGAATCCACCCAGGACGCCCGTGGTCAGGAAGAGGCGCGCCTGTTGCGACCAGCCCTCGCCCGCCCTGAAGGCGAGCCAGCCGACGATCAGCCCCATGATCCCCGAACCGAGAATATTGATGGCCATTGTGCCATAGGGAAAACCCGTCCCCAGCCATTTCAGTGAGGTGTAGTTGACGCCGTGTCGCAGCGCGCCGCCGATGCCGGCGCCCAGGAAGACGAGAAACGTGGATGTCATCGTCCTGCAATAGCCAGCACACCCGACCTGCACAAACGAAATCCGGTCTCAGGCCCCGACAATCACGGGAGTGCGCCCTCTCACGGCGCAATTGACACACCCGGATCCCGTAACGACAGATGACCACTGACGACAATGCCTTGGAGCCGCCCGCCACCGATGACCGCCGTGACAGGCCGCGCTGAGGAGAAGCCCTGCCTGCATCGCACCTGGGCGATCGCAGCCTCGGCCTTGCTTGCCTTGCCGGCCTTCGCAGCACTGACCGGGGAAGCAGTCGCACTCCCGCCGCCCAAGGGCCTGAAACCCGCCCGCCCCCCGAGCCTTGCGCGCAGTTGCACGATCACGCCGACCGAGCTTGAGCCCCTCTTCGGCGGCAAGGCCGATCCCCGCCGGCAAATGGAGGACGAAAGCAGCGATGACGAGGAAGAGGACGATGACGAGGACAGCATCCCTGGCCTGATCCTGCCCGGCTCCGCCACCTGCCTCTCGGTGTCGGGCACCGTCAGCGCTGGCCTGCAGAATGACAGTGTCCGGGCATCGCGCTCCGTTTCCTTGCCGCAGTCGAGCCTGACATCCTTTCCGACAAGCGCGAGTATTCGCATCGCGACGTCGCATGATCTCGCCTCCGGGCTGCGCGTCGGCAGCGCCTTCTCCTTCACCATGCAGAGCCCGACCGACGATGTCGCAGGACTCACTTTCGACGAGGCGACGGTGTTGGTCGGGCCCTGGATTTTCGGCCTGGACACCTCGCGCTTCAGCTTCTGGACGGGCGACGAGTTCATCTTCAGCACGCGGGTGCCAAGTCGGACCGTCGGACTGTTGGCCCTGGAATTGCCCTTGACGGAGACCTGGATCGCGACACTTGCCATGGAAGATCCCGCGTTGGGCACGACCTCGACCCTGCCGGTTGCGGCCGGCCGCATGCCGGATGGCGTGGCACGGCTCGTCTACCAGTCCGGGCCATGGACGTTGCATGGCGCTTTGGCACTTCGCGACATCTCCGGCCGAAACTCCCGCTTGGGACGCGCCGGAATTCTGGGCGTTACCTATGAGGCCGAGATGCTGGGGCGCCCCGGTAGCATCACGGCCCAGGTCGCAGGCGCGGTCGACGCGGCGCCCTATATCGGCTCGCAACTCGACGCCGCCGTCGTTCGGACGGTGCTCCTCGGCAGCGACCCGACCCGCGGCTTCTCGACCGCCCTTGTGATGCGGCGGGAATGGACCGACGAGATCGCGACCAATTTTTACGTCAGCCGCTACCAGCTATCGGTTCCGCTGATCGACCAGGCCAAAGGCAAGATCAGCATCGACCGCGCCGCCGCCAATCTGGTCTGGACACCGGTCGAGGGTCTCAAGGCCGGGATCGAAGCGTCGGTCGCGCAAGCCCGGATATCCCTGACTGGCCGGCAGGTCGCCGCAGGGCTGGCGGGGCGTCTGATCTCGACTCAAGTCTTCATAGAGCGCGCGTTCTGATGCATCGGCCCGCAAAATG
The DNA here is from genome assembly GCF_056401655.1 of Allobosea sp. P4_E12. Taxonomy (NCBI): domain Bacteria; kingdom Pseudomonadati; phylum Pseudomonadota; class Alphaproteobacteria; order Hyphomicrobiales; family Alloboseaceae; genus Allobosea; species Allobosea sp. P4_E12. Next base: position 19,515 of record NZ_JBFUIY010000034.1, on the reverse strand, counting down.
GAGCGCGGTTCTCGGAAAGACCGATGCGGACGCAGAAGGTCGGATGATCGCACCCGATACCTGTCCGATGATCCGATCTTCTACCTGCTGCGCTCCGCCCTGAGCTTTTCCCAGTATTCCAGCCGCTTTCGGATCTCGCGCTCGAAGCCACGCTCGGGTGGATCGTAGAACAGCTGCCGGCCGAGCGCATCCGGCCAGTAGTTCTGGCCGGAGAAAGCATCGGGTGCGTCGTGGTCATAGGCGTAGTCAGCGCCGTAGCCCTCTTCCTTCATCAGCTTCGTCGGCGCGTTCAGAATGGTCTTGGGTGGCATCAGCGAGCCGCCCTCCTTGGCCGCGCGCCGCGCCGCCTTGTAGGCGATATAGGCCGCATTCGATTTCGGCGCCGTCGCCAGATAGATCACCGTGTTGGCGAGCGCGAGCTCGCCCTCGGGGGAGCCCAGTTGTTCATAGGTCTCGGCCGCGGCGCGGGCATGGACGAGCGCCTGCGGGTCGGCGAGCCCGATATCTTCGACCGCCATGCGCACCAGCCGCCGCGCCAGGAAACGCGGATCCTCACCGGCATCGAGCATGCGGGCGAAGTAATAGAGAGCCGCATCCGGATCAGAGCCGCGGATCGTCTTATGCAGTGCCGAGATCAGGTTGTAGTGGCCGTCCTGCGCCTTGTCGTAGATCGGTGCGCGACGCTGGATCACCTCGGCGAGACCGGCCTCGTCGAAGATCTCGTCCGGCTTGGCGGCACGCCAGATTTCCTCGGCCAGCGTCAGTGCCGCCCTCCCGTCGCCATCGGCAAAGCGGGCAACCGCCAGCCGCGCCTCCGGCGTCAACGGCAATTCCTTGTTCTCCAGCACCTCGGCCCGGCCGAGCAGAAAGAGCAGCGCGTTCTCGTCGAGGGATTGGAAGGTGAGCACCCGCGCCCGCGACAGAAGTGCGGCGTTGAGCGCGAAGGACGGATTCTCGGTTGTGGCACCGACCAGCGTGATCGTGCCGTCCTCCATGACTGGCAGGAACGCATCGAGCTGAGTGCGGTTGAAGCGATGGATCTCGTCGACGAAGAGCAGCGTGCCCTTGCCTCCCAGCCGTCGCCCGCGCGCTGCCTCGAACACCTTCTTGAGGTCCGCGATCCCGGAGAAGATCGCGCTGATCTGCTCGAACCCGAGATCGACCGCACCGGCGAGCAGGCGCGCGACCGTCGTCTTCCCGGTGCCCGGCGGCCCCCAGAAGATCAGGCTGCCAATCGAGCCCGAGGCCAGCAGTCGCGTGAGCGCGCCATCCGGCCCCGTCAGGTGCCCCTGCCCGGTGACCTCGGCCAGCGTCGTCGGCCGCAAACGGTCGGCAAGCGGGCGCGGCCCCGCCTTGTCGAGGCCGGAAGCGGAAAAGAGGTCGCTCACCCCGGGAAGACCGATGTCACGGTCTGTCCGGCACGCGAGATCGTCACCTCCCAGGCGCGCTTGCGCTGACGCAGGGCCGCCTCGACATCGCGCGAGCGCTCCATGCGCTCTCCGTTCAGGGCCAGGATGATGTCGCCCTTCTGGAAACCGACGCGAGCCGCAAGGCTGCCTTCCTCGATGGCACTGACCACGACGCCTTCGGTTCCGGCATCGATCGAAAGCTCCTCGGCAACCGCCGGCGACAGGTTGAGCACCGTCAGCCCCGAAAGCGGCGTGCGGCCCGAAAGCGTCACGGTTTCGCGCGGCCGCGTCTCGGGCGCGGGAACGAGCTTCACCGGAACCACCAGGCGCTTGCCGCCGCGCAGGACGGTCAGAGAGGTCGTACCCCCGATCGGGCGGGTCGCGAAACGATAGCCGAAGGCCTCGGGATCATCGACGGCGACTCCGTCAAGCGCGAGGATGACGTCCGAACGCTTGAGCCCGCCCTCGGCGGCCGGCCCCTTCTCGACCACGCTGGCAACGACCGAGCCGGCCGGGCGGTCGAGCCCAAGCCCGTCGGCGACATCGGCCGTCAGTGCCTGCAGCCTGGCGCCGAACCACGGCCGGCGCACCGAAGCAGCACCCGACTTCGCGCTTTCGACGACGACGCGAACCATCGACGAGGGAATCGCAAAACCGATGCCGTGGCTGCCGCCAGAGCGCGAGAAGATCGCGGTGTTGATGCCGATCAGTCGGCCTTCCATGTCGACCAGCGCGCCGCCGGAGTTGCCGGGATTGATCGCCGCATCGGTCTGGATGAACGACTGCGCATCGGCGACACCGACCTGCGTACGAGCCAGCGCCGAAACGATGCCCTGCGTCACGGTCTGCCCGACGCCGAAGGGATTGCCGATCGCCAGCACGATATCGCCGACTTGGAGCTGGTCGGAATCGGCAAGGTCGATCGCGCTCAGATCCTTGGCGCCGTTCAGCTTCAGCACGGCAAGATCGGTGCGTGGATCGCGCAGGACAATCGTGGCTTCCACCTCGCGCTTGTCCGCAAAGGCGACCTTGACCTCGCTCATGCCCTCGATGACGTGGTTATTGGTCACCACGAGCCCGCTCGCATCGACGATCACGCCTGAGCCAAGCGATCGTTGCACGCGTTCGCGCGGGACACCGAACCCGTCATCGCCAAAGAAGCGGCGAAAGAACGGATCGTCCATGAAAGGGTTCTGAGCCCGACGCTCGACACGGGCGCCATAGACATTCACGACCGACCCGGCCGTCTTCTGCACGATCGGCGCAAAGGAAAGCTGAACCTGCTGACGGGTTTCCGGAACCTGCCGCGCCTGCGCAAGCAATGGCAGCGGCGCAAGACTCGCAATGAGCATCAAGGCGGTCGGCAAGGCAGTTCTTCCGAAACGGACCGGCATGATCCCGCGCTTCATTCCTGTCTCCACGCTGAAGCAAAACACCGCTCGCGGCGTTCCAAGTCTTCCAATACGAACCATTCCCGGGAAATCTCTTCGCCCGCGACGCCACTGGCGCCATCCGGATCATCGAACGGGTCAGTCGAGCAAAGATCCGCGAAGGAGCTGGTCCCTTGAGTCTGATACGTCTTGTTTATGCCAGCCGGAGTCGCCTCGTCGAGGCCAATCGCAGTGAGGAGGTTGGCAGGATGATCGCCAGCGCCCAGCGGCTGAACGTACAGAACGAGGTGACGGGATTTCTCCTGGTGACGCCCGGGGCCTTCGCGCAGGTGCTCGAAGGCGAGGCGCATAATGTCGCGGAGACATATGGCCGGATCGTGGTCGATCCACGCCATACCGGGATCCGCCTGCTGGCCGAAGAGCAGATTGCGGCCCGGAGCTTCCAGAACTGGTCGATGGGCCTCGCCGAACATGACGAGACCACGCACTTCATCTTCGGTCTCTACGGTGTCACGCCAGAGGCCGATCTCCAGGTCCAGCCTGCCGACGTGCTGCTGGATCTCGCTGGCGAGCTTGCCCGCCAGCGAGCATAGGGCCAAGCCTCACTTGTCCTGAAGCAGGATCTTGTACTTTTCGATCTCGCCCGGAACCATCGCGCCGACATGGGCAGGCGTGAGTTCGTTCTCGGCTGGCAGCACGGACGAAAGCTCCTTGAATCGAGCTTGCAGGTTCGGGCTCGCAAGCGCGGTCCGCAAAGCCTGATTCAGCTTGGTGACGATCGGTTCAGGCAGGCTTTTTGGGCCGAAGAGCGCATTCCAGCCCTGGGCCTCGAAAGCCGGCAGCCCGGCCTCCCTGGAGGTTGGCACATCCGGAAGGCTGTCGAGCCGGCTCGGTGTCGCGACCACGAGCGCCTTGACCTTGGCTCCCTGCACCGCGCCCGAGAGCGAGGTTGCAGCATCGCAGACGCCGTCGATCTGCCCGCCCATCAGGTCGTTCAAAGCCGGTCCTGCGCCCCGATAACTGACGAGCGCAACCTCGACACCAGCCGCCTTGATGAAGTTCCGGCAGATCAGATAATTCGACGAGCCGACACCAGCATGCCCGAGACTGACCTTGCCGGGGTTCTTCTTGGCATAGTCGACGAACTCCATCAGGTTCTTGGCCGGAAAATCGAGCTTGAGCGCGATCATCGGCGATGTCTTGGCGACGAGGCCGATCGGCGCGAAATCGGCCTGGGTGTATTTCAGATCCGGATAGATCGAATAGGACGCAGCATTGGTTCCGCTATTGCCGATGACGATAGTGTAGCCATCGGGATCGGCCTTGGCGGCGCGCGTCAGCGCCGTCGCGCCCCCCGCCCCTGCCATGTTCTCCATGACGATGCGCTGGCCGAGCACCCGCCCCATCTCGTCGCCGACCAGCCGTGCGATCACGTCGGAGGAGCCCCCGGCTGCGAATGGCACGATCATGGTGATCGGCTTGTTGGGATAGCCGTCCTGCGCCAGGGCGGGAGCCGCCAGCGCCAACATCGCCGTCAGCGCCAGCCGCCGCGTGGTCAATAGTCTTGAAATCATCAGTCTCTCCCTCCGGGGCCGCCTCTTGCGGGCGGTTTTCGCTGGGAAGCTTGACCATTGCGCTTTGTGGCGCACAAGCGGCGTTTCGAGCAATAATCTTCGGCATCAGTTGCCGATCCAGCGCCTACTGACGCGAAACGCGATGCCCCGCCTGTCACCGCGAACGAAGCTCTGGGCCTCCCGCGCTTGATGGCCGTCCGCTCCGGGCCGGTCGATGTCATCCGCGCCCCGCGCGAGCCTTCATTTCCACCACCAATGGCGGTCGAGAGCCCCGTCGGACTGTGTCCATACGTCATCGCAGAGGCCGACATCCGGGTCGCGCGCCTCCCCGGCCCCTTCGCAAAAGAAAAGGCGGCCTTGCGGCCGCTCTTCAAATCTCCGGGGAAGCAGCCTTGCTCAGGCGGCTTCGTCGTCAGCCGTGAAGACCGGGCCGGAATCCTTGCCCTTGGCATCGACATCGCGATCGACGAACTCGATCACGGCGAGCGGGGCGTTGTCGCCGAAGCGGAAGCCGGCCTTCATGATGCGCAGATAGCCGCCATTGCGCTCCTTGTAGCGCGGGCCGAGGACCGCGAAGAGCTTGCCGACGAGTGCGACATCCTTGATCTGGGCGATCGCCTGACGGCGGGCGTGCAGGTCGCCGCGCTTGGCGAGGGTCACCAGCTTCTCGACGACCGGACGCAGGTCCTTGGCCTTCGGCAGCGTGGTGGTGATCTGCTCATGCTTGATCAGGGCCTGGGACATGTTGGCGAACATCGCCTTGCGATGCTCAACCGAGCGGTTGAAACGACGACCGCGGAAACCGTGACGCATTTGGCTCTCCTGTGATTACGGCCGCCGTGCCACGGTACGGCCGTTCATTATGCTCCGGCGCTCACGCACCGTGCGGGAAACAGGCGCGGAGGCAAGCTCCGCGCCGGCGGGATCAGTAATGCTCTTCGAAGCGCTTCGCCAGCTCTTCGATGTTCTCCGGCGGCCAGCCGGTCACGTCCATGCCGAGATGGAGGCCCATGGTCGCGAGCACTTCCTTGATCTCGTTCAGCGACTTGCGGCCGAAGTTCGGGGTACGAAGCATCTCGCCCTCCGACTTCTGGATCAGGTCGCCGATATAGACGATGTTGTCGTTCTTCAGGCAGTTCGCCGAACGCACCGAAAGCTCGAGCTCGTCGACCTTCTTGAGCAGCGCCGGGTTGAAGGGCAGCTGCGGCGCGGTCGAGACGGCCTCTTCCTTGCGCGGCTCCTCGAAGGTGATGAAGACGGCAAGCTGGTCCTGCAGGATGCGGGCGGCGAGCGCCAGCGCGTCCTCGGGAGTGACCGAGCCGTTGGTCTCGATCTGCAGGGTCAGCATGTCGCGGTCGAGATTCTGGCCCTCACGGGTGTTCTCAACGCGATAGGAGACCTTCTTGACCGGCGAATAGAGGCTGTCGACCGGGATCAGGCCGATCGGTGCATCCTCGGGACGGTTCTGCTCGGACGGGACATAGCCCTTGCCGGTATTGACCGTGAACTCCATGCGGATCTCGGCACCCTCGTCCAGCGTGCAGAGCACGAGCTCGGGGTTGAGGATCGACACATCGCCGACGGTGTTGATGTCACCGGCGGTGACGGTGCCCGGGCCCGACTTGCGCAGGGTCATACGCTTGGGGCCCTCGCCCTGCATCTTGACGGCGATCGCCTTGATGTTGAGGACGATGTCGGTGACGTCCTCGCGAACGCCGGGAATCGACGAGAACTCATGCAGCACGCCGTCGATCTGGACGGCGGTGACCGCAGCGCCCTGAAGCGAGGAGAGCAGCACGCGCCGCAGCGCGTTGCCGAGCGTCATGCCGAAGCCGCGCTCGAGCGGACGAGCGATCACGGTAGCATGGCGCTTGGGGTCGTCTCCGACCTTGATTTCGAGCTTGTTCGGCTTGGACAAATCCTGCCAGTTCTTGCTGATCACGACCGCACTCCTGGTGCTTCATCTCTCGGCGGCGACGGGCCGCCCCGTACCGGCGCCCGCCAGTGCGAGCGCCGCAATCCAATCCGGGCGTCAGACGCGACGGCGCTTGCGCGGCCGGCAGCCATTGTGCGGGATCGGCGTCACGTCGCGGATCGAGGTCACGGTGAAGCCGGCGGCCTGGAGGGCGCGCAGAGCCGATTCACGCCCCGAACCCGGGCCCGTCACCTCGACTTCGAGGGTGCGCATGCCGTGCTCGGCAGCCTTGCGGGCCGCATCCTCGGCCGCGACCTGGGCGGCATAGGGGGTCGACTTGCGCGAACCCTTGAAGCCCATGGTGCCGGCGGACGACCACGAGATCGTGTTGCCCTGGGCGTCGGTGATGGTGATCATGGTGTTGTTGAACGAGGCGTTCACATGCGCGACGCCAGAAACGATGTTCTTGCGTTCACGACGACGAACGCGCTGGGCTTCCTTGGCCATGGTCTCTTTCTTTCATCCTTCGAGCGCGCCCGTCATGCCAGGCGCTGGGGATGTCGCCTGCCCTTGAACGGGTCAGGCGACGCATAGACAGCGGGCCGGATGACCGGCCCGCCGAAACTCACTTCTTCTTGCCGGCGATCGGCTTGGCCTTGCCCTTGCGGGTGCGCGCATTGGTATGCGTGCGCTGGCCACGGACCGGCAGCGAGCGACGATGACGCAGACCGCGATAGCAGCCGAGATCCATCAGGCGCTTGATGTTCATCGAGACTTCACGACGCAGGTCGCCCTCGACAAGGTAGTCGCGGTCGATCGTCTCACGGATCTGAAGCACCTCCGCGTCGGTCAGCTGGTTGACGCGACGCTCGTCGGCGATGCCGACCTTCTGGCAGATTTCCTTGGCCTTCTGGGCACCGATGCCGTGGATATACTGCAAACCGATGACGACGCGCTTGCCGGTCGGAATGTTAACGCCCGCGATACGAGCCATGGTCTCTTCTCCATTGTCGGCCGAGGCGCCCGATGGCTGCCCGGCAGTGAAAACCTACCCGCGTCCGGTGGAGGCCGGCCCCTGCGAGCGTTGAATCGGCTCCATGCGAGAACGCGACGTCGCCCCTCCTCGCGAAGGTAACGGCATCGCCACATGCAACCGGATGAGGGTCGTTAGTCGGTCGAAGCTCTTGAGTCAACCCGCCGAACTCAGGAATCATGCCAGCTTCCTCGAAGCTGCTCTTACTCGGCCGGCAGGCGGCGTTACGGCTCAGCCCAGCTCAAGCGGACTGCGCCCCGCCCGACCGAAATCGATTCGGCACCTGCCGCAAGCGCGTTCCGGGCTTCGTTGAGCGGGGCGGCATACGCCCTCTTCGAAACAGAAATCCCCGGCGCGACGAGAACCGTCTCCGCCGGGGCTGATATCGCTGACGACAGCAAGGTCAGAAGTACGAGCCCGATGCCGAACCCGTGCCCGCGCATTGCTAAGCGCCGAGTGCCTTGCAGATCGCACCCGTCACCTCGTCGATCGGCTTCATGCCGTCGATCGCAGTGAGCTGGCCACGCTTCGCATAATAGGGCGAAACCACAGCGGTATCGCGGTTATAGGCTTCGAGCCGGGTCTTGAAGACCACCGGATCGTCATCCTTGCGCACCGGTTGCCCGGCCGCCTTCGCCTCTTCGGCACGACGGATGATCCGGTCGACGAGCTTGTCCTGATCGACCGTGAGCTCCAGGACCGCGTCGAGCTTCAGCCCCTTCTGCGCCAGCATGGCGTCGAGCGCCTCGGCCTGGGCCAGCGTGCGCGGAAAGCCGTCGAGGATGAAGCCCCGCTTCGCGTCCGGCTCTTCGATGCGATCGGCAACGATCCCGATGACGATATCGTCCGAGACCAGTCCGCCGGCATCCATCACCGCCTTGGCCTTGAGCCCCACCGGCGTCCCGGCCGCAACCGCGGCCCGGAGCATGTCGCCGGTCGAGAGCTGCGGAATGCCATGCTTCTCGACGATACGGGTTGCCTGAGTACCCTTGCCCGCCCCCGGCGGCCCCAGGAAGATCAATCGCATCAGCGCCTCGCCCCTCGCAACTTCGCCTTCTTGACCAGCCCCTCATACTGGTGGGCCAGCAGATGCCCGTGAACCTGCGCCACGGTATCCATGGTTGTCGTCACCACGATGAGCAGCGAGGTGCCGCCCAGGAGGATGATCGGAATCTGGGCATACGTGATCATGAACTCGGGGATAAGGCAGACAATAGTCAGATAGCCTGCGCCGAGAACGGTGATCCGGGTCAGCACGCGGTCGATATGCTCGGCGGTGCGCTCGCCCGGGCGGATGCCCGGCATGAAGCCGCCATGCTTCTTCAGATTGTCCGCCGTCTCGACCGGATTGAACACGATGGCGGTGTAGAAGAAGCAGAAGAAGATGATCAGCGCGGCGTAGAGGATCATGAACAGCGGCCGGCCATGCGCCAGATAGGTCGCCACCGTCGACAGCATGCCGGTGCCGCCCGAGGCCTGCGAGAAGCTGGCGATCGTCGTCGGCAGCAGCAGCAGCGAGGAGGCGAAGATCGGCGGGATGACGCCCGACGTGTTGAGCTTCAGCGGCAGGAACGAGGTCTGGCCCTCGTACATGCGGTTGCCGACCTGGCGCTTGGGATAGTTGATCAGCAGGCGGCGCTGGGCCCGCTCCATGAACACGCAGAAGGCGATGACGCAGATGGCCATGACCAGGATCAGCAGCAGCAGGCCGGTCGAAATCGCGCCCTGACGGCCAAGCTCGAGGGTCTGGGCGAGCTGCGACGGGAATTCCGCGATGATGCCCGAGAAGATGATCATCGAGGTGCCGTTGCCGATGCCGCGGCTGGTGATCTGTTCACCGAGCCAGAGCAGGAACATCGTACCGCCGACCAGCGTGATCGTCGTCGAGAGCAGGAAGAACGGGCCGGGTTCGAGCACCAGATTGCCGGACCCCTGCAGGCCGACACCGATGCCGTAGGCCTGGAACACGGCCAGCACGAGGGTCAGGTAGCGGGTGTACTGGTTGAGGACCTTGCGGCCCTGCTCGCCTTCCTTCTTCAGCGCCTCGAAGGTCGGCACCACGCTCGACAGGAGCTGGATGATGATCGAGGCCGATATATAGGGCATGATCGCGAGCGCAAAGATCGCCAGTCGCCCGACGGCACCGCCCGAAAACATGTTGAACAGGCCGAGCACGCCGGTCTGCGACTGTTTGAACAGGTCGGCAACGGCGTCGGGGTTCATGCCCGGCAGCGGGATATAGGTACCGAGCCGGTAGACGATGAGCGCCCCCAGCGTGAACCAGATCCGCTTCTTGAGCTCGTCCGCCTTCGCGAGCGCGCCGAAATTCAGGTTTGCCGCAAGCTGTTCAGCCGCCGATGCCATGCGTCCGGTCCTTGATCGGAATAAACGTCAAACAGTCGAACGGCGGCCTAGGCTTCTGGCCTGGCCGCCGTTCGCAATCGCTCATGTAAGCGTCGCTGTCACGCCTGTGAAGCAGCAGCCGCCAGGATCTTGACCGAGCCGCCAGCCTTTTCGATGGCCTCGACCGCCGACTTCGACGCGCCTGCCACTTCGAAGGCAAGCTTCGTCTTCAGTTCGCCGACGCCGAGGATCTTGACGCCGTCGGGGGCCGCCTTCGAGATCACGCCAGCCGCAACCAGCGCCTCGATGGTGACGACGCCCTTGCCGTCGAGCTTGCCGGCCTCGACCGCCTGCTGGATCCGACCGAGATTGACCTCGTTCAGTTCCTTGGCGAAGAGGTTGTGGAAGCCGCGCTTCGGCAGGCGACGATAAAGCGGCATCTGACCGCCTTCGAAGCCCTTGACCGCCACGCCGGCACGGGCCTTCTGACCCTTGACGCCGCGTCCACCAGTCTTGCCCTTGCCGGAGCCGATACCACGGCCGACACGGATGCGGGACTTGTGGGCGCCTTCGTTGTCACGAATGTCTGTGAGTTTCATCGGACAATCCCCCTCACTTCGCGTCGACGACGCGGACGAGGTGCTTGACCTTCTCGATCATGCCACGGACGGAAGCGGTGTCCTGCAGGGTCGATTGGCGGCGGATCTTGTTCAGGCCGAGACCGATCAGGGTCTGGCGCTGCGAGGCCTCACGGCGGATCGGGCTACCGATCTGCTCGACGACCACGGTCTTTTCAGCTTTTGCCATGGTGCAGCCCTCACGCTTCGGCCGCGGCGTCGGTGCCGGCATCGCGACGACGCGACTGCAGGGCCGAAACCTTCAGGCTGCGGCGCGCGGCGACGCCACGCGGGCTGTCCTCGTTCTTGAGCGCCGAGAAGGTGGCGCGCACGAGGTTGTAGGGGTTCGACGAACCGAGCGACTTCGACACGACATCCTGCATGCCAACCGCCTCGAAGACGGCGCGCATCGGACCACCGGCGATGATGCCGGTACCGGCCGGAGCTGCACGCAGCACGACGCGACCGGCGCCGTGGCGGCCCTGGACGTCGTGATGGAGCGTGCGGCCTTCGCGCAGCGGAATGCGGACCAGCCCGCGCTTGGCGGCTTCAGTCGCCTTGCGGATGGCTTCCGGCACTTCGCGAGCCTTGCCATGGCCGAAGCCGACGCGGCCCTTCTGGTCACCGACGACGACGAGGGCAGCAAAGCCGAAACGACGGCCGCCCTTCACCACCTTGGCGACGCGATTGATGTGGACCAGACGATCCACGAATTCCGAATCGCGCTCTTCGCGATCCTGACGGTCACGAGGTTCTCTCGCCATGTCATCCTCTTACTTGCGCGGACGCTGCCTGATGCAGCGCCGCTCGCTCGAGCATCCCGGATGGGATGTCAGAAGTTCAGTCCGGCCTCGCGGGCCGCATCGGCAAGCGCCTTGACGCGACCATGATACATGTAGGAGCCGCGATCGAAGACCACGTCCTTCACGCCGGCCTTGACCGCACGCTCGGCAACCAACTTGCCGATCGTGGCCGCAGCCTCGACATTCGCGCCCGACTTGATGTCGCCGCGGATGTCCTTGTCCAGGCTCGAGGCCGACGCGAGGGTGATGCCCTTCGCGTCGTCGATGACCTGGGCATAGATCTGCTTGCCGGTGCGATGCACCGACAGGCGAGCGCGGCCATTGGCGACCGCCTTGATGGCGCGACGGACACGGGCCCGGCGGCGCGCAGTGTTTTCTGTCTGCTTGCTCATGGCTCGCGTCCTTACTTCTTCTTCCCTTCCTTGCGGAAGATGAATTCGCCGGCGTACTTGACGCCCTTGCCCTTGTAGGGCTCGGGACCGCGATAGTCGCGGATCTCAGCGGCGGTCTGGCCGACCACCTGCTTGTCGATGCCGGTGATGACGATTTCAGTCGGCTTCGGCGTGACGATCGCGACCCCGGCCGGGATCGCATAGTCGATGTCGTGGCTGTAGCCGAGCGACAGCTTGAGCACCTTGCCGGTGACGGCGGCCTTGTAGCCGACGCCGTTGATCTCAAGCTTCTTCTCGAAGCCGTTGGTGACGCCCGTCACCAGATTGGCGACGCGAGCCCGGGACGTGCCCCAGAGCGAGCGCGCACGCTTGCTCTGCGAGCGCGGCTGAACGGCGATGGCGCCGTTCTCGAGCGCAACCGAGACATCATCGGGCACGGAGAAGGAGAGTTCCCCCTTCGAGCCCTTGATGCTCACGAGCTGGCCGGACACGTTGGCGGTTACGCCAGCGGGAACCGGAACAGGCTTTTTACCGATACGAGACATTGGATTTCTCCTGATGAGCGGCGCAGAAGGTCAGAAGACCTTGCAAAGCACTTCGCCGCCCACGTTCTGCTCGCGGGCAAGATGATCGGGCATCACGCCCTTCGGCGTGGAGACGATGGTCACGCCGAGGCCGTCGGCCACGCGCGGCATCGTGTCCACCGAAGAGTAGACGCGGCGGCCGGGCTTCGAGACCCGAGAGATGGCACGGATGACCGGCTGCCCCTCATGGTACTTCAGCTCGATGTCGAACTCGGTCCGGCCATTGCCGAACTCGGTCGTGGAATAGCCGCGGATGTAACCCTCGGCCTGAAGCACGTCGAGCACGCGGGCACGAAGCTTCGAGCCCGGGGTGGTCACGCGCGACTTGCGCCGCATCTGCGCATTGCGGATGCGGGTCAGCATATCGCCAAGCGGATCAATGATCGCCATGATGCGTCCTCCTCACCAGCTCGACTTGACGAGGCCGGGAACCAGCCCCTTGTTGCCGAGCTCGCGCAGAGCAACGCGCGACATCTTCAGCTTGCGATACACGGCGCGCGGACGGCCGGTCACTTCGCAGCGGTTGCGCACCCGGTTTGCAGCCGAGTTGCGCGGCAGTTCAGCCAGCTTGAGGCGAGCAAGGAAGCGCTCGTCCATGGACTGGCTCTCGTCATTCGCGATCGCGAGAAGACGCGCCCGCTTGCCCGCGTACTTCTTCACGAGCTGCCTGCGGTGTTCGTTCTTCTCGACGGAGCTTTTCTTAGCCATCGATCTCTCCTGGTTTCCGCGTATGAGCGGTAAGGCTCACTGCCGGAACGGGAAGTTGAAGTGCTTGAGCAGAGCGCGCGCTTCGTCGTCCGACTTCGCAGTCGTGCAGACGATCACGTCCATGCCCCAGACCTGGTCGACCTTGTCGTAGTTGATCTCAGGGAACACGATGTGCTCCTTGATGCCGAGCGCGAAATTGCCGCGCCCGTCGAACGACTTCGGGTTGAGACCACGGAAGTCGCGCACGCGCGGCAAGGCGATGGTGACGAGCCGGTCGACGAACTCGAACATCTTGGTCTTGCGCAGCGTGACCTTGCAGCCAACCGCCATGTTCTCGCGCAGCTTGAAGCCGGCGATGGCGAGGCGGGACTTGGTGATGACCGGCCTCTGACCGGCGATCATGGCGAGGTCGCCAGCTGCACTGTCGACCTTTTTACGGTCGGCAGTCGCTTCGCCCACGCCCATGTTGATGACGACCTTCTCGATCGTCGGGACTTCCATCACGTTCTTGTAGCCGAACTCGGCGATCATCGCCGGACGAACGACGTCCTCGTAATGCTTCTTCATGCGCGGCGTGAGAGCCGCCTGCTGATTCTCAGCCATCGATCAGATCTCCCGAACGCTTGGCGAAACGCACCTTGCGGCCGTCATCGAGCACCTTGAAACCGACGCGGGTCGGCTTGCCGTCCTTGGGATCGGCGACGGCCAGGTTCGACAGATCGATCGTGGCCTCCTTGCTGATGATGCCACCCTCGGACTGTGCCGAGGCCTTGGTGTGCTTCTTCACGAGGTTGACGCCACGCACCACGGCGCGGGCATCCTTCGGCAGCACCTGGAGCACTTCGCCGGCCTTGCCCTTGTCACGGCCGGCCAACACGACGACCTTGTCGCCCTTCTTGATCTTCGCAGCCATTACAGCACCTCTGGCGCAAGCGAGATGATCTTCATGTGGTTCTTGGCGCGAAGTTCGCGCGGAACCGGTCCGAAGATACGGGTGCCCACCGGCTCCTTCTGGTTGTTGATCAGCACGGCCGCATTGCGGTCGAAACGGATCACCGAACCATCGGCGCGCTTCACGTCCTTAGCGGTCCGAACGACGACCGCCTTCATGACGTCGCCCTTCTTCACGCGGCCGCGGGGAATGGCTTCCTTGATCGAAACGACGATAATATCACCGACACCGGCGTATTTCCGCTTCGACCCGCCGAGAACCTTGATGCACATCACACGACGGGCGCCGGAGTTATCCGCGACCTCGAGATTCGTCTGCACCTGGATCATGGCCTTGATCCTTCCAAACTGTATCAGCGCGGTTTCCGGGCGCGGCGTCAGCGCCGACCCGGACTACGACTGACGGGGGTCGATCGCCCCCTGGCCTCAATAAAGTGACTTACGCCTTAGGAGCGTTGTCGAGCACAACCCAGCTTTTCAGCTTGGAAATGGGCTTGGATTCCTCAATCCAGACCGAATCCCCAACCTTGAACGTCTGCGCCTCATCGTGGGCGTGATAGTTCTTGGTCCGGCGAACAGTCTTCTTGAGGAGCGGGTGCGTATAACGCCGCTCGACCTTCACCACAACAGTTTTGTTCTGCTTGTCGCTAACGACGACGCCCTGCAGCACGCGCTTCGGCATTGTCCTACTCCTCAGGCGCTCGCCGCAACGGTCTTCGACCGCTGCAGCGTCTTGATGCGAGCGATATCCTTGCGCACCTCAGTCACCCGAGCGGTATTCTCGAGCTGGCCGGTAGCGCGTTGGAAACGCAGGTTAAACTGCTCCTTCTTCAGCTTCAGGAGTTCGTCCTGGAGCTGGTCGACACTCATCACCTTGAGATCGGACAGGCGTTGCGTAGCTTTCATGTCGCCCTCCTTACTCGGCGATGCGCTGGATGAAGCGGGTCTTGATCGGCAGCTTGGCGGCGCCGAGACGAAGCGCCTCGCGCGCCGTCTCCTCTTCCACCCCGTCGATCTCGAACATGATTCGCCCAGGCTTGACCTTGGCTGCCCAGAATTCAGGGGCGCCCTTGCCCTTGCCCATGCGGACTTCGGTCGGCTTCTTCGAAACTGGCACGTCCGGGAAGATCCGGATCCAGACGCGGCCAGCACGCTTCATGGCGCGAGTGATCGCACGACGGGCAGCTTCGATCTGACGGGCCGTGACGCGCTCAGGCATCAGGGCCTTCAGGCCGAACTGGCCGAAATTGAGGTCCGTGCCGCCCTTGGCAACGCCTGAGATGCGTCCCTTGAACTGCTTGCGGAACTTGGTTCGCTTTGGTTGCAACATGGCTCTTCTCGATCAGCCTTACGCAGCCTGCTCGCGACGATCGCGACCGCCGGAGCGACCACCTTCGTCAGAGAGACGCTTGTCCTGGGCCATCGGGTCGTGTTCGAGGATCTCGCCCTTGAAGATCCAGACCTTGATGCCGCACGTGCCGTAGGTGGTGAAGGCGGTGCCGACACCGTAATCCACATCGGCGCGCAGCGTGTGCAGCGGCACGCGGCCTTCGCGGTACCATTCCAGGCGCGCGATTTCCGCGCCGCCGAGACGACCCGAGCAGTTGATGCGGATGCCCTCGGCGCCCAGACGCATGGCCGACTGAACGGCCCGCTTCATGGCGCGACGGAACGCGACGCGACGCTCGAGCTGCTGAGCGATGGAGTCGGCCACCAGGGTGGCGTCGATCTCGGGCTTGCGGACCTCGACGATGTTGATCGTCACATCGGCCTTGGTCAGCTTCGAGACTTCCTTGCGCAGCTTCTCGATATCGGCGCCCTTCTTGCCGATCACCACGCCCGGACGAGCCGAGTGGATGGTGACGCGGCACTTCTTGTGCGGGCGCTCGATGATGATCTTGGAGACCGCCGCCTGCTTCAGCAGCTTCATCAGCGCGGCGCGGATCTTCATGTCTTCGTGCAGCAGCTGACCGTACTCACCCTTCTGCGCGAACCAGCGCGAGTCCCAGGTGCGGTTGATGCCGAGGCGAAGGCCGATCGGATTGATTTTCTGACCCATCGTTCTCTCCTCAGGCCTTGGCCGCCTGGACTTCGCGCACCACGATCGTGATGTTCGCGAAGGGCTTCATGATCCGGGCTCCACGGCCGCGGGCGCGGGCATGGAAGCGCTTCATGACCAGGGCCTTGCCGACGAAAGCCTGCGCAACGACGAGATCGTCGACGTCGAGATCATGATTGTTCTCGGCGTTGGCGATGGCGCTCTGCAGACACTTGCGAACGTCGAGCGAGATCCGCTTACGCGAGAACTCGAGATCGGCGAGCGCGGTCGAGACCTTCTTGCCACGGATGAGCTGAGCGACGAGGTTCAGCTTCTGCGGGCTGACGCGAAGGTTGCGGGCAACCGCAACGGCTTCGTTCTCCGGCAGCGCACGGGGGGCGGATGGCTTACCCATGGCTTACTTCCTCTTCGCCTTCTTGTCGGCAGCGTGGCCGTGGAAGGTGCGCGTCGGCGAGAACTCGCCGAACTTGTGGCCCACCATTTCCTCGGACACGTTCACCGGCACATGCTTGTGACCGTTGTAGACGCCGAACGTCAGACCGACGAACTGCGGAAGGATCGTGGAGCGGCGGCTCCAGATCTTGATCACCTCGGCCCGGCTCGCCGAACGGGCGACCTCGGCCTTTTTCAGAAGGTATCCGTCGACAAACGGACCTTTCCAAATCGAACGCGCCATGACGGACCTCAGTTCTTCTTCTTGCGGGCGTGACGGCTCGACACGATGAACGTATCGGTCCGCTTATTCGAGCGGGTCTTCTTGCCCTTGGTCGGCAGTCCCCACGGCGTGACCGGGTGACGACCGCCCGAGGTACGACCCTCACCACCACCATGCGGGTGGTCGACCGGGTTCATCGAGACGCCGCGGTTATGCGGACGACGGCCGAGCCAGCGCGAGCGACCGGCCTTGCCCATGTTGGTGTTCATGTGGTCGGGGTTCGAAACCGCGCCCACCGTAGCATAGCACAGGCCGCTGATCAGGCGCTGTTCGCCCGAGTTCAGGCGGACGATGACATAGCCCTGGTCGCGACCGACGATCTGGGCGTAGTTGCCTGCAGACCGCGCCAGCGCCCCACCCTTGCCGATCTTGAGCTCGACATTGTGGACGATGGTGCCGATCGGCATCGCGCCCATCGGCGAAGCATTGCCGGGCTTGATGTCGACCTGGTCGCCGGAGATCACGCTGTCGCCGACCGCCAGGCGCTGCGGCGCCAGGATGTAGGCCTGCTCGCCATCAGCGTACTTGAGCAGCGCGATGAAGGCGGTGCGGTTCGGATCATACTCGATCCGCTCCACGGTCGCCGCCACGCCCGGCTTGCCGCGACGCTTGAAGTCGACGATCCGGTAGCTCTGCTTATGTCCACCGCCACGGAAACGAACCGTGATGCGGCCGAGATTGTTGCGCCCACCCTTCGAGGACTTACCCTCGGTGAGAGCCTTGACCGGCTTGCCCTTGTAGAGCTCGCTGCGGTCGACGATCACGAGCTGGCGAAGGCTCGGCGTGATCGGCTTGAAACTTTTCAAAGCCATGATGACGATCCTTCCTCAGAGGCCCGTGGTCACGTCGATCGAGTGACCTTCTTCGAGGGTCACTACGGCCTTCTTGACGTCCGAACGCTGTCCGAGCCGGCCCCGGAAGACCTTGACCTTGCCTTCGGTGACGAGCGTATTGACGCTCTTCACCTTGACATCGAACAACTTCTCGATAGCCGCCTTGATCTGCGGCTTGGTCGCGGTCTTCGCGACCTTGAAGACGACTTTGTTATGCTCGGAGAGCATGGTCGCCTTTTCGGTGATCACCGGGCCACGAATGACATCGTAGTGGCGCGGATCCAGGTTCTTTGCAGACTGGCTCATTTGAAGCGCGCCTCCAGCGCATCGACAGCCGAGCGCGTCAGCACAAGCTTATCGCGACGCAGGATGTCGTAGACGTTGATGCCCTGAACCGGCAGGACGTCGACGTTCGGGATCGAACGCGCGGCCAGGCCGAAGTTCACATCGATCTCGGCGCCGCCGATCACCAGCGCGCTGGACAGATCCAGCTTGCCGAAGTGACCGAGCAGGACCTTGGTCTTCGGCTCGGCGAGCGTGACGTCGTCGATGATGATCAGGCCGGCGTCCTTGGCCTTGGCCGAGAGCGCATGGCGCAGAGCCAGGGCACGGACCTTCTTCGGCAGATCATGCGCATGATCACGCACGATCGGACCGAAGGCCTTGCCGCCGCCGCGGAACTGCGGAGCCGAAGCTGCACCGTGACGAGCGCCACCGGTGCCCTTCTGCTTGTAGATCTTCTTGCGGGTGCGATCGACTTCCGAACGCCCCTTGGACTTGTGGGTCCCGGCGCGACGCTTGGCGAGCTGGTAGCGCACCATGCGGGCGAGAAGATCGGCGCGCGGCTCAAGACCGAAGATCGAGTCCGAAAGCTCGACCGAGCCGGCATTGCCGCCCTCGAGAGTGGTGATATCGAGCTTCATCACGCGTTCTCCTCAACTGCTTCAGCCGCAGGAGCCTGCGTGGTTTCGCCAGCAACCTTGAACTTGCCAGGAAGCGGCGCATCCTTCGGCAGGGCGCGCTTGACGGCGTCGCGGACGTGGATCCAGCCGCCGGCAACGCCGGGAACGGCGCCCTCGACCAGGATCAGGCCGCGCTCGGCGTCCGTCTGGACGACGCGCAGGTTCTGCGTGGTCACGCGCTCGGCACCGAGATGGCCCGGCATCTTCTTGTTCTTGAAGGTCTTGCCGGGGTCCTGACGACCACCGGTCGAACCGATCGAACGATGCGAGACCGAGACACCGTGCGTGGCCCGCAGACCGCCGAAGTTCCAGCGCTTCATACCGCCGGCAAAACCCTTACCGGTGGTGGTGCCGCTGACATCGACGAACTGGCCGACGACGAAGTGATCGGCAGTCAGCTCGGCGCCGACGGGGATCAACGCATCGTTGCTGACGCGGAACTCCACGACCTGGCGCTTGGGCTCGACCTTGGCCACGGCAAAATGACCGCGCTCAGCCTTCGAGACGTTCTTGACCTTGGCCAAGCCCGACCCGAGCTGAACGGCGACATAGCCGTTCTTCTCGATCGTGCGATGCGCGACAACCTGACAGCTGTCGAGCTTCAGCACGGTGACTGGGATGTGTTCACCGGCATCCGTGAAGATGCGGGTCATCCCGACTTTCTGTGCAATCACACCGGAACGCATCGGTGCATACCTTCTCTTGGGGTCATGTCCATCCGGGGTATCCGGAAACAGAGGACCCGACGATGGATCAGAGCTTGATTTCGACGTCGACGCCGGCGGCGAGATCGAGCTTCATGAGGGCGTCGACCGTCTGGGGGGTCGGATCGACGATGTCCAGGACCCGCTTGTGGGTCCGCATTTCGAACTGCTCGCGCGACTTCTTGTCGATGTGGGGCGAGCGGTTGACCGTGAACTTCTCGATAAGCGTCGGCAGCGGGATGGGCCCGCGAACCTGGGCGCCTGTCCGCTTCGCCGTCGACACGATCTCGCGCGTGGAGGCGTCGAGGATGCGGTGGTCGAACGCCTTGAGGCGGATCCGGATGTTCTGACCGTTCATGGTCTTGTTCTCTCCGTGACGTGAAAAGGCAAAGGCCCTTGGAAGGGCCTTCGCCCTCACGAAAACGCGTTACGCGATGATGCTGGCGACGACGCCGGCGCCGACGGTCCTGCCGCCTTCGCGGATGGCGAAGCGCAGCTTCTCCTCCATCGTCTCCTCCATCG
>NZ_JBFUIY010000033.1:0-74162 GCF_056401655.1 Allobosea sp. P4_E12 | reverse complement strand
GTGTTGATCACACCGCCGTTGACCAGCCCAGGGAAATAGGTCTGGAAGGCGACCGGGCCGCCTGGCAGGCCGGTGAAGACGGTGTTGTTCTCCCAATGCTCGAGGATCAGCTCGCGCAGCGTCGGCAGCAACCGGAAGTTCGGGTCAGACGGATCCGGCCCTCCCGCCAGGAGCATCGAGCCGAGACCGCCATCGCCGTCGCCTTCCCGGAGGAACTGGCCGACGAGCCCGTTCGAGCCATAGGCCTGGTTCTGGTCCGCGAAGGGCGAGGTCCGGTTGATATGCTGGGGAACGCCATCGACGATTTCGTCGACCGTGCCTCGGGTGAGATCGGCAGGGTTGCCGGATCCGGGCGCGCCGTTGCCGGGAGCGCCGATCTGGATCGCGCCATTGCCACCCTTCGGCAGGAAATCGAGGCCGTGGTCGAAATACTGGCCAAAGGCCATGAAGAAGATATTGGCGTCGTTGCTGTTCTTCGGCAGGTCTGCTTCCTGCACGCCCAGGATATTGCTGATATTGCGCGGATCGAGCCCCTCGAAGATCGGATTGATCTGGTTGTTGCCGGTCGCCGCGTCGTAGTCGCCGTAGCGGGCTTCGGTCAGCCGGATGAAGTGCTCGTCCGCCGCACCGTAATCGGGATGGGCGAGATTGTTGCCGTGGCCGCTGAGATCGCGGACGCCGGGCACCGTGTCGTCATCCCCGGGGACTTCCTGGCCGTTGACCAGGTGCTTTAGCCCCGCAACGTCGCCGGCGGTGAGGTCGAACGCGCCAGTGATGCCGCCGCCGTTCCCGCTCCCGTTTCCGGAGCCACCGCCGTTACCGCCACCGCCGCCAGTCGATCCGCCGGCTGCAGCTGGTCCGGTCACGTGCATTTCATCCTGGGCACGCATGCCAACCAGATGGTCGGAGCCGCCGCCCGTATTGAGCACGATGTGGTGGGCCGATTCGAGAGCCGTCACGTCGACCGTGTCGTCACCTGTGCCGGAGTTCACCGTGATGGTGTTGAAGCGCAGATCCGAGGGGGTCAGGTTGCCGACCACGAGGACGCTGTCATTGCCGCCACCGGTATTGATCGAAATCTCTTCGATCTGATCCAGCTCGGCCACGACCGAGGCCGTRCCCGTGCCGTTGCGGGTGATCACGATATCCGTGTTGGCRTTGAGATCGCTGGCGAGATTGCCTGCGACTTTCAGCCACTCGAACCTGGAATAGATCGARAAGACCTCGTCCGAATTGTCSCCGGTGATGCTGAAGGCATCGCCGACCGTTCCGTTGGCCCCGCCATTGACGACRTCGCGRCCATCGCCGACCCGCCAGACGATGGCGTCGTCACCAGTGCCGGCATTGATCGTATCGTTGCCCCCGAGGCCGAAGATCAGGTCGTTGCCAGCCGAGCCGGTGATCGTCGTCCCGGCTGCCGTTCCCAACTGGGTGGTGTAGGCCGTCGCGCCGAACTGAACCTTTTCGATCGTCGTCAGCGTGTCGCGGCCATCGGCATCGCTTGTAATGGTCAGCACGCCCGYGTTTGTCGTGGTGAGGGTATGGTCGAGCACCGATCCGGTGAACACCGCCGTRTCCGTGCCGGCGCCGCCGGTCAGTGCGTTGTTGCCGGCATTGCCGGTGAGGATGTTGTCGCCGGTATTGCCAGTCGCGTTGACATTCGCGGTTCCCGTCAGCGTGACRTTCTCGACATTGGCRTARAGTGCGAGGTCGAGATTGACCGCTCCGGTCACCGTATCGATGCCGCCGGCAGCGCCTGCAGCCTCGATGACCTGGTCCCGTTGAGCAGCCGTGCCTGCCACATCRTCGATGACATAGGTRTCGTCGCCGGCRCCGCCGGTCATGAYGTCGCCCGTAKTGTTGGGATTGGCGCCGCCATCGAGACGATCGTTGCCTGCKCCGCCGTTCAGCGTGTCGGCACCGGCCCCGCCGCTGAGCACGTCGTTGCCCTGTCCACCGGTCAGCGCGTCGTTACCGGCCCCGCCGCTGAGCGCGTTGTCGTTGGCATCACCGGTGATCGAGTCGTTGCCGCTCCCGCCGATRAAATTCTCGATATTGGCGATCGTGTCGGAAGTTGCGTTCGTGGTCCCCGACCCCGCAACGACCGCCGCGGTTGCGCCGTTCAGCGTCACGGTCAAAACCGCCGTTGCCGCCGAGTAATCCGCGGTGTCGATCCCGGTGCCACCATCGAGGACGTCGCGGACGGTGTCGACACCGGCGACCAGCGTATCGTTATCGGCGCCACCATTGAGCGTATCGGCGCCGGCTCCGCCATTCAGGACGTCGTCACCTGCCAGGCCGTTCAGCGTGTCGTTGCCCGCCAGGCCGTTGATCAGGTTTGGATCGGCCGTGCCGGTAATGGTTTCGTTCCCACCGGTTCCGACCCGGGCGACGATCTGGGAGGTCACCGACTCGGCAAGCCCGTCRCCATCGATATAGCTGACGATCACCCGATAGAAATTGGCGTCGTTGATGGTGCGGTTGGCGTTGGCCGTCGGCAGCCCGGCATTGGTCCAGGGTCCTGTTCCGGTTGCCGAGGTCTGCCATTGGTAGCGGATGGTGTTGGCAATGCCGTTGGCGTCGACGATTCCAGCGGTGCTGGCCGTCAGGACATTGGTGCCGGTGCTGGTGATCGTCGGTGCGCCGCTTGCTCGTGCCAGCGACACMTCCGTGAACGTTCCGGTCGGAATGCCATTGGCATCGAAATTCGTGAACCGCGCGAYCTCGATATTCACGAGCGTGTCGGTGCCTTCGTCGTCGATCARCGGGATCTTGATGCCATCTGCCCCGAGGACCGGYGCCACGACWGTGTCGACGACTGTTACCGTGCCRTTGGCATTGCGCGTSAGSGTGAAGTCGGCGCGGCTGCCGTGGAAGACCGCCACGTCGGTATCGGTTGCCAGGGCGCCGTCGGAGATGATCTCGCGCACCGCTTCGAGCTGGCCCGGATTGATCTGTCCGGTTCGCATCAGGTCKGCGACCGATTTTCCGTCCCAATTGGCATTGCCGGTCCCCGAGATGAGGGTGGTCAAGCCATCGACCGTGAACAGCTGGGCGCTCGCCGGGTCCTTGGTGGCATGCACCGAGATCCGGACATTGAGCCAGCGGTCGCCRTCGATCAGATCRTTGCCGGCATTTCCAGTGATGGTGTCGCTGCCGGCRCCGCCGAGCAGGATGTCGCCACCATTGCCGGGGTCGAAGACAGTGGTGTCGGGAGCGAGATCGCGGAAATGCGAGCCAGSGACCGCCATGGCCGCGACGGTCGCCGCCGATTGTCCGATGACCGCACCGGGCGCCAGCTTGATGAAGTCCTCGAGCCCGCGGATCAGGTCGACGTTCTGGGACAGAAGCTTGCTGTCCGTCGCGGGSCCATTGACCGGGCCGGTTCCTGCRCCGACAGCGCCGACCGGAAAGCTGGTYCCGATCAATGTATCGTTGTGCTTCCAGCCCGAGGCGCCTTCSACCGAGTCGTTGCGGTCCCGCAATGTCAGCGCGAGCTGATTGGCGAAGCGCGAGATGCCGAGATCGATGACGCCGTCGGTTTCGTCTCCCTTCTGAATGGACCAGTCGAAGCCCAGCATGCCGTTRTTGCGCTGGATTCCGGCGCCCTGGACCATGATGTCGTCGCCGGACTCGCCATCATAGTCGGTGTCGTTGCCCTGGCCGTTGAGGATGTCGTGTCCGATGATCGGCGAGTTGAAGAACAGGTCCGAGTTTTCACCCGACAGACCGTCAAAACCCTCGCCTCCCTCGATCCAGTCATCCCCYTCRTTGCCCATCAGTCCGTCGGGYGCKGAACCGCCGAGAATGAAGTCATTGCCCGGGCCGGCGAACACTTCCTTGGCGTCCGTGACGCCCATGATGAAATCGTTGCCCTCGCCGCCGAACATGAGGGTGAGGCCCGCATCGCTGGCGATCACGTCGTCACCGGCTTCGCCGCGCAGGAAATTGTCCCCGAACGGATCCTCGATGATGTCGTCGCCGCCGCCGCCGAACACCTGGTCGGATTCCATGCCGGCATTCAGATAGTCATTGCCGTCATCGCCCCAGAGGGTGTCGATGCCCTTGTCGCCATACAGCCTGTCATTGCCCTCGGTGCCGCCGAGAACSACGTGTTCACCGCCGGAGAACTGCAGGATTCCGCCATCGAAGATCGGCTTGCCATCCGCATCGAGAACCGGCTGACCGTTGGCATCCAGGCGGGCCGTCCCTTCGACCCGGTGAACCTTGGGATCGATGCCTTGCACGAAAGGATCGGAGTGCACGGGATCGAGCAGGCTGCGATCGGCTGGATCGGTCCCGTCGCGCGCSGCAATGCCGCTATAGTTCTCCTGACCCGCCARCTTGTCGAGCTCCAGGATCATGTCCGGAACCGACATGAGGTTGCCCGGAAGATGCGTCGAATGGAGATCGCCCAGGTCGGTATTGCGCATGACCAGGTCGGTGAACGAATTGGGCTCCAGCAGGTTCAGCAGGTTCATGCCCTGCGTGCGGCTGAGRTAATAGAACCGGTCGCCGTTYTGCAGGTGCTCSAGYTGATAYTCGAACACGAAGTTGAASGTCGAGCCGAGCTGGCCGCCGAACTCGTTGATCTCCTCGGCCAGACCGCCGATCCACAGATCGACATGGTTCAGTCCGCCAAGGCTGTCGTCATGGGGACCGGCGCCGTCCGCCGCATAGAGGCCGGTCGCGTTCAGGAAGTCGAGGCGGTCAGCCGGAGCATGAATCGTATGCGCCAGGACCGGCGGCTGCATGGCGGCATTCGCTGGCACGGTCTGATCGGTGCCGAGCACGATGGCCATGGCGGCTGCACGCTTGCCCTCCGAGGTCGTCTCGGCGGCGATCAGCGGATGGGTGCCATAGGCTGCGATGAAGTTGACCACGGATAGCGGGTGCTTGATGTGCTGGGTGAAGTCGGCCCAGCTGGTATAGGGCTTGAGGTCGGCGCCGCCGGTCGTGGCGTAGATTTGAGCGCGCGCGTCGTTCAAGCTCGGGATGCCGGTGTCGCGAGCCCGGGCGAGGTTCAAGGCGGGAAGATCGAGCGGCAGTCCGAGCAGATTGTTCCGCAAGGCTTCGACGACGAATTCGTCGATTTCATTGCCGACCGAACGGGACATGCCGCGGATCAGCGCACCGGTCGCCACCTCGTCGCTGAATCCGACAGGGGCCCCAAGGCTATCCCGGACGACGCCGCCGGCGGTGAATTCCTGCGGATTGAGGAAGGCCTGGATCAGGCCGACCTGCTGCGCATCATCGGCCGAAGCGTTGTCGCTGTTGACGAGCGAGAGATCATTGTCGAGCCGGTCCACGGTATCGACCAGCATCGAATGGCCGAAGCGATAGACGGTGTGGGCAAACTCGGCGACGATCGCCGGATTCAGATCGGCCGAGTTGGTGAAGACGAACGGATCGACATTCGGCTGAATGCGSCGCGCGAACTCCTCGAACACGAGATGCTGGTATTGCATCTCGGTGACGAAGCGGGCGGCCTGGAACAGACGCTCGCCATCCCAGTCCAAKGCATCGATCGCCSCAGCCTTTGCSAACGGGTCGGTCAGCGCGTTGATGGCATCGAGCTCGACCTGACTGATCGCCGTCCGGGCGTTGTCGGGATCGGCGGCGAGCCATTGATTGACGATGGCCACGTCGCCGGAGGCGATGATGGTGTCCTTGTTCGCCTCGACGAGGCGATTGTGCTCGGAATGGAAGATCGTGTGAACCGCGGTCAGCCCGATGTTCTCGTTGCCGCGGCCGTCGCCGGTCAGGAAATGCGAGTTGAGCAGTTCATCATCGTATTGAAGATTATGGCCCTGGCCGTCATCCGGGACGGGGTTCCCGACAATGCTGTCGGCGTCGGGCTGCAAGACGCCGCCGATCACCACCGGTACAGCAGTGTGCGCGATGTCGTTGAGGAAGGCATGACCGGTACCGATCACCTGGAAGACGGTTGCAGTCGCCCCCGGCAAGGGAACGAAACCTGCCGGCAGGTCGCTCGGAAGGATGTGGTGAATGTCCAGGCCGCCCGCCTTGCCCTCGACGGCAACCGTTGAAATGCGGGTCGTCACCCCGTCGTTTTCAAACACATTGACCATGACCTGGGCATAGCCRTGCGTGCCCGGCGTGAACTTGCCATAGGCGTCGACGACGAGTTGCGGGACGTCGAGGACATCGGCGTCGTTCAACTCCAGCCCCAGCTTCTCCGCCGCCTGCGCCTTCACTTCTGCCCAATTTGCAATGCCGCCATGGACGCCATTGAGCAGGTGGCCGGTGTTCACGGCATGCGAGTCCGCGATGCCATCATTACCGACGGCGTCCACGCTGAACTTGTACTCSCGCAGGAAAACCTGATGCGAGGCGCTGGAGGTGTAGGTCTGGTTCTGGTCAACGAACGGCGTCGTCGTGTTCTGGGACTCGGTTCCCAGCGGATTCGGGTTGCCATTGGCGTCGAAGGGCGTCACCCGCGACAACGTCATGAAGCGGAATTCCGGCGCAAGGTCGTCCGCATTGCCGAGGATATGGTCCGGGCCGGCGATCAGCGGATCGTCGGCCTGGAGCGGGATGTAGATCGTGCCGTTGCTGCCTTTGGTRACGAGGTCGAGGCCGTGATCGAAGAACTGGCCGAAGAACGTCATCCAGGCGCTGTTTGGAGGCGAGAGGCCGACGTCGGGCGAACGGTCCTCGATCAGGATCGAACCATCATTGGACAACTCGAGACCGGCATCCGCGATGAGATTGACCAGGTGCTGGCCGGCCGGGTCGGCCACGGCCTGGGAGAGCGCCACCGCATTGGCCGCTGCAGCGGTCGCCAGSCCCTGGGCGGTGCCCTCGGCAAGGACGACCGTATTGAATTCGGGAATRGTGACGCCGTCGCCGACGGCTCCCTGCACGGCCGTCACGGTCGCCACGAAGGTCGTGAGGGCGTTCACCTGGGCCTGGGCGCTGGCAATGTCCGCGGCTKCGGCAGCCGTGCCGGGCGCCTGAAGCGCAGCCAGGACGCTGGTTGCTGCCGCAAGGGCGGCCGTCGCCGCCGTGACGGCGTCGCCTGCATTCGTCGAGACGTCGACGACGCCATCGGCGGCCACGTCGGCGCGAAGCGCCGTCAGGCTCGCAAGCGCGCTGCTGATCTGGGTCTGTACAATTCCCGCAGCCGTCACGGCCTGCCCGTAAGCTAACGCCGTTGCCGCGGCGAAGGGAGCGGCCGCGGCCGCCGCATCACGCGCGGCCAGGATCAGATCGGCAGCGGCTGCCGCCACGGAAGACCCCGGCGTCAGCGAAATACCCCCGGCSGCCGCRCTCCTTTCGAGGGCCGCGATCAGGGCAGATCTGTTGGTCAGCGTCTGATCGACGATCAGGTTCGAGATGATGCGAGGATCGGCATCCGCGACGCTGTGGACGTTCACACCCGGCTGGTTGCTCGAGGTGGTGATGGTGGGGTCGTAATTGGTATTGGTGACGACCGGTGCTCCGGGGGGGCCGAGCGGCATCATGTCGCCATCGGCATCATTGATGTAGGTCGGGGTCAGCAGCCGCGGGAAGATTCCGTCCGCAGCGCCAGCCTGGCTCTGACCTGGAAGGAGATGATTGTTACTGCCATCGACCGTTCTAAGGCCGATTGGCAGCAAGGATGCATCTTGACCGATAATATCGACAAGACTTTCACCCGCAACGTTACGCTCTGCAACCTTAATTTGCTCAAGAATCTTGTTCAGATCGGCGAGGTTGACAACAAAGCTTGAAGCCATAACAGACCCCCAATTGAAGAACGTCGGTGAATATTAGGGGCAAATTAACTCTTCCATCGTATAGGCGGTTAGAGGACAAGGTCACCGCATTTTCGGGACCAGCGCGTGCCTATCAGGTGCCTCTGGTCCGTGGTCCATTGGGGCCGAGACCACCGACCTTGGTCTGGTTGGATCGTACCGGCAGAGTTCCTGGAGGCGCTGACGTGGTCAGGCGGCCGCATCGAGCTCCGGGTTCGAGCCGCCAATGGCGCGCCAGCAGCACCCAGAGCGAGCATGGCGGCGGCGAGCGGGGTTCGCTCAGTAGACGGCCCGGCCCCCAACGCGCCCCTGACAGCAGAAACTAGCGCTTTTCTTGTCGCGTGGAGGCGGCATGATCGAGAGATGAGCAGCGATGGGAATACGACGATCGGGGTTCTCGCCGACGACCTGACCAGTGCAGCGGACGGGGCTGGCCCCTTCGTCATGCGGGGCCATGGCGCGTGGGTCGGACGGGGTCGGTTGCCCCGGCAAGAGAGCGACGTCATCGCCGTGGACAGTGGCTCGCGCTCGGCTCCCGAGGCTGAGGTCGCGGAGCGGGTCTCGCGTCTCACCGCGCAGCTCGCCTCGCGCGACATCCTCTACAAGACGGTCGACTCGACGCTGCGCGGACATGTCAGGGCCGAGCTGGACGCGGCGTTCCGGGCCAGCGGGCGTAGGCAGCTCGTCTTCGCCCCGGCCTTTCCCGCGGCCGGGCGCACCACTGTCGGCGGCGTTCAATGCGTGGACGGTATCCCCGTGTCGGAGACCGCCTATGGCCGCGATCCGGTGCATCCGGCCCGCCATTCGGTGGTCGCCGACCTGGTCCCGCCCTCCATCGGGAGTGTGGTGCTGCTCGACGCCACGAAACAGGACGAGCTGGACGCGCAGGTTGCGGCCTTGCCCGAACCGGAAGCCACGCTGTGGGTGGGCTCCCCGGGGATGGCGGCGGCGCTGGCGCGGCGCCTGGCCCCGACTGCGACGGGGGCTCCTGCAGCAGCGGTCGGCGGCGGGCCTGGCGATATTCTCATCGTCATCGGCAGCGCGAACCCGCGCAGTCACGGCCAGGCCGATCGGGTCGAGGGGGTGAGCGGGGTCACCCTGCTGCGCAGCCCCGCAAAGCGCGAAGACGACCCGGCGCCGCTTCTGCGGGAGATTGCAAGGGCTGCGGCGGACAGGCTTCGGGCCGAGGCCTTCGACGCGTTGATCGCCACGGGCGGGGACACCATGGAGGCGATCCTCGACCTTCTGGACGTTCGGGAATTCGAGATCCTCCACGAGCTCGAGCCAGGTTTTCCGCTTGGCCGTGCCCGGCTCGATGACGGGCGCGCGCTGCTTCTCGCCATGAAGGCCGGGGGTTTTGGCGGGGATGACACCTTGCTTCGCGCGGTCACGCGGCTGCGCCACGGAGCGCCTCTCTCTGGCCAGGGCATCGCCGATCCCGCCGGCCTGGAGACCGCGTTCGCCGATGCAAGGCGGCTCGGTTCCGCGCAAACCGGGTCGAACAAAACGCAAAAGGTGTCCTGATGGGACTTCGCTTCATCTTCATGCTGACGCGCAACGACCGCACCGTGGACGACGCGTCGGAGCAGCTGCAAACCGCCCTGCATCTTGGGGTCCGGCATATCGGCTTCAAGGATATCGGCCTGCCGCTCGACCAGTTGAAGGCGCTCAACAGAGCCATCAGGGAGGGCGGCGCGACATCCTATCTCGAGGTCGTCTCGCTCGACCGCGACAGCGAAATCGCCTCGGCCAAGGCTGCGGTCGAAATCGGCATCGACGTCCTGCTCGGCGGGACCAGAGTCGATGACGTGCTGCCGATCATTGCCGGCACGACGATCCAGTACTGTCCGTTCCCGGGGCGGATCATGGGCCATCCAAGCGTCCTGGAAGGCAGCATCGAGGTTGTCGCCAGCGCGCGGACGCTGGCGGCGCGCGACGGCGTGCACGGGCTCGATCTGCTGGCCTATCGCTCGCGGGAGAACGTGCCGGCCCTGATCCAGGCCGTCTGCGCCGCGGTCTCCAAACCCGTCTATGTCGCCGGCTCCATCGACACGCCGGAACGGATCGCCGCGCTGAAGCAGGCCGGAGCCGCGGGCTTCACGATCGGCACGGCCGCGCTCGACGGGAAATACCCGGCCGAGGGCAAGGACGTGCCCCACCAGCTCGCCAGGATCATTCGCGACGTCGCAACGCTCAACCGGCACATTTCGCCATTCCACAAGGAGAACCTGAGATTTGCGTTCGGCCGGTTTTCCGACAGCTGGCCGCCCCATATCGCCGCACGCGTCAACAACATGCAGATCAAGCTCGCCAGGTTCGAAGGCGAAGCGGCCTGGCATTTCGAGAAGCACGAGGACGAGGTCTTCTTCGTCCACAGGGGTCGGCTGCTGATGCGGTTCCGTGACCGCGACGAGCTCATCGAGGAGGGTGAGTTCATCGTCGTGCCGCATGGCGTCGAACGCTGCCCCGCAGCCCCCGAGGGCGCCTGCGAGGTGGTGCTGCTCGAGCTGGGCGCGACCGCAGGCGCCGGCATCGCGGAGGACGGCCTGGGCGACGCAGGGGCCTTCCACACCTGATGCGCGCCGTCAGCCCATTCCCGGCCGGGCGCGCGTAAGCACCCGCAGCCGATACAGTCTCCGACCTGGAGCTCCCTGCGATTGGTCAGCGCACCGGCAGCAGGTACTTCAGGCCCTGCGTGAAGCCGCGCGGCGCGACGGTGAGGTGATCCTCGTCGTTCAGGACCGCTGATTTCAGCTTCAAGCTCGGATACTTTCGGCTCAGCAACGCCGTCTCCAGAGCCCGGTTGTCGGCGACCATGTCTACCGTCTGGTTGTAGCGCCGATCGCCTTTCTGCTGGGCCTCGTAGGCGCCTACATAAAGATAGACATTCGCCGCCAGGTCCTGATTCCGCGTGGCGTAGCCCGCTTCGAGCTTCAAGGCATGCCGCTTGTCGTACCAGAGAGACGGGCTGCCGAGGATATAGCCGTTGAATAGGCCGGGCTCGGTGAAAAGGATCTGTGCCCCAAGCAGAGCGCCGTAGGAGTGGCCGAGAAAGATTGCTCTGGCAGGGTCGGCCCGGTAGCGAGCGGTGATGAATGGCTTTGCCTGATCGCGCAGATATCCCTGATAGGCGCGCGCCTGACCATGGATGGCGTTGGCTGGTGCGGTGCTTGGACCGTTCGATGTCGGAGTATAGTCACGCTGGCGGCTGACCATGCCGTCCTCGCCCTTCCCATAAGACAGGCCGACAAGGATGAATTCCTCAATCTTGGGCCCCTCGACGTTCAGGCGGCGCCCTATCTGCCGGATGATCGGGAAAGCGTAGTCGGCGTCGGTAACATAAAGCACGGGGTAGCGCCGCTGCGGCTGCTTCGCGTAGGACGGCGGCAAAGCGACGAAGACTTGGTAGTCGCGGCCGGAGACCGGATCGGGCACGTCCCATACCTCGCTGCCGGCGATCTCGTATGGGCGCCCCTCGCCAGGCTGCACCTTTGGAGTCGATTGGGCCCGGGCGTGCATCGCGCCGCTGGAGACGCCGAAGCCGGCGATAAGGGCAATCAGCAGGGCATTTTGAAAACGTCGTTGCACGTGAAGTCTCCGCCGGCGACCACCGGTCTCAGCTCATGGGGTTATGAGGTTGGCCGACTGTTAGTGGCGCGCTCGCGCAACAATGAGGCTCGGATTCTCGCGATTGGATTCGCATTTAAGAAAACATGAATCGAGTTCCCGCCGCAGGACTGTTTCAGCTACGTCAGGGTCAGATGAGCAGAATCCGCAACGGGTCGACCTTGCCCCTTCGATCTCGTTTCCCAAGCTGACGGTTTATCAGGCGGTCGCCTGCAATAGCCCGTGCCTGGCAGATCAGGACCAAGCCGGACATCGCTGCGGAAGACCAATCTGAAATCGCCACCTAAACGCTTCGCTCCGCCACCTCAGATCGGCAACAAGGCGTCGGGCTTCACATCAGACACCGATGCGTAGGTATGGGTTTCCCTGACACCGGGCAGAGGCAGGATCACCCGTTCCAGAAAGTCCTGGAACAGGGACATGTCGGCAATTCGCGCTTTCACGAGATAGTCGAAGCCGCCGATGACCATGTGGCATTCCAGAACTTCGGATGCCTGCGAGATCGCCTGGGCAAACCGCTCGAAGATATGCGGAGCCGTGTGGTCGAGGCGGACCTGGATGAAGACCACGGTGCCCCGGCCGACCTTCTGCGGATCGAGGATCGCCCTGACGGCCCTGACATAGCCCTCCCGGAACAGGCGCTTGACGCGCTGGCTGGTCCCGGTCGGGGACAGGCCGACCCGGTTCGCCAGCTCGAGCGTGGTGCGGCGGCCGTCCTCCTGCAGCAGCCGCAGCAAGTTGCGGTCGATCGCGTCGAGATCGGCGATTTCATGTTTCACGCTTGATGACCACAGATAGAGTGAATCTCACGCCAAACTCATGGAATGAGCATATTCATCCGCACCTACGCCGGCAATAGGCTGTGATTGCTGCAGTCCGGTGCTGTCGGCGGCCCAGGCCCGCCGGACCGGCCGCGCCGTCACGGAGGCCCGCTTGCGCAATGCGATGTTCGGAGACGGTGCCGGCAGCAAAGGGCTGGCGATCCTGGCCGGTGCGGCCTTCGTTGCGATCACCACCCTCCAGTTCGTCGCCGCCCGCTTCAGCCTGCGCGAGCATCTGACCGCGGCCGATATCGTGGGCCTGCGCTTTCTCGGTGCAGGTCTCGTCTTCCTGCCGGTGCTATGGCGGACCGGCACCAGACGGCTGAAGGCGCTGGGCTGGCGGAAAGCCGGGCTGCTGGCGCTGTTGGCGGGGCTGCCCTACCCGCTGCTCATCAATCAGGGGCTGACCCAGGCGCCGGCCGCCCATGCCGCCGCGCTCTCTCCCGCCTCCATCGTCTTCTTCTCCTTGGTGCTTTCGCGCATCGCGCTCAGGGAGACGGTGTCCGGCGCGCGGCTGATCGGCATCGGCGCGATCATCGCCGGGCTGCTGCTCTTCGTTTTCCATGCAGGGCTCAGTGCCGGCGACACCTGGCGCGGCGATCTGCTCTTTGCCGGATCGGGGATCATGTTCTCGGCCTATGCGGTGCTGGCCCGGCGCTGGTCGGTCGATGCGGTGACGGCGACGATCGCCGTCGTCCTGCTCTCCTGCCTGCCGATGCCCCTGCTGCACGCCCTGGCGCCGAGTGGGTTCGCGGCCGCCCCGCTTGCCGAAATCGCCACGCAACTCGTGATCCAGGGCTTCCTGGCCGGTGCGGCTGCGATCGTTCTCTACACCTATGTGGTTCGCCAGCTCGGCCCGCAACCGGCTTCGCTCTTCATGCCCTGCATTCCGGTTGCGACGGTCGTGATCGGCGCGGTGGTGCTAGGCGAAATCCCGACGCCGCCCCAACTCGCCGCAATCGCCCTCATCACATGTGGAATGGTCTTCCCGATCCTGCGGAGAGCCTAGCCCGGGGCCGGCGCCGGAGCTTGCAGCCTTACGCCGGGACTTCGCCATTCCCGGATTTCACCGAGACCCGGCGGCAGGCGCTGCGCGTGAAGCGCTCGATCTCGGCCAGCGCCGCATCCAGGCTCGGAAACGGACCATGCTTCATGGCCTTCATCGTCTCCTGCGCCTGGCCCGCGGTGACAAGCCGGAACTCGCCCGGGGGGTTTTCGGTGATTTCGCCCATCGGCCGGCCGAGCAGGTCGCTCAGCAGCCAGACGGTGTCATTGGAGCTCTGGGTGACGGTGATGTCCACGAAGCACTCGCTCTGATCGGGATGCCGACCGCCCGTTCAAGCGGAGGCAGGCCGGCGCTTCTTCGGCTTCGGCGGCTCGGCTGCGAGGAGTTCGCGGTCCAGCGCCTCCTTGGCCAACCGCTCAGCCTTCAGCCTCGCGGTCTTGGCCTCGCGGGCCTGGATGGCGCTCTCCTCCTCGGAGATGATCCGGTTGCGCACCGATGACTGGGTCTGCGTCCTCAGGAACGCATTATCGGCATTGGCAATGAGCTTTGAACGATCGGTCATCGGTTTCCCCCTCCTAGATCTTGCTGGCGGCGCCGCCATTCCCGACGATCTCGTGATGCCCGATCACGCGCTCGCGGCCATCGGGCCCGCGCACGCGATACTGCTCCTCGGCGTTGTCGCGGGAGGGCATGACGCGCAGAACCTCGAACGGGCCTGGCCGCGGCTGATTGATCATGTCGTTGGTGAGGCTGAGGAGGTCCCCTGCCTTGTAGGCTGTCGTGGTCATGTCTTCATTGTCCTTGGGGCGGGGGCGTCAAAAGCTCTCCGCCGTCAGCCGGTGATAGCCGCCGCGATGCCGGGAATAGGCGGAGCGGGCAGCCTGGTAGATCGTGTCACGGTTCTGGTCGAAGACGGCGAGAACCGCAGCCTCGACATCGCCCGCACTCGGGCTGAGCTTATGCAAGGCCGCGAAATCGACCTGGAAGGTGACCTCCAGCGATGCGTCGGAACCCCAGAAGCTAACACAGGAGCGCCCTGCATCGAAGCGTCGGATCGGATTGGGAAAGTTGAGACTCATTGCCAGTGTCCTCCCGGTCGCGTCGGCGCAAAGCGGCCCGCGGCGCCATCCGCAGGGGAACTGGAATGCCCGGATACCGTGCGGCTTCGGAGGTCAGGAATGTGGCCGTTCAGCCGCCCGCGACGCGCAGGGGCGCCGCGACGGGTCTCGCTTTGCAGGGACAAGCCAGCCATTTTCTCACATGCGGCCACGCCGGAACAGATCAACCGCAAAGCGGCTCGTTCTCGGCGACCGTGTTTTGCACATGGGGAACCGCAGCACGTTTTGTAAGGTTGGCGCAAGAATAATCCGGGCCCGGAGCCGCGCATCCCCCTGCCCTCACCGAGCGGGCCGCCTGAATCGGGACGGGATTGAAGGCGGCCCAAGCAAGAGCCGCTTGCCCCGCCTTTTCGCCTCGTGGAGGCCAATACCCCCGCGCCTGCTCCTTCACTCGGCGAGTGCGGCGCGCACGAGCACGGCAAGCCGCTCGTAATCGGCCTCCTCGTTATAGGCCTGGGCCGAGAGCCGCAGCCACAGCCCACCGGCGAGAGCGGAGACCGGTGCATCGCAGCCCCTGGCCTCGAAGCGCCGCCGGATCGCCAAGGCCGCTTCCGCACTCGCCTCAAAGCGCACGGGAAGGCGCACCAGCCTCATCGCCCGCGCGAGCTCCGGCCCGGAGCCGGCTTCGGTACCGAGCGCTGTTGCGAGGATCTCACCGCCACGCCCCGCGAGATCGGCATTGCGCGCCCGCAGGGCGGCACCGCCGAGATCCTGATGAAAGGCGAGCGCGGCCGTCACGGCCAGAAAGGCGCTGGGGTCGCGCGTGCCCGTCCAGTCGAACTCGGCGAGATAGCCGCCACCGAAACCATGCGAGATCGTCAGCGGATGGATCGCTGCCTGATGGTCCGGCCTGGTCCACAGGAAGGCGCAGCCTTTCGGGGCCATCAGCCATTTGTGGCAATTGCCGACATACCAGTCGGCATCGAGGCCCTGGAGATCGAGCGCGATCTGGCCGGGCGCATGGGCTCCATCGACAAGCACCGGTACGCCCGCCGCGTGACAGGCCGCAATCAGCTCCGCCATCGGCAGCAGGAGCGCGCTGGACGAGGTGATATGGTCGAGCACCGCGATGCGGGTGCGTGGCGTGATGGCGGCCGCGACAGCCTCTACGATCTGCGCGGCGCTAGGCTGCGGAAACGCAATCGGCGCTTCCACGATGCGGGCTCCGCTGCGCTCGGCGAGGTAGGCGACCGTGTTGCGAACCGCGCCATAGGCGTGGCTCAGGATCAGGATCTCGTCACCCGGCGCGAAATCCAGCGAGCGCAGGACGGCGTTGCAGCCGCTCGTGGCGTTGTCGACGAAGACGAGGTCCTCGCCCTTCGCACCGAGGAAATCCGCCAGCGCGCCCGCGGCCTGCCGCAGGGCCAGAGGCAGGACCGAGCGCATGAAGAGCGAAGGCTGGCTCTCCATCTCCCGGCGCCACGCGTCCTGGGCGGCGAGAACGGTTTTGGGCGTGGCGCCATACGCACCGTGATTGACCGTCAGCTTGCTCCAGTCGAGCAACCATTCCCCGCGGATCGAGGATCCGAGCTGGACAGGCTTGGGCGGGACGGAGGTGGCGGTCGCTTTCATCGCTTGCTCACTGCTTCAGGCCGGAGGCCGCGATACCCTCGATGATATGGCGCTGGAACATCAGGAAGGCTGCGAAGACCGGGACGAGGCTGAGCACCGACATGGCGAAGAGCGGCCCCCAGGACGAGCGGCTCGTCGCATCGACGAAGCCGCGCAGCGCCAGCGGCACCGTGTAATTGGCGACATCGGTGAGATAGAGCAGCGGACCGAAGAAATCGTCCCAGGTCCAGATGAAGGAGAAGATCGCGGCCGCCGCCAGGACCGGCTTCGACAAGGGCAGCATGATGCTCCAGTAGATCCGCCAGGGTCCGCAGCCGTCGATGACGGCCGCCTCGTCGAGTTCCCTTGGGATGCCGCGGAAGAACTGCACCATCAGGAAGATGAAGAAGGCGTCGACCGCCATGAATTTCGGCACGACCAGCGGCCAGAACGTGTTCAGCCAGCCAAGCTTCTGGAACAGGACATATTGCGGGATCAGGGTGACGTGATAGGGCAGCATCAGCGTGCCCAGCATCGCCGCGAACCAGAATTTCCGCAGCGGAAACTCAAGCCGCGCGAAGGCGAAAGCGGCGAGCGAACAGGCCGCCAGGTTGCCGATGACGGCCAGCCCCGAGACGATCAGCGAATTCAGGAAGAACCGGCCGAAATTGATGCCGAGACCGTACCAACCCTCGACATAGCTCGCCAGGGTGACCGCCTTCGGCCAGAGCGAGAGATCGCTGAAGATCTCGTCTTCCGGCTTGAAGGAACTGCTCAACATCCAGAGCAAGGGATAGAGCATCGCCAGCGAGGCAAGCGCGAGCGCGATATGCTTGGGGAGCGCCCGCCACGACCGGTCGATCGCCTCCGGCGCGAGGCGGCCGTCAGCGCTGTTCGTCTTCATAATAGACCCAGAAGCGTTGCGAGAAGAAGGTGAGCGCCGTGAAGGCGGCGATCGTCAGCAACAGGACCCAGGCCAGGGCCGAGGCATAGCCCATGCGGAAATAGGCAAAACCCTGCTGATAGAGATAGAGGGTGTAGAACAGCGTCGAGTCGACCGGGCCGCCGGTGCCGCCGCTGATGATGAAGGCCGGCGTGAACGCCTTGAACGCCTCGATCGTCTGCAGGACCAAGTTGAAGAAGATCACGGGGGCGAGCAGCGGCAAGGTGATGCGGGTGAGCTGCTGACGCCGCGTCGCGCCATCGATGCTGGCTGCCTCGTAGAGATCACGCGGAATCTGGCGCAAGCCGGCGAGGAAGATGATCATCGGCGAGCCGAACTGCCAGACGCTGAGGAGGACCAGCGTGTAGAGCGAGGTTGCCGGATTCGAGATCCAGCTCGGTCCGTTGATGCCGAAGGCGAACCAGAGGAATTCGTTGACGAGGCCCTCATAGCCGAAGACCTGCTTCCACAGGATCGCGACCGCGACGCTGCCCCCGAGCAGGGACGGCAGGTAGAAGATCGCGCGATAGATGCTGAGGCCCCTGATGCCACGATCGAGGACCATCGCGACGGCCAGCGCGAAGGCGAGCTTCAGCGGCACCGAGAGCACGACATAGGTCAATGTCACGCTGACCGACGCCCAGAATTTCGGGTCGGACGAGAACATCCGCTGATAATTCGCCGCTCCAACCCATTGCGGCGCGCGCAGCAGGTCGAAGTCGGTGAAGGACAGATAGAGCGAGACGAGCGTCGGGCCGAGCGTGAACAGCACGAAGCCCGCGAGCCACGGCGCGAGGAAGAGATAGCCGGGCAAGGCATTCCTGACGCCGTCCCAGCGACGCCGGGCGACAGGGCCCGGCGTTGAGGCGGCGAGACTGGCACTGTGAGCCATGGGTGATCAGGCTTTCGAGAGAATGCGCTCGGCCTCGGAGACGAGCTGCTCGGCCGCCTGTTGCGGCGTGAGCTGCTTGAACCCGACCTTCTCGGCCGCCTGGCGGATCAGGGCGGTGACTTCGGCCGCGCCCTTCGGCGGCGCCGGCGGGAGCGGCGCCGGTCCGCGCTTGCTCAGCTGCGAGAGATGCTCGACCTGCATCTGCCCGCCCTCGTCGAGTTCCGGCGCCAGCAGGGCGCGGATCTTCTCCGAGGGCGAGACGCCGCGCTCGACGCCGAGCAGCTTGGCGCCTTCGGGC
This sequence comes from Allobosea sp. P4_E12, assembly GCF_056401655.1. NCBI lineage: Bacteria > Pseudomonadati > Pseudomonadota > Alphaproteobacteria > Hyphomicrobiales > Alloboseaceae > Allobosea > Allobosea sp. P4_E12. The sequence continues at coordinate 56,146 of NZ_JBFUIY010000033.1, read as the reverse complement.
TTCAGCACCATGAAGTCGATCAGGGCTGCTGCGGTCTTGGGATCGGCGGCCGTCGCCGAGACGCAGAGCATCATCGAGGGCTTGAGATACTCGCCCGGCTTCTCGCCCTTGGGATGGAAGGCCATCCCGACCTTGCTCTTGCTGACGGCCTGGTAGCCGACGATCTGGTTGCTGTTGGTGAAGGTGATCGCGGCGCGGCCCGTCGTCAGCAGGTCGCTGTCGATGGTGATCTTGTCGGTCGCTGCGAGATCGGCGGGAACGATGGCGCCCCTGCCCCGCATCTCGGCACAGAGCGCCAGCCAGGACTCGGCATCGTCGCGGGTGAAGCCAAGACGACCGTCCTTGTCATAGAGCGTGCGGCCGCGCGTCAGCACCCAGTATTCGAGCTCGGGCTCCATCACGCTGGGATCGGCCGAACCGAAATAGCCGCGCCGGTTCGCCTTCTTGGTGATGTTCTCGCCGAGCGTCGCGAATTCGGCCCAGCTCATCTCCGGGTTTGGCGCGGCAAGGCCGAGCTTCTCCAGCATCGTCTTGTCATAGAGCAGGACGTCGCTGTTCATGCCCATGGGGATGCCATAGAGCTTGCCGTCGATCTTGCCGGCCTCGAGCACCGAGGGGACATAGTCGCTGGGGTCGATGACCGAAGGGACGAGATCGTCGAGCGCCCGCAGCGCGCCGCGACGCGCATATTCAGGCAGGTAGCGGTAGTCCATCTGAATGATGTCGGGCGCATTGCCGCCGGCGACCTGGGTTGCCAGCTTGGTCCAATAGGCATCCCAACCCACGGTCTCAGGGGCAATCTCGAGCCCGGAACGCCCGAGCTTGAAGGCATCGATCGCGGCCTGCGTCCGGCGCGCCCGGTCGGTTCCGCCCCACCAGGCGATACGCAGGCGGCCCGGCTCCGCGGCAGCGGCCGGCGAGGACAGCGCGCCTGCGCCAGTCAGCTTCAGAATGGCCGGCGACGCGATCAGCGCCCCGAAACGCAACACATCACGCCGTGATGCCTTCATGCCCATTTCGCTCTCCCTTGCTACCCTGCTTCGGCCCTTGATTCTCGTTCGTCCACGAGAGGGCCGCACAGTTGTTGTCGCGATTTGTTGCACGGTTCCAGCATCGGTGCAACGATGCACCAACACCAAAAAGGGGAGAAACCAAGGGGTGGCGACCATTCTCGATGTGGCGCGGATAGCCGGCGTCTCGGCTTCAAGTGTCTCGAATTTCCTGAACGATCGCCATGCGAAGATGACCCCCGCCACGCTTGAGCGCATCCGCAGCGCCGTCGCGGAACTCGGATACAAGCCGAGTTCGGCCGCGCGTCAGCTGAAGACCGGGCACTCGGCCGTGATCGGGCTTCTGGTGCCCTCGGTCGCAAACCCGTTCTTCGGCGAAATCGCCACCGCCATCCAGCATGCCGCCCAGGCGCGGGGGCATCAGGTGATCCTTTGCAACACGTACCGGGACCCGCACCGGGAGACCGAGTTTGCCGAGGAACTGGCGGCTTTCGGCGTTCGCGGCATCATCACCGGTTCGTCCCTGCTGAACCCCCGGCATCTCTCCGGCCTTGCCGCCAAGGGGCTCGCCATCGTCGCTTTCGAGGGCAATGCCGCCTTGTCGGCAGCTCAGGGCATTACCGTCGTGTCGACGGACAACGCGCTGGCCACGACGCTCGCGGTGGATCATCTGGTTGGCCTCGGACATCGGCATATCGCCTATGTCACGGGACCGCTTCAAACGGCGGCGCGCGCGGCGCGTCTGAACGGCTTCAGGACGGCAGCGCAGAGACATGGCCTGGACGGGTCTGTCCATGAGATTTCGCTGCCGCCGAACGAGTATGGCGACGACATGATCGCGGAACTCGGGATCGATGCCGGACTCGCCATCGCAAGACTGCAGCAGCGCCCGACCGGCGTGATCGCGATGAACGACCTGCTGGCGATCGGCCTCGCGGCGGGCTTGCGCGAACAGGGCCTGGTGATTCCCGACGACATCTCGCTGGTCGGCATCGACGACCTGTTCCTGGCCCGGCTGATGAACCCGCCGATGACCAGCGTCAGGCAGCCGCTCTCGGCAATGGCACATGCGGCGATCGACTGCCTCCTCGATGCGATGGGACAAGCGCAGCCCGTCCAAAGCCGGATCTTCCCGCCGGAGCTGATCGTCAGGCAGTCGACCGCGCCAGCCATGCCGCGCAAGCCGAACGGACGCGGCTAGCCCGGGGAGCGCAGATCGAGCGCGAGGCGGCTTGTTCCCGGGCGCCGGGCCCACCATCGGATCCAGCGCGGGCCACCTGAGCGACCGTCGCGATGGAGCCCTTCGGGCTTCGCCCGCCTGCCCTGGAGCGCCGGACGATCAATTAGACGCATATCCGGCGGGGCTGAAGAGGTTTCGGCATTCTGCAGGGGTGACGAGATCGCAGATGTCGCCGACGGCAAGGAAGAGGATTTTCAGCCTTTCGTGGCGCTACGCGACGGGGATCAGTTCGAAGGTCGCATCCGCGATGGCGTCCACTATGCCGACACGGCCGACATGATGCGGCGCCTGACGAAGGAGGAGCTACTGCCCCTTGACGCCGTTCAATGTGAATTGCTTACTTTTGCTTCCCGTGACTGCTGGGGCACTTTTAGTGCTCAGCCAACCAGAGGCCGCGCCAATCTCCAATAGCGTCAACTGCAGCGAATTTTGCCTCCGCAAAAGGAGCCTGACATGCATTTCCACCTTGCGCTTTCCGTCGCAGTTTTGGCTGTCTTCGCATTGCCGACGCAAGCCAGGCAGAGCGGCGATAGCGCTCGCGAGGCGTGTCGCGAGGAAGCCCGCAAGGCTACCAAGCCAGGACACACGTCTCGGCTCGATCGGGAGCAATTGAAGGAAATGCGCCGCGAATACGCCCGCGATTGCCGCCGGAGATCAAAGGCGATTTGATTACTGGCCACGGCAGGGACGATCGCGCTGAACACCATCACGGGCAAAGCCAACCCTTAGCGGTACTCCCGAATGATCTCGATCTTGCCGACGATGGCGTCGTTGAAGGCGTTCATGTCCGCTGCCGGGATCCACTATTCGAGATGCGCGCGTCCACCAGCGTCCTGCACCCGATACTGGTCGAGCTAGCGCCTCGCGCCCTGGACGACGCTGGCGAACAGGACGCCGATGCAGCCGAAGAGCAGCAACAAGCCGACCGTGATGGAGGCGCCCTGCTGGTAGCGGACAAGCAGCCCGCACGCCCCGACCACGGCCAGGATGGCCAGCGCCAGCTTCTCGTCATCGACGAACAGGGCGACGAGTTCGCGAAATATCAGACGCAGCAGGTTCATCGGGTCATCTCCTGGGGTTCGATTTTCTGGGGCTCGATTGTCCGGGGACGACGGGCGACCGGGACCAGGCTGAGCCCGACCGCCAGGAACACGGCGGCAAGAGCCGGGATCGCCAGATCATGCCCGGGCCAGGCGACGCCGAGCCCCTCCCCGGTCCAGTAGACGCCGAAGGCCGACAGCATCACGCCGACGCCGAATTTGAGGGTGTTCTCGGGCACGCGCGACAGCGGCTTGTGAACGGCGAAACCGATGATCAGGACAAGGAGGCAGGCCGCGACCGCCCCCAGCGCCGCCGGCCAGAGCAGCCCGCGCCCGGCGCCGACGGCGATGACGATGAACACGACCTCGACGCCCTCCAGCACCACCGCCTTGAAGGCGGCGAGACCCGCGATCCAGTTGCGCTGCGTCGCGTCCCGGCGCGCTGCCTCGGTCAGGCTCGCCGTCTCCCTGGCGAAGGCGAGCTCCTCGTCATGCAAGGCGATGATGCCCGCGGCCCGAAGGATCGCCTTGCGCAGCCAGCGCAGGCCGAAGAGCAGCAACAGCACGCCGATGACGAGTTGAAGCCCCTGGAGCGGGATGCGGTCGATCACGGGCCCGAGCGCCAGGACGAGAAGGCCGAGAACCCCGAGCCCTGCCACTGTCCCCGTCAGGGCCGGTCGCCAGCCCTGCACCGTTGCGACCGCAAGCACGATGGTGAAGGCTTCGACCACCTCGACGAGCGAGGCGAGGAACGTCGCGGAAATGGCGGGGGCGGCTGTTGCCCATGAGATCATGGCTGTCGCTTTCGTTTCGCAGGCCGCGCAGCAGGATGAGATCTTCGTGCGCGACCGTGGTATGATAGATACGCGATATTCCGTTCAGTATGATTGTAACGACCGTAACATTCAATAGGTTCCGAGAGGTTCGATGTCTGCATTGGAATGGTTGCTGCTGACCTACAAGGTCCCCGCCGAGCCGGCGCGGAAGCGGGTCTCGATCTGGCGCAAGCTGAAGGGGATGGGCGCGGTCTATCTGCAGGGCGGCGTCTGCGTGCTGCCCAAGACCGATGACCATCTGCGGCGCCTCAAGATGCTGGAGAACGAGATCGCCGAGGCCGAGGGCGAAGCGCTGCTGCTGGCGACGGTCGGCCTGGACCAGAAGCAGCAGGACAAGATCATCGCCCGGTTCAATGCCGACCGCGACGACGAGTACAAGGAGTTCATCGAGAAGTGCATCGCCTTCGAGGAGGAGATTGCAGAAGAGACCCGCGTCAAGCACTTCACCTTCGCTGAGCTCGAGGAGAACGAGCAGGAACTGACCAAGTTCAAGACCTGGATCGCCAAGATCCAGAAGCTCGATTTCTACAAGGCCGATCGCGCCGAAGAGGCGGCGGGCCGCCTGATCAAGTCGGAAGCTATTCTCGACGCTTACGCGCATAATGTCTTTTCGGCGCAGGAGGAGAACATGTCTCCCGAGGCGTCGAAGGAGCAGAGCAATTCCAGCAAAACTGCGTAGCGGTTTTGCGTCCGGAATTGCGTGAAGACAGAGCCATTCCGGCAGGCGGAGCGGTCCGGCGTACGAAATCACGTGAAGACAAGGCGATAAGGCATTGCAGGGGATTCCATTTTCACCAACTCTCTAGCGGAGAAGCATCATGACGGCCGCCCCGCGCCATGCCGGCCCGATCCCGGCTTCAGACTGCCTCTGGAGCGGATGGTATGCGTGGCGGCCCGTCTTCCCGAGCGACGACACCGGGCCGTTCTGGCTGGAGACGCTCTGGCATCGGCGCCACCCCGTTACCGGACGCCATGAATATCGAACCTTCCGCTCCGAGGCCGAGAAGCTGCGTGAGATGAGCGAGCGGCTGTTCTGAAGCATCGGCCCGAAAAGTGGATTGCGGCTTTCGGGGCAAAGCCTATTCAACACAAAGACTTAGATCATCGAACCGGATACGATATCCGGTCCGATGATCTGGTGGATGGTGTCCGCGGCTCGCGGCCGTTCCAGGAGCGTCGGCCCGGCCCCCGGCAGCCTATGGCGGACCCGCACGGAACAGACCAGACGCTCCCGACCACGTTCGAGCTGGATGGAAAGCCAGGCCCTGTCCTGTTACGGCATGGCTAATCTGCAGGAGCGATCCGATCCTGCCGTCGGACGCAGGCAGACAGCATGGTGGTTTCGGAGTTTCATCGCATGGCGGCGCTCGACAACGCCGCGCTGTGCACCGCCATGTGGCGCGCGCACGGCCTTGGCGTGGAGCGTGCCGACGGTTGCGCCGCGTGCTCGGGAACGCCGCCGCGCTTCTACCCCCATCTCGTCACGGTCGACCCAAAAATCGATCCTCAGGTTCAGCTGCACGCCATCGCAAAACGGACAGCGCGGGCGTCTGAGGCCTTCTTCGTCAAGGACAGTTACCGGGCGCTCGCGCTGGACGGTCTCGGCTTCGAGCCGCTGTTCGATGCTCGCTGGATTCATCGGCCCGCCGGCCTGGCCGCGGGACGAACGCGGCTCAGTTGGCGCGCGATCATGGACGCCGAGGAGCTGGGCGCATGGGAGGCGGCCTGGAGTGGACGTGCAGGTGAGCCGCCGCTTTTCCTGCCGGCATTCCTGACGACGCCCGGGATCACGATGCTGGCCGGGCGGGCGGATGGCGCGATCGTGGCCGGGTGCATCGTCACGGAGACGGGCGCCGTGGCCGGTCTCAGCAACGTCTTCGGCGACACCTCGGAGGTGATCAGCGCCACGACAATGACGATCCCCGGTCGCGACCTGGTGGGCTACGAGAGCGGCGACGCACTGGCAGCCGCACTGGAGGCCGGGTTCCGGACGGTGGGCGATCTCGCGATCTGGAAACGCCCATAGGGCTTAAAGCTTCGGCCCGAAAAGTGGATTGCGGTTTTCGGGGCAAAGCCGACGCAAACACAAAGGGTTAGATCATGGGAGCGGATAGGGTTTCCGGTCCGATGACATAAGCGGTTGATCCTTGCCCTCGCGCACCGGGATCTGCGGACACTTGTCTGATCCGCAGGATCGTGGCGGCGAAACGTGACGACGGCAAGGTCGTGTCTGGCCGTCTTTAGCTTCCCGTTCAGAACACCGTGACGTCACGGGTGAAGACCTCGGCAGGGTTCCGACTTTGCCTTGACGGCCGATCGTCCAATACAGTCCCGCACGCCCCACGAGAGTAAGGTCAGCATGAAAGTCAGACCGGCCACATCCGCTGATGCGCAAGGTATGAGCAGCGCCCTGGACGAGATCTTCACTGCGGGCCTGCGCAAGAGCGCTGGTGATCCCCAATGGGTCCTGGCTCACTATATCGAGCAGGAGCAGCGCATCGAATGCTCGGTTGCGGAGGGCGAACTGGGGCGGATTCTCGGGTTCCAGTCTCTGCGCCATGCCTCGGCCGACAATCCCTACGGGGTAGCCGAAGGCTGGGGGATCATCGGAACCCATGTCAGCCCCCACGCCGCTCGCCAAGGCGTCGGCTCGGCGCTGTTTCAAGCCACAGTGCAAGCCGCCAGAGCCTTTGGCCTGCAGAATATCGATGCGACCATCGGCGAGGGCAACGCGATGGGCCTGGCCTATTACGAGGCGATGGGCTTTCGGACCTACCGCACGCAAGAGGGTGTCATCTGCAAGGTCTATCGGCTCGATCCCTAGCGCACCCCCCCGCAATCAGACCGGGCGCCAGGCCGAACCGCCCCGACATCGACGAGGGCCGGCTCGCCCCGAGTTCCGACTTCGACGTGAAACGGCTAAGGAGGCCCCTGAGATCAGCAAATCCAGGGAATGCAGGGAATGACAGAGCCCGCCACGATCCTCTTGAGCCAGGTCAATGGCCACGGCGCCTCCACGAGCGGGCAGACCAGCTGCCTCGATCTGACGGACAGCAATGGACGCCGCTTCATCCTTCACATTCCGCGGCTGCTCGAGGGGGATTTCCTGTCGCGGTTCGAAGCGGCAGCCATGCACGCCGCCGAGATGCGCGGCTCCCCGTCGAATGCCGACGTCGTCAACGCCGTGCTCGCCGAACAGACCAGTTTCGTGATGGCCGATGATGGAACCTTGATCCTGAGGACGAAAACCCGCTCCGGCGTCGATATCGATATCAACTTCGACGAGACCACCGTGCGCGGGCTTCGCGCCTTGCTGGACAAGCGGCCATCGCCTCACTGAGAGGGCTGGGGAAACGCCTCGCAGCGGGTTGAAAACAGGCGCTCCCCGATAAAATCGACGAAGACCCGGACCTTCGGCGAGAGGTTGCGGTTGGAGGGCCAGATCAGGCTGAAATGGCCGGGAGCATCGATCCGGTCATCGAGCAGGGTGAGCAGCTCGCCCTTCCCGAGCGGATCGCGCACCAGGAAATCCGGCATGCAGCCGATACCGAGACCGGCGACCGTGGCGCCGCGCAGCGCCTCCATATTGTTGCAGGTCAGGACCGTGCGCGTGCGCAGTTCCGGTTCGCCGGCCACGAGCGTCAGCGGCCAGGCCTGGATCTTGCCGCTGTTGGGATAGCGGAAGCGGATGCCGAGATGCCCGTCGAGGTCGCGCGGGCATTCCGGCTTGCCGTGGCGTTCCAGATAGGACGGTGCGGCGCAGAGCAGCATCTGGAATGGGCGCAGGGTCCGCGCCATCAGGCGCGAATCCGGGAGTTCGCCGCTGCGGATCGCGACATCGACGCCCTCGTCGATCAGATCGACGAGGCGGTCGTTGAAATCGAGATCGACCTCGATCTCGGGATAGCGCGCCATGAACTCCGGCAGGACCGGCAATAGCAGGTGGTAGCTGACGATCGGCGTGCTGACGCGCAGGCGCCCGCGCGGCACGTCCATCGTGCGGGCGAGCATGGCGCGGGCATCGTCGAGATCGTCGAGGATGCGCCGGCAGCGCTCGTGGAAGGCCCGCCCCTCCTCGGTCAGCCGCAGGCTGCGGGTGGAGCGCTGGAACAGCCGGATGCCGAGCTGCTGTTCGAGCCTGGTCACGGCCTTGCCAACCGCCGACGCAGACAGTCCGAGCACGCGCCCGGCCATGACGAAGCTGCCGAGATCGGCGGTCCGGACAAAGGCCATCAGGCCGCTCAGCGAATCCATTCCTGGCTCTCCCGAGACACGAGCATTCGAGCGTTTAATTCCGCCAAGATCGGAATGTGCGGCGCCTTGGCAGGTATTCCATCGAGATTATCCTGTTTCTCGGGAAAGGCGAGCTTTCCCGGGAAAGGCGAGCCCCGGCTGGGTCGCAGCTCCGCCGCCATCGAACAGGGCATTCAATCCATGACGCAAACCACCACGCGGCCGCGCACGGCCGAGCAGGCGCTCGTGCTCCTCTCCGTCTGCCTCGCCGCGGCCGCGATGCCGCTGACCTTTACCGGGCCGGCCGTGGCGCTTCCTGCCATCGGCAAGGCTTTGGGCGGCAGCCCGATCGCGCTCAACTGGGTCACCAACGCCTTCATGCTGACCTTCGGATCGAGCCTGATGGCAGCGGGCGGACTGGCCGATGCCTATGGCCGCAAGCGCGTCTTCCTCATCGGCGTCGGCGCGTTCGCGGTGCTCTCCATGGCGCTGGCCGTTGCACCCGATATCCTGTGGTTCGATCTGGGCCGCGCGGCCCAGGGCGTCGCGGCGGCAGCCGCCTTTTCCGGCGGCATGGCGGCGCTCGCACAGGAATTCGATGGCGCGTCGCGCATCCGCGCCTTCAGCATCGTCGGCACGAGCTTCGGCGTCGGCCTTGCCTTCGGGCCGATCGCTTCGGGCCTGATGATCGACGCTTTCGGCTGGCGCAGCATTTTTGGGATCGTGATCGTACTGGCGGTGCTCGCTTTGGCGCTGGGCGCGCGCGTCCTGCGGGAATCGCGCGATCCCGACGCCGCCGGGCTCGACTGGCCCGGCGCCGCCAGCTTCACGCTGGCCCTGGCGCTCTTCACCTATGGTGTCCTGCTGGCGCCGGAGCGCGGCTGGTCCGAGCCCACCGTGATGAGCCTGCTGGCGGGCTCCGTCCTGCTCTTCATCGCCTTCGTCGTGATCGAGGGCCGTGTCGCTCGGCCGATGCTCGACCTCACCCTGTTCCGCTACCCGCGGTTCGTCGGGGTGCAGTTGCTGGCCGCCGCGCCGGCCTATGCCTTCGTCGTGCTGCTGATCCTGCTGCCCGTGCGCTTCATCGGTATCGAGGGCCTGAGCGAGATCGCCGCCGGCCGGCTGATGATCGCACTGTCTGCGCCGCTGCTGGTCCTGCCGATCGCGGCTGGCCTGCTGACGCGCTGGTTCGCGCCGGCGACGATCTGCGGCGCAGGCTTGCTGATCTGCGCGGCCGGCCTGTTCTGGCTGAGCCGCGTTCCGCTCGGCGGCGAGACGATGGGCATCGCCTTGCCGATGGCGCTGATCGGCATCGGCATCAGCCTGCCCTGGGGGCTGATGGACGGGCTTGCAGTCAGCGTCGTGCCCAAGGAGCGCGCCGGCATGGCGACCGGCATCTTCAGCACCACGCGCGTGGCCGGCGAAGGCGTGGCGCTCGCCGTGGTCAGCGCCGTATTGTCTGCCCTGACGGCCGGCCATCTTGCGGCTGGCGCGACCGCAGCGCATGCGGGTCCGGCCGCCCAACGGCTCGTCACCGGCGACATCGCGAGCGCCGTGGCCGCCTTGCCGCAGATGAGCCGGACCGCGCTCGTCCAGAGCTATGGCGACGCCTTCGCGACATTGCTCGTGATGCTCTGCGCCATCACGGTCGTCACCGCGATCGTCGTCTTCGCCTTCCTCGGGCGCGGCACGGAGCAAAGGGCCGAGCCGGCGGCGGAGGCAGAAGAGCGTCTGCGCACCTCGGAAGCCTGATCGGGCTCACCCGGTCGAGGTCAGGCATCGGCGGCGGGGCATGGGCGTCAAGGCATGTCGGGATCCAGCCGGCAGCGAGGTCGCTCATCCGGTAGCGGCGCCAGATCATCGGACCGGAAATCGTATCCGGTCCGATGATCTAACCCTATGTGTTTGCATCGGTTTTGCCCCGAAAGCCGCAATCCACTTTTCGGGCCGATGCAATAAACCGGGCAGAGCGCGTGTCCCTGCCGTTCGAGGGCACAGCGTGCGATGCCTGCCTGCATGCCACGAGATCGACAACACGGCCGCCGAACGTGAGCGGATCGCCAAGCCTACCCTCAGCGTCGGAACGGCCAACATGGTCGTGTGCACTATGACGGTGCGCCAGCTCCCGCTACGGCTTCCAAAGGACGGCGAGCCGCTTCTCTGATCGTCGATGGCAGCCTCCCTCCCATCTCAGACGTTGCTGGCGGGCCGCCGCCACTTCCGAAATCGAACCCATTGTCGACGTCCGGGACGTCCGCTTTGCGGCAGATCCGCTCAACGATAGACGGCGGGGCCCGCTGGCTCCCTTTCGTGACGCTGCCAACGGCAGTCGGAAGGCTCAGTTGGACGAACTCAAGTGCGATAGCGCAGCGCTTCGATTAGAGCTGCCATGGCAGGCGGTGTTTGTCGCCGGCTTGGATAGTAGAGGAAGAACCCTGGATAGGGCGCGCACCAATCCTTCAGGACACGCATGAGTCGGCCGGAAGCGACGTGGCCCTCGGCTTGCGTTTCAAAGGTCGTGGCCAGCCCATGTCCGTCGAGCGCTGCCTGTAGAATGAGGTCGGCATCGCTGAACACAAGCGAGCCCGCCACGCGCACGGACAGCTCCTGCCCGTCCTTCTCGAATTCCCAGGCATAAAGGCCACCGGAGCCCGTCTGGCGGTAGTTGATGCAGTTGTGCTGCGTCAGATCGTGCGGCGAGACCGGGACAGGGTGTCTTGCGAAGTAGGCTGGCGATCCAACGATCGCCGAGCGCATCTCGGGTCCAATCCGGACCGCGATCATGTCGTTCTCAAGCCGCTCTCCCAGACGCACGCCAGCATCAAAATTCCCGGCGACGATGTCCATCAAGGCCTCGTCTGCCGATATTTCGATCGCAATATCGGGATGCTCGGCCATGAAAGTGCGGAGCTTCGGCAAAAGAACCGATACGGCCGCATGCTTCACCGTGGTGATGCGCAGCGTTCCGGCGGGCTTGTCGCGCAGTTCGCTCAAGCCCGCGATCTCGGCATAAATGTCCGTCAACGCGGGCTTCAACGTCCGCATCAGGCGCCGCCCGGCTTCCGTCGGCGAGACGCTGCGCGTCGTTCGCGCCAGCAACCGGATGCCCAACCTCTCTTCCAACTGCTGGATGGCGTGGCTCAGGGCCGACTGCGACATGTCGAGCTTGGCCGCCGCTCGCGTGAAGCTTCCCGCCTCCGCCACGGCCAGGAAAGCCGCAAGGTCGTTCAGTTCATCGCGCTTCATTGATGCACATCTTCGATAGACCCAAGCGAAGTGTGCAGCCTAATCGAAAGGCGCCGCCTGGGCTACGTATGGCCATCGACACGGCGGCTGATGCCGCCCCGCAAGCCAGAGGACGACCAATGGCCGAATACACCCCTCTCAGCCGCCGCACCTTCCTCGCCGGAGCCGCTGCCGCACAGATCGCCACCTGGTCGAATGCCAGTGCTCAGACGGTCCAGCCCCCAAGGATGATCACGATGAAGACCCGCAAGCTCGCCAATTTGGAAGTCTCGGAGCTTGGCTTCGGCTGCATGAACCAGAGCGGCAATTACAACGGGCCCGTCCCCAAGGACCAAGGCATCAAGACCATCCGCACAGCGTTCGAGAATGGCGTGACATTTTTCGACACGGCTGAGGTGTACGGCCCCTACATCAATGAGGAGCTCGTCGGCGAGGCGCTCCAGCCGTTCCGGGACAAGGTCAAGATCGCGACCAAATTCGGCTTCGCAATCAATGGGACCGTTGCGCTCGATAGCCGGCCGGAGCGCATCAAGCGCGTTGTCGAGGAGTCCCTGAAGCGTCTTCGGACCGATCACATCGATCTGTACTACCAGCACCGCGTCGATCCCGCGGTGCCGATCGAGGACGTCGCCGGCGCCGTGCAGGACCTCATCAAGCAGGGCAAGGTGTTGGGCTTCGGCCTTTCGGAGCCAAGCGCGAAAACCATCCGCCGCGCGCATGCCGTGCAGCCGGTCACGGCTGTTCAGAACGAATATTCGATGTGGACCCGCAACGTAGAGCTGAACGGCATCCTCGACACCTGCAACGAGCTGGGTATCGGCCTTGTGCCGTGGTCGCCCGTGGCGATGGGCTTCCTGACCGGCAAGTACGATCCGAGCACGACGTACGACGAGAAGACGGACTTCCGTGCGGGCTTCCCACGGTTCTCGAAGGAGTTCATGCCCCTCAACATGCCGATCGTCGAGTGGCTGAAGGACTACGCAGCCAAGAAGGGCGCGACGCCGTCACAAATCGCGCTCGCCTGGCTTATGGCGAAGAGCCCGAATATCGTCCCGATCCCGGGCACGCGCAGCAAAACCCATCTGCTGGAAAATCTGGGGGCGGGCCGCGTGCAGCTCAGCACCGCCGACGTTCATGCGATCGACACGTCTCTGACCAAGTTCCCGGTCTATGGCGACCGCATGGGCAAGGACCACATGCTCTCGATCGACTATTCGGTGTAGTCGTTCCTGCCTGGGGGCGCCGTCCAGGGGCCGCAAGGGCGAAGCCCAGCAGGCGCTTGGCAGCGTAGGGACGCCGTGAAGAAAGTCGTCGACAAGGGCTGAGCCTCCTCGACTTTATACGGAAACGGGCTGCCGGGGGCGGCCCATTTTTCGTTTGGCTTGAGGTTGTGAAAACGCGCCCTCAGCATCGAGATTGGGAGCGCATCATTGTCTGGAGCCCTATGACCGGTTTCGGACAAGGCGCCAACTTCGGCTCGCCACCCATCTCAGACGTTGCTGGCGGGCCGCCACCAGTTCCGGAACGCCCCACCCCCGACCCCGGGCATGTCTGCTAACCCGCTACCAAAGGCGTTTGATTGCGAAGCTGTCGAACAATGCTTCGTTCGAAATCAGCACCATGTCCTCGGATTGAGCCTGGGCAATGAGGAGGCGGTCGAACGGATCCTTGTGCGCAATGTTCATCTCGCCGGCCCGCAGCGTGGTGGACGGTGACCGCCAGCTCGGCAAAGCCCTGATCTGCGATGATCGCCTCGAAGTCCTGCGCGAGCAGCGCCGCGCGGGGGCACTTGCCAATGCGGAACTTGGTGGCGACCTCCATGGCCGAGGCGGCGCTGACGGCGATGCTGTTGCCCTCGTCCCCAATAGCCTCTCGGGCACGGGGGCTCAGCGCCTCGTCACCTGCCAGCCACCAGATCAGAGCATGGGTATCGAGCAGCAGCCTCACGTGAGATTCCAGCCGCCGAGTTCATTCTCGGGCAGCGGCTCGTCGAAGCGCGCATCGACGGCGATCTTTCCCTTGAGTACCCCAAAGCGCCGCTTGCCGCGTGGTCTGACCGGCACCAGGCGCACCACAGGCACGTTGCCTCGGGCAATGACCACATCTGCACCCTCCAGGGCGTCAGCGATCAGTTTGGACAGGTTGGTCTTGGCCTCGTGAACCGAGAACTGGGCCATGAGCATCTCCTTAGCTAAAAATATAGCTAAGGGCCCGCACTGAGCAAGAGCGATGCCGCTTTCCTGGCTGTTTCAGCGTCGGGTGCACGCGTCTCTCAGCGTGCACAATGTTCCGAGAGGCAAGGCTGAAAGGCCAGTCCAACGATCCACCGTCTCGTGCCTTCGTCGCATGGCGACGCACGCGGCGTAATACGCAAGCCTGCCTCTGGAACTTGCGGGCTCGCTGAAGCATAGTCGGCATGGCGTTGCAGGTCCGCCCGCATCGGGCGGCGCCGCGCGCCATGCCTGGAAGTGGCTATGGCTCACCCGGTCAAGCTCGTTTCCGTCGCGACGGCTGTTCCGCCCCATGAGTTTCGCCAGCGCGATGTGGCGGCAGCCGCCCATGGGAGCTTTGCCGGCCGCTATCCCGATTTCGAGCAACTTGCGCGCGTCTTCGAAAATTCGGGCATCAGCCGCCGCTATGCCGTCCGGCCGATCGAGTGGTATCTGCAGCCATTGGGATGGCCCGAGCGCAGCGGCGCCTATGTCGCTGGCGCGTGCGACCTGTTCGTGGATGCAACGACGCAGGCGCTGGGCGCCGCCAGGCTACAGGCGTCCGAGATCGACACGATCGTGACGGTCTCGTCGACGGGCATAGCGACTCCGAGCCTCGATGCCCGTGTCGCCGAAAGACTTGGCTTCAGAAGCGACGTCGAACGTGTCCCGGTGTTCGGCCTGGGATGTGCCGGCGGCGTATCGGGTTTCTCGATCGCCTCTCGCCTGGCCGCGTCCCGCCCGGGTTCGACAATCCTGCTCGTGGCTGTCGAAATCTGCACGCTGGCTTTCCGACTCGATGTTCTGACGAAGGCCAACATCGTTGCGACCGCCTTGTTCGGCGATGGCGCAGCAGCCTGCATCCTGAAAGCAGGGCCGGACGGCATCGCCACGGTCGAGATGACCGGGCAGCACATGTGGCCCGATACGCTGGATATCATGGGCTGGACGGTCGATCCCCAGGGCTTTGGCGTGATCTTCGACCGGGCGATCCCGCCCTTCGCGGAGGAGCGGATCAATCCAGCCATTGCAGGGATCCTGGAGCGTGAAGGGCTGTCGTTGTCCGACATCGATCTGTTTGCCTGTCATCCCGGCGGGAAGAAGGTGATCGAGGCCCTGGAAAGCGCGTTTTCACTCGCGCAAGGCGCGCTCGACCATGAACGCGTCGTCCTGTCCGACTATGGCAACATGTCAGCTCCGACCGCCCTCTTCGTCCTCCAGCGTGCGATCGCGGCAGGCCTGCCCTCGCGCACGTTGCTGATGGCGATGGGGCCGGGCTTCACCGTGAGCTGCGCCTCGCTGCGGCAAGGGACATGACACCGGCCATCGTCTTGCTGGCCCTGGTGACGGCCGAGCGGATCGGAGAACTCTGGCTCGCGCATAGAAACACGTCTGCCTTGCTCGCCAAAGGCGCCGTGGAGAAGGCTGCCGGCCACTATCCGCTGATCGTCCTGCTGCACGCAGCCTGGCTGATCGGACTTTGGCTGCTCGGTTGGGCACAAGCGCTCCATCTCGGCTGGCTCGCGGCTTTCCTCCTGCTTCAAGGGCTGCGCCTTTGGGTTCTGATGACGCTCGGCCGGCGTTGGACGACCCGCATCATCGTCGCACCCGGCGAGAGGCTCGTGGCACGGGGCCCTTATCGGTTCGTGTCGCACCCGAACTACATCGTCGTCATTGGCGAGATCGCTGTCCTGCCGCTGTGCCTTGGCCTGCCATGGTTCGCGCTTGCCTTTTCGATCGCCAACGGCCTCATCCTGACGATCCGCATCCGCGCCGAGAATGCTGCGCTTGAAGAGGCTCGCCATGCCGCCACCGGCTGATGCGATCGGCGAAAGGCGCGTCACCGCTGCGACATGGATCGGCTTTGCCGCCATGTGCATCGGCATGTTCATGGCGATCCTCGACGTGCAGGTCGTCGTCACGTCCCTGCCGACGATCCAGAGCGCACTGGACATTCCGCCCGACCAGATGAGCTGGGTCCAGACCGCCTATCTCATCGCCGAGGTCATCGCGATTCCGCTGACGGGTTTCCTGACGCGCGTTCTCTCGATGCGCTGGCTGTTCGTCGTGGCGCTCGCCGTCTTTACCGCGGCCTCCATCGGCTGTGCGGCAAGCCAGTCGTTCACCGCCCTGGTCGCCTGGCGCGTCCTCCAGGGGTTTTCAGGCGGCACCCTGATTCCCGCGGTTTTTTCGGCTGTCTTTCTGCTCTTCCCGCCGAGCAGGCAGGCCATCGCCACGACGTTGGCTGGCGTCTTTGCCGTGCTCGCGCCAACGGTCGGGCCGATCGTCGGCGGGTGGATCACGCAGACCTATTCCTGGCATTGGCTGTTTTTGATCAATGTCATTCCCGGCATCGTCTCGGCAGCACTTGCCGCTTTTCTCCTGCCACGTGACAAGCCGAGTCTCATCGAAGCGCGCAAGCTCGATGCCCTGTCCCTGGTGCTGATGGCGATCGCGCTGGCAGCGATCGAGATCGCATTGAAGGAGGCACCTCAGCACGGCTGGATCTCGGGCCTGATCCTGGGGCTGATCGCGCTGAGCCTGGCGAGCGGTCTCGGCTTCATCAGGCGGACTTTGCAAGCCGATGCTCCGATCGTCGAACTGAGAAGCTTTGCGGACCGGAATTTCATGATCGGCAGCATCCTCAGCTTCGTTCTCGGCATCGGGCTGTTTGGATCTGTCTATTTGATGCCGGTCTTCCTGGCCTTCGTGCGCGATCACAATGCGCTCGAGATCGGTGAGATCATGCTGGTGACCGGCGCCGCCCAACTTGCCATCGCGCCGGCCGCCGTCGCTCTGGAGCGTCGTGTCGATGTCCGCTTGTTGACCGGCATCGGCTTTACCCTCTTCGCCCTCGGCCTGGGACTGAGTGCCTTTCAGACCCCGCAGACCGACTATGACGCGATGTTCTGGCCGCAGGTGGTCCGTGGCCTGGCCATCATGTTTTGCCTTCTGCCACCAACGCGTCTGGCATTGGGACAGCTTCCCCCGATGCGCGTTCCCGACGCCAGCGGCCTGTTCAACCTGATGCGAAACCTGGGCGGTGCGATCGGTCTCGCCCTGATCGACACCGTGATCTACAGCCGCTCGCCCGTGCACGGCACGGCGATCATGGAGCGGCTGCAAAGAGGCGATGTCGAGACGGCGAAGTTCATCGGTGTGCCCCTCGAACTCATGGCGATGCGGCCGCCCGGGCCGCTCGACGCCCAGACCCAGGCGCTGCTTCAGCCACTGGCCGAGAAGGCAGCCCTGGTCCTGTCGATCAACGAGGCCTGGGGACTGGTTGCCGTCCTCACGATCGCAGCCATGGCGTTCGTTCCCTTCGCCAGGAAGGTGCCGATCGGCGTCCGGGCTTAGGCGATGCGACAGCGAGCGAAAGCCCTCATAGCAAAAGCCCTCAGAGCAGAAGCGAGCCGTTGACGGTGGTGACGCAGGCTCCGCCGACCTGGACCTTGCCGTCGGCATCCACCGAGATGGCGATCGTGCCGTCGCGCCCGACGCAGCGGCCCTGGGCCGCCTCGTAGCGCGTGCCCCCAGCGGGCAAGAGCCCGCGCGCGGCCCGGAACACCGCGACGCTGCCATTGCCGCTGCCGCAGACCGGGTCCTCGTTCACGCCGCAGGAGGGCGCGAAGGACCGGACCTCGATCTCCGGCCCGCTGCCCTCGCGCCTGGCGAAGACCGTGATGCCGGTGACGCCCAGGCGGCGCTCGAAGGCAGCCGAGCGCGCAAAATCGGGTTTCAGCGCCAGCAGCGCCTCTGCGCCGGCGATCTCGGCAATGAGCCAGACCGCCCCGACATTGACGATGGCCGGGCTCGCCTCGCGGACGATCTCATGGCCGAGGATTGCCTCCAGCTCGACGAGTTCAGCCGTCGGCAGGGTTGTGACGGTCGCCGGCGGCAGCGCAAGGATCAGCCGGCGCGCCGCGCCCTCCCCTTCGACCGTGATCGCGACGAGGCCGACCCCGCATTCCTGCACCAGCCTGCCGCCGCGCGGGGCAACCAGCCCGGCCTCGATGACCGCATGCGCGCTGCCGAGCGTCGGGTGACCGGCAAAGGGCAGCTCGCTTCCGGGCGTAAAAATCCGCAGCCGGTAATCGGCATCTCCGCGTGTCGGCGGCAGCACGAAGGTGGTCTCGGACAGATTGGTCCACTGCGCGATCGCCTGCATCGCAGCGTCGCTGAGGCCCGCACCGTCGAGAATGACCGCCACCGGATTGCCGAGCAGCGGCTTGGCGGAAAACGCATCGACGACCTTGTAGGCCCGGGCCATGGCATGTCCTCGCATCGAGACGGCAGGACTGGGATAGCCGATCGACAGGGCACTGGCGAGGCCCGAACTCGGGCGCCTGGCGGTCACCGCCGGCTCGGTCATTGCCCCTCGAAAGTGCACATCCCCCTCCGACTTCATTTCGACAGGACATCCGCAGGCGCACCAGGGATGGCGGGCCTTGCCGGTTGCTCGCGCCATTGGGCTGTGACGCAGATTGGCGCCAATATTTGCGGATATTTCAGATGACGGGAATCGGCATGCAGGACGGATGGGATGCTCGCCCCTCGGGGGCGCTGTGGCCGGATGGCGCGCGAGCCGTCATCTGCGTGACGATCCATGTCGATGGACCGTCCGTCGAAGCCGGGCGCGGCCAGAATCCGCTCGGCATCAACAGCCGCGGCAACTATGCCCTGCGCCGCGGCGTCGGCCGCTATCTCGACATGCTGGAGCGTCACGCCATCAAGGCGACCTTCTTCTGCTGCGGCTATGATGCCGAGCATTGGCCGGAGCCTTTTCTCAGGATGCATCGTGCCGGCCACGAGATCGCGGCCCATGGCTATCAGCATGAGGGCTTCGATCTCGGCGAGCGCGAGCCGGAGCTTCTGGAAAAGACGCATCGCATCCTGACGGAGCTCGTCGGCGAGGCGCCTGTCGGCTGGTGCTCGCCCTCGGGACGCAAGACCGGGCTCACCCTGCCGACCTTGCGCCGCCTCGGCTACCGCTACGATGCGAGCGAAAAGGACGAGGACCTGCCCTATCTGCTCGATGACAGCTTCGCGATCGTGCCCAACAACACCGTCTCGCTCGACGATTTCCCGCTCTATCACAGCGGCGGCGCGCTCGCATCGGAAGTCGAACGCAACTTCATCCAGGAGTTCGACGCGATCCTCGACCGCGACGGCTATGTCCACCTGACGATCCATCCCAAGGCCGGCGGCGGCTCGGGGACACCGGCCCGCGCGGCTGCGGTCGATCGCTTCCTCGCCTATGCCAGGGCCGTGCCGGGCGTGCGCTTCATGACCTGCAGGGAGATCGCCGAGCATTGCCTCGCCGATCCCGCAACCTGGCGCGAGCCGCGCGCGACCGGGCGGGAGGCGCGTTCATGAGCCTTCTCCTCACCGTCAACGTCCACGGCATCGGGCCGGAGGCGGCAACGCTTCCGGAAGCCGAACTGTTCGGCCGCGATGCGCATGGCCGCTACACCTATCGCATCGGCCTGACGCGCGTGCTCGATGCGCTCAGCGATTTCGGCCTGCCAGCGACCTTCTTCTGGCCCTCGAGCGAGGCCCTGCGCATGCCGACGCTGCTGGAGCGCTGCATGAACGACGGGCACGAAATCGCCTGCAACGGCCGCGCCTTCGAGGAGCATGCCAGACTGGGGCCTGAGGAGGATGCCGTCATCGAGGAGGCCCATGTCATCCTGACCCGGCTGACTGGCACGGCACCCATCGGCTTCCGCTCGCCGACAGGGACCCTGTCGCAACGCACGATCCCGATCCTGCAACGGCTCGGCTACCTCTACGATTCAAGCTTCCTCGACGACGATGCGCCGTATTCGCTGGCCGAGCATGGCGGCGCCGGCATGATCGAACTGCCGATCTCGGAGGGGCTGACCGACGCGACGCATTTCCGCCGCCGCGTCACCCAGGACCGGGCCGAGGCGCTGCTCAACGAGGAACTGACGGCCTTGCTGGCCGTCGAAGGCTATGCCTGCCTCACCTTCCATCCGCGCGCCGATATCGGCATCGGGCGCGCCGCGCGCCTGCCCATGCTGAAACGCCTCGCGGATCTTGCCGCCGAGCATGGCGCGCGCCCCGTCCGATGCGGCGAGCTGGCAGAGCGCATGCTGCAGGAAGGGGCCGGTTGAAGCCGGCGGTCAGGGAGACAGGACGGCCCGGGAGACCTGAACGCTGCGGATAAGCGGCGCCTCAGCCTGAAGGTGGCATGATGGCCGCAGCCCGGCTGCGATGGCTCAGCCGCGCCCTGTCGTAGCCGCCTGCTCGAACGTCAGCGCAAGCCATCGTCAAAGCGGGATCAGCGCTCCGACCTCGCGGTCCGTGGCGCGATCGCTCGCCGCCAGACCTGCCGCCACATTGGCGCGGTCGGCCGGGCTGCGGTTCTGGCTGAGCTTGCGCTTGCCCTCCAGCCGGGTGATCGGCAGGCGCAGGCCGATGATGCCGCGCAGCTGCGCCTGCACGAAATCGGGCGGGGCCTCGGACACCGTCCAGGGCTTGGCGCGCTCGCCCTCGTGCAGGTTGGTCAGGCGGGTCACGACGTCGAGAAGGCGCGTCGCGTCGTCGAAGAACTCGATCGGGCCATAGGCATGGACCGCGACATAGTTCCAGGTCGGCACGACCTTCCCGGTCTCCTGCTTGGTCTCGTACCAGGAGGGCGTGACATAGGCGTCCGGGCCCATGAAGATCGCGAGCGCCTCGCCCAGCGCCGTGGTCCGGCCTTGGGGGTTGGCCTTGGCGAGATGGCCATAGAGCACGCCATGCTCGCCCTCGTTCTCCTCGAGGAAGAGCGGCAAGGGCGTCGCCAGCACGCCATCGACGGTGCCGGTGATCAAAGTGGCGAGCCTGCAGGCGCGGATCGTCGCCCTCACGCTGTCCCTGTCATCGTCACGGAAGGCTGGCGGGGTATACATTGCGGAACTCCTTGTGCTGCCAAGAGAGATGCGCCCAATCTGGCTTTCTGGAAACGGCCAGTTCCGAAGGTTTGATGTGGTCCAGTTCACTGACGGCGTCGCGCGCCGGATCATCGCGGCAATCAAGGAACAGATCCATGCCGGCGCCTACCAGCCTGGCGACCGCCTGCCCTCCACCCGGATCTTTGCAGCCGAATGGGGAGCGTCCCGCACGACGGTGACACTCGCCTATGGCCAGTTGATCGCCGAAGGCTACCTGATCAGCCGGGCCGGCGCGCGACCGATCGTGGCCAAGGGGCTCGGTGCGGCAGCGCCTGTACCGGCGCAGCTCTCCCAGCCCCGGCATCTTTCGGATTTCGCACAGCGATTGCTCGCCCTGCCCCGGCCGGCCGCGACGCAGCCGGCCCCGATTGCGGATTTTCGCAATGGCGATCTCTCCGGCGCCGATTTTCCCGTGCTCGCCTGGCGCCGCGCCCTGAACAGGGTCAGCCTGCGACGTAGCCTGCGGCTGCGCTATGGCGATCCGCAAGGAGCGCCTGCGCTTCGCGCCGCGCTGCAAGGCTATCTCTGGCGGGCCCGCGGCATCACCTGCTCGGCCGAGCAGATCATCATCGTCAACGGGTCGCAGCAGGGGCTCGATCTCTGCGCGCGGCTGCTGCTCGACCCCGGCGACGCCTTCGTGATCGAGAACCCCGGCTATCTGCTCGCCCGCCACGCCTTCGCGGCAGCCGGCGGCATCGCCCGCCCGGTTCCGGTCGACCGGGATGGGCTGGTGACCGATGCCCTGCCCCCGGCTCGGCTCGCCTACGTCACGCCCTCGCACCAGTTTCCGCTCGGCAGCGTTCTCTCGGCGACGCGCAGGCGCGCGCTGCTGGCCTGGGCTGCAGACAGCGGCGCCTCGATCATCGAGGATGATTATGACGGCGAGTATCGCCATGACGTCGCGCCGATCCCGCCCTTGCAGGCGCTCGAGCCCGACGCGGTGATCTATGCCGGGACATTCTCCAAGACGCTCTCGCCGGCGCTGCGCCTCGGCTATCTCGTCGTCCCGCCGTCGCTTACCCCCGCCTTTGTCGAGGCGAAGCGCCTGACCGACCGGCACACGCCTCTCCTGGAGCAGGAGGCGCTGGCCGATCTCCTGAGCGAGGGCGCCTATGAGCGCCATGTCCGGAGCATCCGCCGGAGCAATGCCGAGCGACGGGCCGTGCTGCTCCAGGCCCTGGCCGAGGAGCTTGGGCCGATCGTGACCATCGAAGGCGCCGATACGGGCCTGCATGTCGTCGCCTGGCTCACGGATGTCGCGGCCGAGCGCGAGCCCGGGATCGTATCGGCCGCACGCGCCGCCGGCGTCGGGCTCTATCCGGTCTCGCCGCTCTATGATCCAGCCGGGCCCCGGCCACGCGAAGCCGGGTTCATTCTCGGCTATGCCGGCCTCGACCTCGACGCCGTGAAGAAGGGCATCGCGCTGCTGGCGCCTCTCCTGGCCGGACAGCGCTGAGACGCGGGACCGGCGAGCGCGCCCGGCAAGGCCGCCAGGCCCGCTCCTGACCTCGCCCAGCCGGACCGGATGTCAGGTATCACGCGAATCAGGCCATCCAAGCCATTGCCAGGATGAGACTTTCCAGATCTGATCTGGCCTCCGCCTCATCGCCCTTGCCGGCCAGGCGACACGATCGGCCTCAGTGGTCGTTCCAGTACTGCGTCATGCACCAATAGGTGAAGGCCGAGGTCCAGCCGATCACCACCAGCCCCGACAGACCCTCGACGCCGATGAAAATCCGCAAGGGGCCGAAGGGCAGCGCGTTGCTGCTGCCGAGAGAGGCGTAGGATTCAAAGGAAACATAGAGCGATTGCTGGAACGACACGGGAATGCCGATCCCGAACACCTCTTCATTCACGGCAACGGAGAGCAGCCAAAGCAACAGCGCAAAGATCAGGATCTGAATGAGATGACTGATCATGCTTCCGGCAACAACGAAGACAATTCTCTGCCTTGGCGCGACGGAAAGATGCGCCGCGCTGCCCGATATCAAACGCAGGAACTCGTAATGGACAAGTATACACCCGATGGCGCAGACAGCCGCTGCTAACGAGAACAAGTACATAGCGATGTCCTGACCTGGCACGTACGCTTGCGCATCGGGTTGTGTTGACCAAATGCGGCTCCAGCGTGACCTCCCGGCGGCGGTGCTCAAGCATCGGCAGGCGCGATGGATTGCAGCTCTTGGGAAAGCCGATGCAATCACAGCCGCTTAGATCATCGCAGCGGATACCGAATCGGGTCCGATGAGTGAAGCCTTGAGCCGTTATGTCGCTTCAACTTAGCGAGAGCAGCTGCGCGCTTGGGACTGCTCTACGTCCCGGCTCCCGAGCCGGGACTGGCGCGCCGCTGCCGGTAGAGCCGGACGCTCGCCAGCCATGCCAGGCCGGCGGCGATGGCGAAACAGGCCGGAACCCAGAAGGCCGCATTCCCGATCTCGGCGTCGGTGACGGCCGAGGCAAAGCCGCTGGCATTCGCGACCACGCCCGCCAACGCCGCGCCAAGGGCCAGGCCGGTCTGCTGGATGGTCGGGACGGCGGAGGCGGCCGCCGCCTCGTCCCCGGGCTTTGCGCCGTTCATGATCGTCGGGCCGACAAAGGGCCAGGCCTGCCCGATCCCGATGCCGAGCACGACGACGGCGGGGATCAGGGCGTAGCTCGGCGCCGGGCTCTGCAGGAGCAGGCCCAGCGCGATCAGGCCGCCGGCCATAAGGACGGGGCCCGAGAGCAGCAGGCGCCTCGGCCAGGGACCGGTCAGGCCGGAGACCAGCACGGACGCGATCGTCCAGGCCAGCGAACCGCTAGCAACCATGAACCCGGCCTCGAGCGGATCGAGGCCCCGCAGCCTTTGCAGGAAGACGGGCAGATAGATGTGCAGCGGGCTGAAGGCGATGCAGAGCAGCAGGATGAGCCAGAGGCCGATGCCGGTCTCGGTCCTGAACGAGAACGCATCGCTCGGCAGCAGGCGCACCGGTGCTCCGCGGTCGAACCGCAGCATCAGGGCGAGCGCTGCGACCGCCACAAGGATGAGGCCTGCCTTGGCGCTGGCCGCCTGGACGAGCGATGCCGCCGACATCGCCGTAATTGCCAGGCAGATCAACCCGATCCGACCGGCCGGAAGGCGCGACGCACTGGTGCGCTCTGCCGATCGGTTCGCAGGCAGCACGAGCGCGGCAGCCACCGCCAGGATGGCCGAGAGGATCACGGTCACGATGAGGGCGCCGCGCCAATGGCCGGCGCGTGCGAACAGGCCGCCAACGAGCGGCCCGGCGAAGACGGAAATCGTCCAGCTCGTCGCCATCAATGCGATGACCCGCGGCCAGAGTCTCGGGGGGAAGATCGCCCGCACCGCGGTATAGGCCGCCCCCACTTCGAGACCGCCGCCGAAACCCTGGACAAGGCGCGCGGCTATGACCCATTCCATGCTCGCCGCGAACGAACAGACCAGCGCGCCCAGGCCAAAGATCACCACCCCGACGCATAAGGTGTCCCGGACGCCGTATCGGGTCGTCAGCAGGCCAGCCCCGCTGGCCGCCACGATCGAGGCGCCGACATAGGCGGTCGCGGGCAGGCTCAGCATGCCCGCGCCGCCGAGTTCGGCGGCGATCGAAGGCAGCACCGTCGTCAGCAGCAGGGAGTTCATCGACTGCAGCAGCACGCCGCTCATCAGGATCGCGAGAGTCGGCAGCCAGGTCCAGTCCAGAAGATCCCGCCATTGCGTGGCAGACGCGTCCCGATCCATGTCCGTCTGTCCCCGCCCGCGGCGCGCCATGCCTTGCATCGACTCGCAAGGTGATTTAATTTAGAAACCAATCGCTATCTAAATTGAGAGCCATGAGTCAAGACAACGACAGCCAAGGCCAGGGCGACGAGCGCAGCCGGGAGCGGATGCTGTTCCATCTGAAGACGCGCGGCGCGCAGATGGCGGCGGCGATCGCGGCGCGGCTCGACATGACG
Organism: Allobosea sp. P4_E12; assembly: GCF_056401655.1. NCBI lineage: Bacteria > Pseudomonadati > Pseudomonadota > Alphaproteobacteria > Hyphomicrobiales > Alloboseaceae > Allobosea > Allobosea sp. P4_E12. The sequence goes on along the minus strand of NZ_JBFUIY010000033.1, from coordinate 31,418 downwards.
CCGGCTGGCGCAAGGCAGCATCTGCTCAAGCTCGAAGCCGACGGCCTGGTGACGAGCCATGACCGGCAGGAAGGGCGTGGCCGGCCGAAGAAATACTGGGCGCTCTCGCGGCAGGGACATGACCGGTTCCCCGACCGTCATTCCGACCTGACGCTCGACCTGCTGCAGTCCGTCCGGACTGTCTTTGGCGAGCCCGGGCTGCAGCAGCTGATCGCACACCGCGAACAGGCCTGCCTCTCCGCCTATCGCGCGCATGTCGGTGAAGGCGCCCCCCTTCGGCGCAAACTGGCCGCGCTCGCCGAAATCCGCAGCCGCGAAGGCTATATGGCCGGGATTGTCGAGGAGGAGCCCGGCCGCTTTCTGTTCATCGAGAACCATTGCCCGATCTGCGCGGCGGCGACCGCCTGCCAGGGCCTGTGCCGTTCGGAGCTGGCGATCTTCCGGGCCGTTCTCGGGGCAGATGTCGAGGTCGAGCGCATCGAGCATATCCCGGCGGGCGCGCGCCGCTGTGCCTATCGGGTCCGTTCGCTCCCGGCCTGAATCCGCTGGGGCGCCAAATCGAGACAAGCCGGCACTCCTCTTGCGGCGGCCATTGCCCCAAATGACTGAGGCATCCAGTAGCGTCCGGTCGAACGGCCGCGCTCACGCCCGTAGCAGCGCTGGCATTCGCCCTCTGCAGGACGAGCAAAGGCTCCCCTTCTTGCGCATGAAGTAGCCAGCGGGCACAGTGCCTCTGCTTGGACCACGCTATCTCCTTCCGCCGTTTCTGCTGCATATGAAGGGATTTTGCTATGAATCCGAAGGCTACGCCGGCTGAACTCCCGGGTAATACTGAAAAAATCGTCGATCGCCGCAGCATCCTGCTCGGAGGCACAGCGCTCGCCGCGGCGGGGCTGTCGGGCTCGGCCGCGATCGCCCAGGCGCAGCCCGCGCCCGCGGCACCGGCGGGCTCCGCAGGGCGCAAGCCCAACATCGTCGTGATCTTCGGCGACGATATCGGCATTCCCCAGATCAGCGCCTACACCATGGGTATGATGGGCTACCGCACGCCCAATATCGACCGCATCGCGCAGGAAGGTGCGATCTTCACCGACAGCTATGGCCAGCAGAGCTGCACCGCCGGCCGCGCCTCCTTCATCCTCGGCCAGGAGCCGTTCCGCACCGGTCTTCTGACCATCGGCATGCCGGGCGACCCGCACGGCATCCAGGACTGGATGCCGACCATTGCCGACGTCATGAAGACGCAAGGCTATGCGACCGGACAGTTCGGCAAGAACCATCTCGGCGACCGCGACGAGCACCTGCCGACGCGGCATGGATTCGACGAGTTCTTCGGCAATCTCTACCACCTGAATGCCGAGGAAGAGCCCGAGGGCTACTTCTATCCGAAGGACCCGGAGTTCAAGCGCAAGTTCGGCCCGCGCGGCGTGATCAAGTCCTCGGCCGACGGCAAGATCGAAGATACCGGGCCGCTCAACACCAAGCGCATGGAAACGGTCGACGAGGAGTTTTTGGCCGGCGCCAAGGATTTCGTCGACCGGCAGGTGAAGGCGAACCGCCCCTTCTTCCTCTGGTTCAACTCGACCCGCATGCATGTCTTCACCCATCTGAAGAAGGAATCGATGGGCAAGACCGGCAAGGGCATTCATGCCGACGGCATGGTCGAGCATGACGGCATGGTCGGCGAACTCCTGAAGCAGCTCGACGATCTGCGCATCGCCGACAATACGATCGTGATCTACACGACCGATAACGGCGCCGAGCTCGCGCTCTGGCCGGACGGCGCGATGACGCCGTTCAAGAGCGAAAAGGGCACGACCTGGGAAGGCGGCATGCGCATTCCCATGATGGTGCGCTGGCCGGGCGTGATCAAACCCGGCACGCAGTTCAACGACACGATCTCGCTGATCGACTGGTTCCCGACGCTCTGCGCCGCCGCCGGGGCGGGAGACATCAAGGAGAAGATGAAGGCCGGCTTCACCGCGGGAACCAAGACCTTCAAGGTCCATCTCGATGGCTTTGATTTCGGGCCCTATTTCAGGGGCGAGGTCAAAACCGCGCCCCGGGACGCGTTGATGTATTTCGATCAGGCCGGAAATCTCAACGCGATCCGCTGGAACGACTGGAAGCTCAGCTTTGCCCAGGCCAAGGGCAATATCGCGACCGGCACACGCGAGGTCACGGCCTGGGCGATGATCACCAACCTGCGCATGGACCCCTACGAGCGCGGCCTCGAAGAAGGCGGCGAAGCCATGAAGTTCCTGGCCCAGAACATGTGGCTGCTCGTGCCCATACAGGGGAAGATCAAGGAGTTCTTCTCCGACTTCGACCAGTATCCCTACCAGTCCGGCAGTTCGCTCAATGCCGGCGGCATCAACTACGGGCTGCTCAACCAGCAGGCCGCGATGAAGCGCCTCAAGGAGCTGGAATCGCTCCGGCCTCGCTGAGAAACCAATGGTTCGCGCTGTCCCGGCGTCTTTTCGCCGGGGCAGCGCGAGCCGCCCATGGATGCCGGCATTCCCACAGGGCCGAGCACGAAAGCACGGATGTCAGCCCGCTCGGAGCGCCTGCCCCATCGGCCGAGACGATGCGTCGGCGCATCAAGCCGTGACGATCGCGACTTCAGAGGTAACGGACTTCCCGTAAGCTTCTACAGCCTGCTCCCACCGGGCCGCCACTCAATCGGCGACCAGGAACGCATTGCGGCACGGACGGGCGCGATCTGATCCGGGAGAGGACACGCGCCGGGCTGCAAGCCGCTGAGGAACGCGGTCGGCGCGGCGGGCGCCAAGCCGTCGTACCCCCCGAAAAGCTCGTCAAAGCTCGCCAGCATCTGGCGGCCGGGCTTAATGTCCCGGAGGCTGCCGCACGCGTCAGAATTGGGAAGACCGCGCTCTATGAAGCGCTCAAGGCCGAGAAGCCATCGAAACGAGATCTTTGAAAGCCGTCCATGCGTATAGTTCTTACAGGTAGTTCCGGGCGAATTGGCCGAGCCATTTTTGGTGCCTTGTGTGGACAACACGAGATCATTGGAATTGATCGCTCTCCCTTTTCGACTAGCCATGTTGTCGGCGACTTCGCCAACGAGATGCTGCTGCGCCCGGTTCTTCGGAGGGCAGACGCGGTAATTCACACCGCCGCACTCCATGCCCCCTATGTTGATACAGTGCCGAATGAAGAGTTTCAGCGCATCCACGTGGAGGGAACGCGGCTCATCTCAAGGGAGGCAATCGCCGCAGGCGTGAAACGGTTCGTTTTCACCAGCACGACGGCCCTCTATGGGTACGCCGTTTCGGTCGGTTCCTGCACATGGATAGACGAAGATGCGGCCCCCCTGCCGAAGAGCATCTATCATCGGACGAAGATTGAGGCTGAAAATGTACTGGAAGAAATGGCTGGTCCAGAATTTGCCGTGCGGGTTCTACGCATGTCGCGGAGCTTCCCGGAGCCAGGCGACGTAATGGCCGCTCACAGGCTGCATCGTGGCATCGATGCGCGTGACGTCGCTGACGCCCACGCTGCAGCTTTGTCGAATACCGGGGCGCATTTCCAGCGTTACATCGTGTCGGCGGCCAGCCCCTTCATAATGCAAGACTGCGAATCTCTTTCGATAGATGCGGCTTCAGCCATTAGACGTAGGGCGCCCGATCTTGCTGCCAAGTTTGAGCAGAGAGGATGGAGCCTGCCACGAACCATTGATCGTGTTTATGATCCAAGCCGGGCTAAGAACGGGCTTGGTTGGCAATCCCTCTTCAGCTTTGATGAAGTGCTGGCGCAGATGGATCGTCGCAGCCTCGAAGTGTTACCTCCCGGTTCGCGCAGCAGCACGAAATCGGAATAGTATGTCGGTGCGGAGGCCAAGCTCAATTTGGATCAGGCTTTCACCAACCTAAACCGCTAGCCACCGCAACTTGCCGGACGTGATCACCTTCTGGTCTCAGATGTCGGTCAGATCGAGCACTTTCGTGTCATGACGCCATGTCGTCCCGATGAAGCTCCGAAACAGCACTGGTCATGAGGCCATGACGCTGGCTTCCCGCCGTACAACGCCAAGGCCGCGCAAACCCGGAGCGCGGTTACTCTGCTCGCTGCGTCGCAGAAAGATTGAACGAACCCTGACAGTCGCCTTCGCAGCACGCACCCAGTAGGTGCCAGATTACCTTGCAAATCGGGAGTTCTCCTCCATAATTGCGAGGATGATACCGCGTCGCATTGCTTCGGAACTAACCCATCTGATCGACAGCTATCCGGCGGTCGCATTGCTGGGGCCACGGCAGGTCGGAAAAACAACCTGGCCCACGAAATAGGTGAGACGCGCCCCTCGATCTATCTTGACCTGGAATCGGATGCCGATCGCGCCAAGCTGACCGAGCCCGAGCTCTATCTTGCAGGCCACGAAGACAAGCTGGTGATCCTTGACGAGGTGCATCGCCTGCCCGGCCTCTTTCAGAACCTGCGAGGATTGATCGACCGTGGTCGACGTGCCGGCCACCGGACAGGGCGCTTCCTGCTGCTGGGCTCGGCCTCGATCGAGCTTCTGAAGCAATCAGGCGAGAGCCTTGCGGGCCGGATTTCGTATCTTGAACTCGGGCCGATCAACGGTCTTGAGGTCCCTCGGGAGGATCTGAACAGGTTATGGCTGCGAGGTGGCTTTCCAGACAGCTTCCTGGCCGCCAGCGCTCGCGTGAGCCAGCGCTGGAGACAGGATTTCGTTCGTACCTATCTTGAGCGTGACATTCCGCAGTTGGGTCCTCGGATCCCGGCTGCGACTTTGCGGCGTTTCTGGACGATGCTCGCGCATCATCAGTCGGGCCTGCTGAATGGAGCGGAGCTGGCACGTTCGCTTGGCGTCGACGGCAAGACGGTCGCGTCCTATCTCGATCTCCTGGTCGATCTGCTTCTCGTCCGTCGCCTTGAGCCTTGGCACGCCAACGCCGGAAAGCGCTTGGTCAAATCACCCCGTGTATACGTCCGGGACATTGGGATCACGCATACGCTCCTCGGCCTGGAAACGCTGGAGGACGTCCTCGGACATCCCATCGCCGGCGCCAGTTGGGAAGGTTTTGCGATCGAGACTCTTATCGCCGCCGTGCCACCTGGCACTCAGGCAAACTTCTATCGCACAGCTGCGGGCGCAGAAATCGATCTCGTGCTGACCCTGCCCGGACGGCGGCCCTGGGCGATCGAGATCAAGCGCAGCCTCACGCCGAAGGTGGAGCGAGGATTTCATCACGCTTGCGAGGATATCGCCCCCGAGCGACGCATCGTGGTCTATCCGGGCGTCGAGCCATACCCACTCCGGGACGGAATCGACGTGATGCCGCTCGACCATGCCGCCCGAGCGTTGAGCGGGGGCTGAGCCGCATATCGATGCCCCGGCGAGGCGAACGCGACATTGAAACTGGCCAGACGGGTCGGGCGCATTGCAGAACCTAAGCTAAAATAATATATGGATGCTTATGAACAGCATGCCTAAAGCCCTGACCAAAGAGCAGCCCTCGCGCACTGTCGGTTTCCTCCTGCACGATGTCGCGCGACTGCTGCGCAAGCGCTTCGAGCAGAATGCCCGCGGGTTCGGGTTGGAGCTGACCCGGTCGCAATGGCAGGTGCTGGCCTATCTCGACAAGAATGAAGGCATCCGGCAGGGCGGCCTTGCCGAGTTGCTCGAGGTCGAGCCGATCACGCTCGGCCGCATCCTCGACAAGCTCGAAAGCTGCGGACTGATCGAACGCCGGCACGACGCCACGGACCGGCGCGTCTGGCGGCTCTCCCTCACCGAAAAGGCCGGGCCGACCCTCGCGACCATGCGCGAGCTCGGCGAGATCACCCGCGCCGAGGCCTTCGCCGACATCTCCGAAGCCGAGCGCGAGGCGCTCCTCGCCCTGCTCACGACGATGCGTGGGAACCTCTCGGCGGCCTGTGCGATGCCGCCAGCCGTAGGACCGAAGACCGATGGATGACACAGCGAGACAACCCGACCCCGTCCGGAACGACGGCTCGGATCCTTCTGCGGCCAGCAACGTGACCGAAATCCGCCGCCCCGAGCCGAGGCTGCCTTCGGCTCAGCCCGCACCTGCCGCCAAGGCTCCCGAGACCGCAGCGCAGGCTCCGATTGCCCCTGCCGGCTCCGCTCCCGCCGCCAAGCCGCGCAATCTGAAGCGCTCCATCCTGTTCGCGTTGCTGCCCGTCGCGCTTGCCGCGGGCGGCTACTGGTATGTCGTCGGCGGGCAGGTCATGTCGACCGACAACGCCTATGTGCAAGCCGACATCGTCGGCATCTCGACCGACGTCGCCGGCATCGTTGGCGAAATCGACGTGCGCGACAACCAGCAGGTCAAGGCCGGGGACGTTCTGTTCAAGCTCGACGACGCGCAGTTCCGCTTCGCCCTCGACCGGGCGAACGCGCAGATTGGGGTGGTCCGCAACGATCTTGAAGCGCAGAAGGCGAACTACAAGGCGATGCAGAGCCAAATCGCCCAGGCCAGAACCGATATCGATTACTACACCACCGCTTTCAAGCGGCAGCAGGACCTCGCGACCAAGGCGGTCGCCTCGCAGGTGACCTATGATTCAGCCAAGCACGATCTCGATGGCGCCGTGCAGAAGCTCGCGCAACTCCAGAGCCAGCTCATCGGTATCGCCGCCAGCCTGAACGGCAATCCCGATGCGCCGATCGAGGACCACCCTCGCTACAAGGACAGCGTCGCAGCCCGGGCCGAGGCTGCCCGCCAGCTCGATCACACCGTGGTCAAGGCGCCGATGGACGGCATCGTCACCAATGTGCCCTCGCTGCAGAAGGGGCAGTACCTTGCCGACGCGACAGTCGGCTTCAGCCTGGTCTCGGCCGACCGTGTCTGGATCCAGGCGAACCCCAAGGAGACCGAGTTGACCTGGGTCCGCCCGGGACAGAAGGCGCGGGTCTATGTCGACACCTATCCCGGCGCCGAATGGACCGGCACGGTCGACAGCATCAGCCCGGCCTCGGCCGCAAGCTTTTCGCTGCTGCCGGCCCAGAACACCAGCGGCAACTGGGTCAAGGTCGTCCAGCGCATCGCCATGCGCGTCAAAATCGACACGCCCGCCGGCAAGCCGCTGTTGCGGGCTGGCATGAGCGTCGTGCTCGATGTCGATACCGGCCGCGCCCGCGGCCTGCCCAGCTTCGTCTCGGACCTCTTCGGCAAGACCGAGACTCACAATGGCTGATGGTGTCGCCACGGCGGCGACCCCCGTGGTCGCCAATCGCGGCGCCATCACCGTCTGCGTGATCCTCGCCGTGATCATGCAGGCTCTCGACACGACGATCGCGAATGTCGCGCTGCCCTATATCCAGGGCAGCGTCTCGGCCAGCGCCGATCAGATCAACTGGGTCCTGACCTCCTATATCGTCGCGGCCGCGATCATGACGCCGCCATCGGGTTTCCTTGCCGCCCGCTTCGGCAGGAAGCGCGTGCTCTCGGTCGCGATCATCGGCTTCGTCGTCGCCTCGATGCTGTGCGGCGCCGCGCAGTCGCTGACTCAGATCGTCGGCTTCCGCCTGCTCCAAGGCTTCTTCGGCGCGGCGCTGGTACCGGTGTCCCAGAGCATCCTGCTCGACATCTACACGCCGGAGGAGCGCGGCTCGGCGATGGCGCTGTTCGGCGTCTCGGTCATGGTCGGCCCGGTGCTCGGCCCCGTCATCGGCGGCTGGCTGACCGAGAACATCTCCTGGCGCTGGGTCTTCTATATCAACCTGCCGCTCGGCGCATTGGCCCTGGCGGGCGTCGGGATCTTCGTCACCGAGACGAAATCGAACGTCTTGGCCAGGCTCGACTGGATCGGCTTCGGCGCGCTCAGCCTCGCCATCGCCTCGCTCCAGCTCTTCCTCGACCGCGGCGCCCAGCTCGACTGGTTCTCGTCGCTCGAGATCATCGTCGAGGCGACAGTCTGCGTCGCGGCGATCTACATCCTCGTGGTCCACACCCTCACGGCAGAGAACTCCTTCATCAAGCCGCGCCTGTTCCTCGACCGCAACTTCAGCGTCGGCATGATCTTCATCTTCATCGTCGGCATCACCTATCTCGCCTCTCTGGCGTTGATGACGCCCTATTTGCAGACGCTGATGGGCTATCCCGTCGTCACCGCCGGCATCGTCATGGGCCCGCGCGGCATGGGCACGATGCTCTGCATGTTCCTGGTCGGACGGCTGATCGGCAAGGTCGACATCCGCATCCTGCTCGGCGCCGGCCTGGCCGTCAGCGCCTGGGCGATGTACGACATGGCCGGCTGGACCCCGGACGTCTCGCAGCAGACGATCATCGTCACCGGCTTCATCCAGGGTGCGGGCCTGGGCCTGCTCTTCGTGCCGCTGACCACCGTGACCTTCTCCACGCTGCAGCCGCAGGATCGCGGCGACGCCACCGGCCTTTACAACCTGTCGCGCAATATCGGCTCCAGCGTCGGGATCTCGATCGTCAGCTATCTGCTCACCCGCAACGTCCAGGTGAACCACGCCGAGATCGCGACTTACGTCACGCCCTTCAACCGCATCTTCGAGATGCCGGCGATCAAGGAGGCCTGGGATCCGCTGACGCTGGCCGGGCGTGCCGCGCTCGACGAGGTCATCACCCGGCAGGCGATGATCATCGCCTATATCGACGATTTCAAGCTGCTGATGATCCTGTGCCTCGCGGCCATGCCGTTCCTCGCCCTGCTGGTCACCTCGAAGCAGAAGAAGGCGCCGTCGGATGACCATCCGATGGTCATGGAGTAGCGCGCCGCTGGCCCCGCCCGAGGGAGTATCGCGCGATCGCCGCGACCAGCGCGTCGGGCAGCTCGATCTCCTGGCGAGCCGGCCTTTGTCCGGGAATATGGACGCCCTTGCCCACCAGGCGCGCGAGATGCGCAGCCAGCCGGGCTGAAAAATCCGGAGCAAAGAGCTCCGGCTTCAGCGCGACGACCAGGAGCCCGACGCCGGGCGACCGGCTGCCGCCAGCGAAGGACGGCGCATCGAGCGACCAGTTCGCGCCGGTCACGCCGGCCGCCAGGGTTTCCACGATCAGCGCGATATTGGCGCCGCGTTCGCCCCCAAAAGCGAGGAGCGCTCCGGTGAGCGCCGCGCGCGGATCGGTGGTGGGCTGGCCGCTCGCATCCACGGCCCAGCCCGGCGGTATCGCCTCGCCGGTCTCGGCGGACTGCCTGATATTGACGAAGGCCGTCGCGCTCGTGGCCTGGTCGATGACCAAAGGCTCGCCGCCCGCGACAGGAGCGGCGAAGGAGAGCGGGTTGGTGCCGTAGACCGCCTCCTGGCTCTTGCCCGCCGCCACCAGCGCCGGCCCATTGGCAAGGGCAAGCCCGATCAATCCTGCTTCGGCGAGACGGCGGGTGTAGTAGCCGAGTTCGCCGACCGTGTAGCTGTTCGCCTGGATCAGCAGCGCGAGGCCGTAGAGCCCGGCGCGCGCCTGCAATTCAGCAAAGGCGAGATCGAAACCGAGCTGGGCGATGCCTCCCCCGGCCTCGATCCGGATCGAGGCCGGGGTCGGAAAGCTGACCTCCGGGGTGACGGAGCCCGCGATCCGCCCGGCCGCGAGGCTATCGAGATAGTCCAGGAGATGCGCGAACCCGACAGAGGGACGACCCGACACTTCCGCAGCGATCGTCGCATCCGCGAGCGCTGCTGCGACAGCATCGCTGCCTCCAGCGGCCAGCACGGCGTGACGCGCCATCTCGTGCGCGCCGTCTATCGTCATTCGCATCGCTGCCCCCGCCCCCGCAAAAGCTGTGGCCCCATACCGGGGAAGAGCGGGGTTAAATCCAGCCTTGCGTTACGTCAACGACTGGAGCGGACGATCTGCGGACTGAAATGGCTGCCGCAAAATGCGCCGCATGACGCACCCGGTTTTCGGACATCCCTTGAAACGCGCTGCGACGTTGACAGGAATCGTGCCGTTCCCGATAAATCCGGCATGGTCGAGACGGATACGCATATCGTTGCCCGTGCTGCCGGCATCCCAACAGGCGGGATGCGGGACAGCCGATCGCCGCGTTAACACACGCGTATCGCGCCCCTGCAGCCTCGCCGGAAACGGACGGGGCCTTTCTCACGCCTGTGCCTCGTCCCATCGGCTTGGATCATCGCATTCCCATCGATGATCCAAGCTTCTGTGATCGCATCGGCTTTGCCCCGAAAACCGCAATCCACTATTCGGGCCGATGCCTTGGGATGGAGTGAATGAGTTGGCACAGAACATCTATGACGATCCAAAATTCTTCGCCGGCTACAGCCAGTTGCCCCGGCAGGTTCATGGTCTGGCCGGAGCGCCGGAATGGCCCGCGATCCGCGCCATGTTGCCCGGCCTGACGGGCAAGCGCGTCCTCGATCTCGGCTGCGGCTTCGGCTGGTTTTCCCGTTGGGCGCGCGAGCACGGGGCCGGGTCCGTGGTCGGACTGGACGTCTCGGAGAAAATGATCGCGCGGGCGATCGCGGATACCTCCGACGCGGGCGTCGCGTACGCAATCGCCGATCTCGAGTTGCTGGACCTGCCCCCGGCTGCGTTCGACTTCGCCTTCAGCGCGCTCACCTTCCACTATATCGCGGATTTCGGGCGCCTGCTGAGCATGGTGCATCGCTCGCTTGCGCCAGGCTCGCAGTTCGTGTTCACGATCGAACACCCGATCTACATGGCAGCGACGCATCCGCGCTGGTGGACCGACGAGGACGGCCGCAAGACCTGGCCGGTGAACCGCTATGCGATCGAAGGCGAGCGCCGGACCAACTGGTTCACCGACGGCGTGCTCAAATATCACCGGATGTTAGCCACGACCCTCAACACATTGATCGCAACGGGATTTTCGATCCGCCAGGTCGAGGAATTTGCTCCCACAGCCGATCAGATCAGCGAGAACCCGGGCCTGGCAGAGGAATGCGAGCGGCCGATGATGCTGCTGATCTCGGCAGAGCGATCAGCGACCGACTGATCGGCCGCGGCCGTTCGCCAAAACCACGTCCGCAATGGGGGCAGTCCGTTGCGGACGGGTTTGGCCGGGTGCCGCGAGAGGGAATTCCGGGCGGGAGCCTGGGCATGCCCCCAAGGGCAGGCTCGGCCCGCTTCCGGGTTGCGGCAAAGAAATTTTCCAGCGGTCGGGAATAATCGCGCCTCGCCTGAGTCCACCTCTGAAGGATCGGTTTTCTTCAGAGGAGCAGGACCATGCAGCACCACGCCTTTCCGCGGTTGGCGGCCTGCGCCGTCGCGGCGGCACTCAGCCTCGCTGCGCCACCGACTGTGCGCGCGCACGACCAGAGTCACGGCCATCCCGGCGCGGCCGCCGCCTATCCCCAGGAGGCCCCCTTCCTCGCCGAGAACGCCGCGGCCATGGACAAGATGATGGCGGAGATGGAGGTGAGGCCGACAGGCGATGTCGATGCCGATTTCGTCGCGATGATGGTCCCGCATCATCAGGGGGCGATCGACATGGCGCTCGCCGTGCTACGCTACGGCAGGAATGAGCAGATCCGGCGCCTGGCGCAGGAGATCATCGTCACCCAGCAGCAGGAAATCGCCGCAATGCGCCTGGCGCTCGGCCAGCCGCTGCCACCCTCGACCGCCGCCCCGACGCAGGTTCCGACGAACCCCGCGGAACGCGCGGCCCATGCGCACGGCCCGTCGGCGACGGCGCACGGGGCGGCCCCCGCCATGCAGATGAAGCAGGAGTAAACCATCATGACGCGCAGTCTTTTCGCCGGCCTCATGGCCAGCACCATGCTCGCGTGCACGCTCCCGGCCATGGCGGGACAGGCGCCGGCTCCGGCCGCAGCGCCGGACATCCCCCTGAGCAGCCGCGACCGGGTCTATGCGGCCGAGCAATTCTCCAACACGGTCTCGGTCACCGATCCGGCCTCCAACAGGCTCGTCGGGGTGATCCGGCTCGGCGATCCGCAGCCGGGCAATTTCAGCCCGCTCTACAAGGGGCAGGTTCTGGTCCACGGCATGGGCTTTTCGCCCGACCGCAAGACGATCGCCGTCGTCTCGATCGGCTCGAACTCGGTCACCTTCATCGACACCGCAACCAACATGGTGAAGCACACAACCTATGTCGGGCGTTCGCCGCACGAGGCCTTCTTCACCCCGGACGGCAAGGAGGTCTGGGTCACGGTACGCGGCGAGGATTATGTCGCGGTGCTCGACGGCGCGAGCTTCGAGGAGAAGGCGCGGATCAAGGTTCCTGCCGCACCGGGCATGCAGATCTTCTCGCCGGACGGCAAATACGGCTACATCTGCTCGTCCTTCAATCCCGAGACAGTGGTCGTCACCGTCGCCGACCACCAGATCGTCGGACGCGTGAAGCAGGATAGTCCCTTCTGCCCGAACATCGCCGCAACGCCCGACGGGCAGCAGGTCTGGTTCACCCTGAAGGATATCGGCAAGACGCAGGTCTTCAACGCCTTGCCGCCCTTCGATCTGATCAAGACGCTCGATACCGGGCCGATCACCAACCACGTCAATTTCGCGCGTAATGCCAACGGCACCTTCGCCTATGTCACCATCGGCGGCCTGAACGAGGTCAAGGTCTACCGCACCGACACGTTCGAGCAGGTCGCGACCATACCGGTCGGCAAGCTGCCGCACGGAATCTGGCCGTCGGGAGACGGCACGCGCCTCTATGTCGGGCTTGAGAATGCCGACGCGCTCGCCGCCATCGACACGCTCACCAACACGGTCATCGCCTCGATCCCGATCGGGCAGGCGCCGCAGGCGGTGAATTATGTGCCCAATGCCGTACCGGAGGGCGACGGCTCCGCAGGCCTGCAGCCGCTCGGCCTCGCCGGGCAGACGGCACAGCTTGCGCTCGCCCCGTCCAAGCCCGGCGGTGCGGTGCGTCAGGCCCCGACCAGCGTCACGCTGTTCGACCAGGGCCTGATCCAGATCCTCCAGGCCTCGGTCACCGGCCTGGAGCCGCGCAAGCCCTATCTACTCGCTTTCGCCCAGAGCCCCGATGGGCGCGGGCCGCTGCAGCCGCTGTCTGCCTTCATGACGAACCCGGCCGGTTCGGCCATCGTCAATGCGAGCGGACCGATCCGGCAGATCGTGCAGAGCGACGCGAGCAGCGAGCGGCGCTATCTTGTGATCGCCGAGGGCACCGCGACCCAGCCCGGCGCCGTCGTCCAGGTCCAGGCCCRCTGAGCCCAAGTCCTGAGTCCAAGTCCTGAGCCCAAGCGCCGAGCCCGGACCATGGCGCCGCCGACGGAAACGGCGGCGCCTTACTCTGGGCCGAGCGGCCAGTCGCTCCCGGGAGTCCGTGATGGAGGATATGGTTCGCCTGATCGAGCCGCTGGTACCGGCCCTGCGACGGTATGCGCGCGGGCTGCTGCGCGATCGCGCGGCAGCTGACGATCTGGTTCAGGACTGCCTCGAGCGAGCCATCGGCCGCTGGCACCAGCGCCGCGCCGATGGCGACCCTCGTACCTGGATCTTCGCCATCCTGCACAATCTGGCGATGACCCGGCTGCAGCGCTCGGCAACCCGGCCGCGCCATATCGGGCTCGACGAGGCGGACGCAAGCGGGCTTGCGGTGTCCGCACGACAGGAGGACGGCCTGCGCTACCGCGAGCTGTTGGCGAAGCTGGCGCAATTGCCGGACGAGCAGCGGACGGTGCTGCTGCTGGTCACGGTGGAGGAGCTCTCCTATGGCGAGACGGCCAAGGTGCTCGACATTCCGGTCGGCACCGTGATGTCACGCCTGTCGCGTGCGCGCGAAAGGCTCCTGAAGATGATGTCCGACGAGGCGGCGCCGCAGTCAGGCCGCCCGTATCTGCGGAGCGTGAAATGAGCCACCGGCCCATCACCGAAGACGACCTGAACGGCTTCATCGACGAGACGCTCGATGCCCGGCGTCAGGCGGAGATCGTCGCCTATCTCGCAGCGCACCCCGATGTGGCGAAACGCGTCGCGGGGATGTGCGAACAGCGCGACATGTTGCGCGCTGCGCTGGCCCCGGTCGCCGAAGAACCGCTGCCGCCGGAGCTTGATCTCGCTCGTCTGGTCGAGACGTGGCGGCGGCCGGCGCGGCTTCCGAGATGGGCTTCGGCAGCAGCGGCCATTGCGCTCGTCATCCTCGGCGGCGCCGGCGGGTGGGCGCTGCGCGGCCTCTCGCAGTCCCCGCTCGAAGGTGTGGCGGCGCTCGCCCACGAAGCCGTCGCAAGCTACGCCGTCTATGCGCCGGACCGGGTTCGCCCGGTCGAGATTCGGGCGGATGATCGCGCGCAGCTCGTTGACTGGGTCTCGCAGCGGCTCGGCCGGCCGATCACCGTGCCCGATCTTTCAGGTTCGGATTTTCGCTTCATGGGCGGGCGGATCGTGGCGACCGCGCATGGCCCGGCAGCCCTGTTCATGTACGACGACGACAAGGGCAGCCGCCTCGTGATGCTCGCGCGACCGATGACGGTCGACGCGAATGCCGCCATGGCTCGCCACACGGTGGATGGCGTGAGCGGCTTCAGCTGGTCCGACAATGGGCTCGGCTACAGCCTCGTCGGAGCCAGGCCGGCAGAGGCGCTGCACCCGCTCGCCGATGCCGCGCGCCGACAGATCCGCGACAATGCCTGATTGTCACGCAATCCAGGGAAAGCTCCAATCAAACCTCACGTCTCCCCTGGCCTCCCGCGGTTCGATGGTGGCCCCCGGCTCCCGGACCAAAGCATCGGCCCGAAAAGTGGATTGCGATTTTCGGGGCAGAGCCGATGCAAGCACAAGAGGTCAGGTCATCGGGCCGGATACGACGTCCGGTCCGATGATCTGGCGGCCAGGACGACGGCAGCCTTCATCGCATTCGCTACGGCCTGACATAGGTCCAGCCCTTCTCCTGCAGTTCCATGACGCGCACGACGCCGGATTTGACCAGCGTCGCCTCGGGGATCAGGCCGATCTCCTTGTTCTCCGTCTTGCTCATGTTCTCCTGGGTGTTGCCGCAGGCCTTGAATGAGATCGACGGCGTGCTCGCCGTGATCGCCTTGATCCGTGCCTTCACCGGCGAGGTATCCTCACGCAGCATGTGCAGGCCGGGACCGAAGGTGACGATCTCGATCTCCACCTTCTCGCCGAGGTCCTTGTAGTATTGCGCCACGTTCGTCGCGTTGTTGAGCGCGAGATTCATCGTCGCCGGCTCGTTGGTGTTGACCTGCAGGATGAGCTGGTGCGGCTTCTTTTCCGCCGCGGGTTTTGCGGTCTGCGCCGTCACCTGCTTCTTCGGCTGCGCCAGTGCCGGCGGCAGGACGATCAGCAACGCTGCGAGGCCGGCCAGCGAGACCCTCATGGCCTTGGCATATCCAGTCATGGTCTTCATCTCCCGTGGTTTGCGACGACGTGGGCAATGGCTTGGGCGACGGCTCGGACGAGGACGACTTGAGCGCGGACGTTGGTCGCGGACGACTTGGGCAAGGAGCTTGGGCAAGGAGCTTGGGCAAGAAGGCCTGAGCAAGAAGGCTTGGCGAAGACTACGGGTTCCGCGGCCTGGCGATGGCGCCCGGCCAGTTGCAGGCTGAGGCGACCTTCTCCCTCACCCGCTTCAGCCCGCTGAGCGCAAAGGCGCCGTCATGGGCAGCGCCGACACGCGGAGCGAGACGAATGGCGAGGTCGCCCTCGTCCGGCAGCGCCAGCAGGAGCTGCGCGACATCGCCCTTGAAGGCGACGCCGGTGCCGAACGAGGGCTGCGCGGCCGCCGCTTGCACCGACTGGCCGTCGTTGACGCGGTAGGAGATGGTGTAGTCCGTGCCGCCCTTGGCGAGCGCGGGGCCTGTGACGACGAGTTCGGTGCGGCCGCCACGGCAATGGATGGCGAGCTGGCTCAGCGCGCCGTCGGAACCGGCCCGGGCCGGGGCTGTGGCGGTGACTAGCGGGCTATAATTCACCGGCGAGGTGGTTTCACTGATGATCCAGTTCTCGCCCCCGCGCGCCTGAGGCGCCGCTGGCTCCAGGCGTTGCGAGAGCGTGTCCAGGCATTTCAGCCGCTCGGCCTGCGCCATCTGGGAGCAGGCTCGCAGATGCGCCATCGGGTCGGGCGCCGCATTGGGTGCGCCTTGCGCGAGCGCGATCCCGCTTGCGGCGGCGAAGGCGACGGAGAGCGCGAAGGCCTTCATTGCAGCGCCCGCGGGGCGCGCGCCTGACGATCGAGCCATTGCTGCGCCGCCGAGAACCGCTCGAGCCCGGGCACGGTCGCGGCCAGGTTGATCGACTTCCATTTGGGGTCGAAGCCCGGCGCCTGGAGCTGGTCGATCCGGTTGAACAGCGTGTCGACGAAACGGGCGACGCGCTGATAGCGGTTGGTCTGGGGCTGCCAGTTGAAGGCGACGAGCGCAGTCGGCACCGAGATGGTCGGGACGCGCTCGCCGGCCTTGATCAGCCCGGGATATTCGCCCGCCTCCAGCACGGCCGGCAGATAATAATCCTCGAACTTGCTGTCATAGGGAACGGGGAGGAACTTGAATCCCGGCTCGAAACGGCCGCGCACGAAGGCATCGACCGGCTTGGAGGTGATGAAGACGACCGCCGCCATCTCGCCCTTGCGCATCTGCTCCAGCGCGATCGGGTGGGGGATGAAGGTCTTCTCGGCGTTGATGCCGAGGCGGCTGAAGATCAGCGGGCCGGAATAGGCGGCAGCCGTGCCCAGCGTGTTGAAATTCACCTTCTTGCCGGCGAGGTCCTGCAGGCTCTGGATCTCCGGCCGGACAAAGATGTGCAGCTCCGAGGGGAAGAGATTGAGCACATAGGTGATCTGCCGCCGGATCTGCGGCATCTGGTTCCTGTATTCGTCCAGCGCGTCGGAATTGATGATCGCGGTGTCGATCCCGCGCAGATAGAGCAGCGAATTCAGGTTCTCGGTGGGCCCCCTGGTCACGATCGGCAAAACATGCAGGTTCGGCCCGTCATCGACGACGCGCGCCATCTCGGCCGCGAAGCGCAGCGGCGCCCCCTCGATCAGGCCGCCGGCGAGACCGACGGTCCAGGCATTCATCCGCTCCTTTTCCGCCTCAAAGGTCGGCGCGCGCCGCGGCGCAGCCCCGCGCACGGCCTCCAGCCGTGTCGTCTGCGCCTGCAGATCGCCTGGCGGGAGCGCCGGGACAAACAGGGTCAAGGCGGCGAGCAGGCACAGGCATCGTCCTGGAAACAGCGTCATTCCCGAACTCCCCTTTGGCATCCCCATTCGGCCATTCGGCCGTCTCCGCCCCCGCCCGAGCGTTTTACTGACGCAAGCCGTTCAAGCGCTCCTTCGCCTCCGGGATGCCGCCGGCCTGCGCCTTCGCATAAAGCTCGCGCGCCCTCGCCGCCTCGCCCCGTGTGCCATAGGTCCGCCAGGTCGAGAGGATGGCGGGGTCATAGGTTTCCGCGAGCATGAAGAACGCCCGGGCGCTGCCGGTTTCCGCGGCGCGCTCGAGCACGATCCGCGCCGAGGCGATATCGCCCTGCCCGATCAGGACGCTGGCGCGCGCAATCAGCCGCGTCGCCTCTGCCTCGCTGGCGACCGGCGGCGGCGCTGGCGGTGCAACGGGCTCGGCCAACGCGGCCGGCCTGGTGATCTGGTTCGCGGCCTGGCTGGAGGCCTGGTTGGCCGGCGCAGGCTCGGGCGTGGCGCGCGCCACCGCCGTGCGCCGCGCCGCCTCGAGTTCCCGCGCCAGCGCAGCCGCCCTGCCGCGCTCGTCCTGCAGAGCCTGGCGCAGTTCCGCCGCGGTGCTCTCCGCCGCCTGCCTGAGCTTTCCCGCCTCCTCGCCCGCCTTGCGCAGGTCCGAGACCTGCACCCCGGCGTCGCGCCGCGCCTTCGCCAATTCGTCCGCGAGTGCGGCGCCGCGGGCGCGCTCCTCCTCGAGCCCCTGGCGCTGTTGCGCCGCGCTCGTGGCCTGGGCCTCGCGCGCTGCTGCAATCTCCCGCGCCAGCCCGGCGGCTTTCTCCTGCTCCTGCCTGAGCGCGTCTGCGGTCTTCGCCAGTTCCCCCTGCTTCAGCTGCGTCGTATCCTCGCCGGCCTTGCGCAACGCTGCAGCTTGCGTCCCCGCTTCACGCTGCACCTTCGCCAGCTCGGCGGCGAGCGCAACGCTATGGGCGCGCTCATCGTTGAGCGCCTGACGCTGCTGCGCCGTGCTCGCGGCCAATGTCTCGCGCGCCGCCGTGACCTGAAGCGCGAGCGCTGCCGCCCTTTCGTGCTCCTGCCTCAGCGCGTCCGCAGTCTTGGAGGCGTCTGCCGTCCTGGCGGCCTCCGCCTGCCTGAGCCCTGCGGCCTCCTCGTTCGCCTTGCGCAGTTCCGCCAGCTGCAATCCGGCTTCGCGTTGCGCCTTCGCCAGTTCGCCGGCGAGTGCCGCGCTGCGGGAGCGCTCCTCCTCGAGCGCCTGGCGCTGCTGCGCCGTGCCCGTCGCCAGCGCCTCGCGCGTGGCTGAAACCTCGGCGGCAAGGGCCGCCGCCTGCCCGCGCTCCTGCCCCTGCGCATCCGCATTGGTTTCGGACTGTGCCTGCCTGAGCCCTGCGGCATCCGCATTCGCCTTGCTCAGCTGCGCCGCCTGCGTTTCGATTTCGCGCTGCGCCTTCGCCAGAGCGCCGGCGAGCGCGGCGCTGCGGGCGCGTTCCTCGTCGAGCGCCTGGCGCTGCTGCGCCGTGCCGGCAGAAAGCTCCTGCCGCGCCGCCGCCACCTGCTGTACGAGAGCGGCGGCCTGCTCACGCTCCTGCTTCAACGCGTCCGCAGCCTTGGCGGCGTCTGCGGTCCCGGCGACCTCTGCCTGCCTGAGCCTCGCCGCCTCGTCGCTCGCCTTGCTCAGCTCTGCGATCTGCAGCTGCCTCTCGCGCTGCGCCTTCGCCAATTCGCCCGCGAGCGCCGCGCTGCGGGCGCGCTCCTCGTCGAGCGCCTGGCGCTGCTGCGCCGTGCCGGCAGCGAACTCCTGCCGCACCGAGGCAACCTCACCTGCGAGCGCGGCCGCCCGTTCGCGCTCCAGCTTCAGCTGCTCGTCCTCTTCGCCCGCCTTGCGCAGTTGTGCCGCCTGCATCTCCAGATCGCGCTGCGCCGACGCCAGCTCGTCGGCCAAGGCGCGGCTGCGGGCATGTTCCGCCTCGAGCGCCTGGCGCTGCTGCTCGGTGTCCGCGCTCAGTGCCTCCCGCGCTGCGGCAACCTCGCGCGCCAGCGCAGTCGCCTGCTCGCGCTCCTGTCCAAGCGAGGCCGCGGCCCTTGCGACCTCCTCCTGCTTCAGTTGCGCGGCGTCTTCGCCGGCCTTGCGCATGTGCTCGGCCTGCATCCCGGCGTCGCGCTGCGCCTTCGCCAGTTCGCCAGCCAGTGCGGCGCTGCGGGCCCGTTCGCCTTCGAGGGCCTGGCGATATTGCGCAGTGCTGTCAGTGAGCTCCTGCCGCGCAGCAGCGACCTGTTGCGTCAGATTTGCAGCCTGTTCGCGCTCCCGTCGGAGCGCTTCCGCGGATTTCGCGGCCTGCGCCCGCAATTGCAGCACGTCCAGCTGTTCGAGGGTGCGCCCGGCCTCGACCGGATCTTCCGCCCGGGTTTCGGGCGGCCGGGAATTCGGGGATTTCTGCGCATCGGGCGCCGGCGCCGTGGTCAGCTGCCGGATGTCCGCCGGCGCGTTGGCCCGGCTGGATTCGCCCGTTCGCGGCGCTGGAGGCGGGCTCTTCGCGTTCCGGTCCGGCGACGGGGCGCGCATCGCGACCTGCGGCCCGGCCTTGCCGCCATCGTCGCGCTGAACCAGGCCGCCGATCCAATAGAAAAACAGCAGCGCCGCAGCGACGAGCGCGGCGGCGGCGATCGGCAGATAGAGGCGTCGCCTCGAGCGGCGCTCCGTGGCGCGATCATCCGGTCCTTCGCCCTCGAGAAGGAAGTAATTGTCATGAGCCAATGGGTGCCAATGCGTCGGCGTGATCGTGATCGGCTCATCGTTCTTGCCGATCCACTGGCCTGTCGCCGCCTTCCAGTGAGCAACGTCATAGATGCCACTCGAATCATCCTCGAGGATGACGAATGTCCCGTCCTTCGGTGCGGTTTCGATCTCGTTGCGCATTTAATAGACGCCTGTTCAGGCGGTCTTAGCGGACCATTACGTCTCCACTTCACCTGCAAGGGAACGCCAATCCACCCCGGCAGGTTGCGCAAAGGTTACACATTATTGTGGAGCTAGGCCACAACGTCCCGGCACTGGGGGAAATCCGACAGTATCCGCACGTATTGCGCGTAAAAAACTCTTCCGCGCTTGCGCATCATCAGGGCCGCATAACCGAGCGCGGCCGTCGCGATGCGCCCCCGCCGGAGCGGACGCTGCAGCACGTCCCAGCCATGGCGCGGGCCGCGGGGCGGGATCGGACGGAGGGGCCAGCATCCCGGAGCCTGCCCTTTCCCGCAGGGGCAGCAGTGCCTGATTGCAGCGCGGGGCGAGCCCGCGCCACGATTTCGGTCAGCGACTGGGTGGCACGGAGATCGGCGCCCTCGCCCTCAGCTCATCGGACCGTCCCGAAAACCGTAATCCAGTTTTCGGGACGATGAGCTAAGCATCTGTGTTTGCATCGGCTTGCCCGAAAACCGCAATCCAGTTTTCGGGCCGATGAGCTAAGCATCTGTGTTTGCATCGGCTTGGCCCGAAAACCGCAATCCAGTTTTCGGGCCGATGCTTGGCTCAGAACATGAAGCTCGGGCCGCCCCAGGGCCCGAAATCGAAGGCATCCTGCGCCATCGCCGCCGTCATCTGGCGTTCGTCGGCCAGCTTCTTGGCGAACACCATCTGCCGGAACTGGGCATAGGCCGTCTGGTCGCCGAAATAGACGCATTGGCAGACGATCGGGTCGGCATAGACATAGACCATCTGGTTGTTCTTGACCTGCTGGACGAACTTGTTGGGCGGGAACTTGCGCAAGGTCGCCAGGCGTTCCGGCGTATTGGCGGGCTGGGGAACGAAGCCCGCCGCCGACAGCATGTCTTCCTTGTTCTGAACGGCGTCAGTGGTCGACTGGCACCCGGCCAGCGCCAGGCCGATGGACACCACCAGCCCCGCCAAAGAACATTGCTTCATCGATTATTCCTCCGCCCCGGAATGGGAATGCGCGCCCGGACGTTCCCCAACGCGAGGCGGACCATGGACCGGACGTTGCGGCTTTCAAAGCGCGACTGGCGCAACCCCACCGCCCCGGCCCGCAGGACGACCAGCGCGGCTGCGCCGCGATGACCGGCCGGGACATCGCGACGTCATTCATCGGGAGGCGGTGGAAGGCCGCTCCTACTGCATGTCGGCGAAGGCATCCTTCAGGCGCGAGACGGCCTCGGCGACATTGGCGCGCTGCGTCGCCAGGTTGAAGCGCAGGAAATTGTCGCCGCCGGAGCCGAAGGTCGCGCCATGGCTGGCTGCGATCTTCGCCTGTTTCTCGACCCTTGCGATGAACTCCGTCGACTCCATGCCGGTGCCGGAGAAATCGACCCAGGCGAGATAGGTCGCCTCCAGCGGCATTGAGCGCAGGCCGGGAATGCTGTCGATGCCCTCGTCGAAGAGCCGGCGATTGCCGTCGAGATAGGCGACGAGCTCGTCGACCCAGGCCGCGCCCTCGGGGCTGTAGGCGGCGGTCGCCATCGCCATGCCAAACGAGTTCGGCGAGATGCCGAGCGCGTTCATCCGCGCCCGGAACGGAGCCCGCAGCGCCTCATCGGGGATGATGACATTGCCGGAATGGCAGCCGGCGATGTTGAAGGTCTTGGTCGTCGCGGTCATCATCACCAGGCGGTCGATGATCGCGGGCGCCGCCACGGGCATCGCGATGTGCTTGTGGCCGGGCATGACGAGATCATGGTGGATCTCGTCAGAGACCAGGATCAGGTCGTGACGCACGCAGAACTGTGCGATCTCGCGCAGCTCGTCGCGGGTCCAGACCCGCCCGCCGGGATTATGCGGCGAGCAGAGCAGCAGCATGCGCTCGTTGCCGGTCATCTGCGCATCCCAGCCGGCGATATCGAGGAGGTAGCGACCGCCCTCGTTCACGAGCTTGCATTCGACGACCTGCCGCCCCGCCGCCTTAATGATGCGGGCGAAGGCGTGGTAGACCGGGGTCATCACGATGACGCCCTCGCCCGGCTTGGCATAGGCATCGACGCAGAGCGCCGTGCCGTTCACCAGCCCATGCGTGGTGAAGATCGCCTTCTCATCGACTTCCCAGCCATGGCGCGCCTTCATCCACCAGCGGATGGCGTCGTTGCTCGCCCGCTCATCGCCGAAATAGCCGTAGATGCCGTGCGCCGCCATGGCCTCGACCGCAGCTTGCACGCAGGCCGGCGGCCGGAAATCCATGTCGGCCACCCACATGGCCAGCCCACCGGAGGGCGAAACCCCGTAATGGGTCTCCATCGTGTCCCATTTCGCGCAATGCGTGCCGCGGCGGTCGATCCACTGGTCGAATGTCTGAGCGATGGTCATCAGGGTCCTCAGGTGAAGGGCCGTTTCGGAGAGGCCGTCTTGGGGAGAAGCAATGCCGCGTCGGAGGCTCGCGCGCCAGCAGAACACACGCAATCCATGCCAGCGCGGCGCGCGTACGTGCTGCGGCAAAGATCCCGGAAGCGGCCCGGCTTCGACATCTTGGACGTGGAGCGCTTCAGCCAGTATCGGCAGATTTGCGTGAAGTCATCGGGTAAATTCTGAGCGCTTTGCTTGTAATTTTTTAGACACGATCGTCATCGAATTCAGAAACTTAGCCACAGAACCTCGACAGGAACATCGAAGCGGGCGAAATATGACGCGGTGGCGCCAAGCAGCGCCTGACGTCTGTATTCACGGTCCCTGGCGGAGGGTGTGGATGGCGACGACGACTGCGATGGCCTCCTGCCGCGAGGCGGCAGCATCTTTTCCTTTTGATACCGCGTCTCGGGACGCATTGCGGCATGGCTGCGGGCCTTCACGGCCTTCTCCAGGCCCGAACCGATTCGACCACTGATCTGAGTCCTGCCGCGCCCGAAACCGGGCGCCATGAGGCGGCCGTCGAACGGCCGCGGTGACGGGAGGGGGCGATGGCGGCACGCAAAGCGAGGCTTTCCCAATCCTGGCCCTGGGGCGCGCGCCTGCTCCTCGGTAGCTGCGGGCTGCCCTTGCTCGGGGCTGGCGCGGCCCAGGCACAAGCCTGCCCGCCTGGGCCGGTCGCGGTGAACGGCACGAGTTGTGTCGTGCCATTGGGCTCGACGATCACGGTGATTTCGGCCGCGACGCCAGGACTGCGGGCGACAAATCCCGGTGGGCAGATCAGTGCAAACAGCGTGACGATCAATCTCGGACCGGGTGCGGCCCCGAGAAACTATATCGGCGCCGAAGCCGTCGATGGCGGCGTGATCAACTTCGATGGCAGCACCCTGGCGACCGTACAGGCCGCCACCGGCCAGCGCGGGCTCGTCTCATCCGGCGCGGGAAGCCATATCTCTGCGAACGGCGCGAACATAACGCTCGGCACCGGGGCGGTCGCGGTCACCGACAATCTCGCGATCCTTGCCAGCGGCGGCGGAACTGTCTTTGCGCTCGCCGCCAATGTTGCAACGCTTGGCGGAGGCAACGGCAGTTCCAACCACGCGGTGGTTGCCACAGGCACCGGCAGCCGGATCGACCTCGTTGGCGGCACCGTCAGCACGGCCTCCCGGGGCTCGTTCGGCGTGCTCGCGCAAGGCGGCGGCACGATAGTCCTGGCCGACACGACCCAGGTCACCACCAGCGGCGCTCAGATCGTTGCCGGAAACATCGGCAGTCATGCCCTGCTCTCCACCGGCGCGGGGAGCACGATCATCGGGACCGGTATTACGCTGTCCACGACCGGCGCATTTGCGAGCGCCGCCCGGGCCGAGATCGGCGGCTCGATTTCGCTCGCCGGCAGCACGCTCACCACGAGCGGCACCTCCAGCGCAGACACTGATCCCGCGTCAGCCATACGCGTACTCTCCGGAGGCTCGGCCCAGGTGGTGAACAGCACGATCATCACGACAGGCCAGCGCGGCACCGGCATCTCGGTCGAGGGCGCGGGATCGCAGGCCACCGTCTCCGGCACGACCGTCACGGCGGCAGGAACCCGCGCCAACGCGATTTTCCTCTTCACCGGCGGCACCGGCAGTTTCAGCAACAGTTCGCTGAGTTCCGCCGGCCCGAACGCCGTGCTGGTCCAGGATGCCGGCTCTGCCATCACGCTGACCAACACGCAGATCCAGGGCACGGGCGGCGCCGCCGTGATCAGCTACGGGCTGCGGGTGATCAATGGCGCGACCGCGACCATGACCGGCGGCTCCTCCTCGACGAACGGACGCGACAGCCCCGGCATCACGGCGGCCGGGGGCGGCACGGTGACGGCAACCAATGTCGCCGTCCGGACCTCGGGCAACGACAATGCCATGGGTGTGATCGCCGATCTCAACGGCTCGATCACCCTGAATGGCGGCAGCGTCGAGACGACCGGCGGCGAGGTCAGGGCAGGCGCGCGCCCGCATGGCCTTGTCGGACGCAACCCGGGCGGCGTGCTGACCGCGACCGGGACCAGCGTGACGACATCGGGCTTCATTGCCTGGGCGTCGTCGCCGATGACGGCGGCACCGTGACGATCTCCAACAACCGGATTACGACCAGCGGCGTCAGCGGCATCGGCCTGTTCTCGGTCACCGAGCAGACCGGGGCGGAATTCGTCGCAAACCTGACCGCAAGCAACCTTGTCCTGGAGACCTCCGGCAACCTGGCCCATGGCGTCACCGCGCAGTCGCGCAACGATATCTCCGCGCCGAAGGCAACCGCCACCGTGAACGATGCGGCGATCACCACCAGAGGCAACAACGCGGTTGGCCTGCGCGCCGTGCTCGGCGATTACGGCACGCGGCCGATCATCGGGCGCGGCGAAGCGGCGGTGATCGCCAACCGCACGACCGTGCTCACGGTCGGCGAAGGCTCGCATGGCGCGCTCTCGCGCGACAATCCGACCTCGGTGACGATGAACCAGACCTCGGTGCTGGCGACGGGCGCGACCGCGCATGGCTCCGTCGCAGAAGCCGGCGGCCTGATCATCGGCAACCAGGCGAGTGTGACGGCGACGGGCGCGCAATCGGCGGCGCTCTTCGTCATCGGTGCGCCCGGAGCCGTCTCGAACGCGCAGTTCACCGACAGCGCGCTGACGAATGTCAGCGGCCCGACGATCGGTGTTGCCGGCAACGGCAATGTCAGCCTGACCGGCTCGACCGCGGGTGGCAGCGGCGAGTGGCTGCGCGTCGGCAGCAGCCTCGCGTTCCCGCCGCTGACCCAGCTCCCTCCGCTCGGCGGCGTTCCCGACCTGCCGGATCCTGATCCCGACCTGCCGCTTCCCGGCGCCCTGCCCGGGTTGCCGCCGCCGACCGCGCTCCCGGTGGTGCCGGGCCTCGCCAACGTCACGGTGACGCGCTCGACCGTCACCGGCTCGGCCTTCACCGCGCCCGGCAGCGTCTCGAACGTGACCCTGGTCGACAGCACCTGGATCATGACCGGCAATTCGAACCTGACCAATCTCGTCAATGACCCGAGCCTGATCCAGTACACCCCGCCCGGCGGCGACCCGACCCTGCTTGCGAGCTACAAGACGCTGACGGTGGTGAACTATCTCGGCGAAGGCGGCCAGCTTGGCCTGAACACCTTCCTCGGCAATGACAGCGCCCCCTCCGACCGCCTGATCATCGATGGCGGCCGCGCCACGGGCTCCTCGCCGCTGCTGATCGCCAATACGACCGGCGCCGGCGACCTGACGCGCAGCAACGGCATCCTGGTCGTCGACGCGATCAATGGCGGCACGACCGCGACTGGCGCCTTCACGCTGGGGCGGCCCGTCGTCGCCGGCCCCTATGAATACCTGCTCTTCCGCAGCAGCGTCGATGCCTCGGGCCCCGACAACTGGTACCTGCGCTCGCGTATCAACCCGGGACCGGAGGACCCCGTGCCGAATTTCCGGCAGGAGACCTCGCTCTATGCGGCCCTGCCCGCGATGCAGCTGATCTATGGCCGCACCCTGATCGACAGCCTGCATGAGCGTGTCGGCGAATTGCGCCCGCTGGAGGCGCCTGCAGTGACCGAGGAGCGCACGATCTGGTGCAAGAACCCCGAGAAGAATTTTCGCTGCACGACCGTGGTGCAGTTGCCGGCGATCGCCACCGCGCCCGGCCGCTCCTATGCCTCTTCAGGCTGGGCCAGGATCATCGGCCAGCACGGCAATCAGGATGGCGTCCCCTGGGGCATCTTTCGCAACGGCCCGAATTACGATTACGACCTCTACGCCTTCCAGGCCGGGCTCGACCTTTATCGCGGGTTCAATGCCGACGGCAGCAGAGACCATGCCGGCATCTATGGCGCGATCGGCCGGATCGAAGGCGACGTCACGCATTTCAACGGCATCAAGGCCGGGACCAATAGCAGCGACGCCTATTCGCTCGGCGCCTACTGGACGCATTTCGGGCCCCCGGGCTGGTATCTCGACGGCGTCCTCCAGGGCACCTGGTATGATGCCAAGGCCGATTCCAAGCGCGGCTTCGTGCTCAACCGCGACACGTTCGGCTTCGCCGCCTCGCTCGAGGGCGGCTATCCCCTCCAGCTCGGCAACGGCTTCATCCTCGAACCGCAGGCGCAGATCGTCTACCAGACGGTGGCAGGCGGCTCGGCTTTGGACACCGCGGCGCTGGTGCGCTTCTCCGATGCGGAGTCGCTGGCCGGGCGCATCGGCGCGCGCCTCGCCAAAAGCTGGACGCTCGAGGAGGCCACACCCGGCGCGAGGCCGCGCTTGCTGACGGCCTGGCTCAAGGCCAGCCTGTGGAACGAGTTCCTGGGCAATCCCCAGACCTCGTTCTCCTCGGCGACCGGCTTCGTTCCCTTCCGCTCCGATCTCGGCGGCGCCTGGGCCGAGCTGAAGGCCGGCATCGATGCGCAGCTCACCCGCAACACCGCGCTCTACGCCACCGCCGGCTACTCGATCGGTTTCGACGGGCGCTCCCACGCCTATGACGGCCGGCTCGGGATCAAAGTGAGCTGGTAAAGGTTATCTCCGGGGCATTGGCCGGAACGGCCGAGGGCCGAACGAGCATCGTCGCCGATCCGACCTCTGACCCTCTGTCCTGCGGAATATGGAAGGAGCCGAGCCATGGCCAAGATGAAGGCTGCAGTGTTCGTGGAGAAGAACCGGATCGTCCTCGAGGACAAAACGATTCCCGATGTGGGGCCGACAGACGCGCTCGTCAGGATCACGACCACGACCATCTGCGGCACCGATATCCATATCCTGAAGGGCGAGTATCCGGTCGAGAAGGGCCTGATCGTCGGTCATGAACCGGTCGGCGTCATCGAGAAGCTCGGATCCGGCGTCGAGGGCTATTCCGAGGGGCAGCGCGTGATCGCCGGCGCCATCACCCCGAGTGGGCACAGCTACGCATGCCTCTGCGGTTGCGGCTCGCAGGACGGGCCGGGAACGCGCCACGGCTTCAAGGCCGCGGGCGGCTGGAAATTCGGCAACTCCATCGATGGCTGTCAGGCGGAATACGTGCTCGTCAGGGACGCCATCGCCAATCTGGCGCCTGTCCCCGACGAATTGACCGACGAGCAGGTCCTGATGTGCCCCGACATCATGTCGACGGGTTTCTCGGGGGCGGAGCGCGGCGGCGTCAGGATCGGCGATACCGTGGCCGTCTTCGCGCTCGGCCCGATCGGCCTCTGCGCTGTCGCCGGCGCCAGGCTGATGGGCGCGAGCACGATCATCGGCGTCGACACGGTTGCGGCCCGCATCGCGGTCGCGCGTGAGCTCGGCGCCGATCACGTGGTCGACTTCAAGGCTGGCGACCCGGCCGAGCAGATCATGACACTGACGGACGGGCGTGGCGTCGACGTCGCGATCGAGGCGCTCGGCACGCAGCAGACCTTCGAGGCCGCGATGCGCGTCCTGCGACCGGGCGGGACGCTGTCGAGCCTCGGCGTCTATTCCCGCGATCTCGCCATCCCGCTCGACGCCTTCGCGGCTGGCCTCGGCGATCTCAGCATCGTCTCGACGCTCTGCCCGGGCGGCAAGGAGCGGATGCGCCGCCTGATGAGCATCGTCGCCTCGGGCCGTGTCGATCTCAAGCCCCTTGTGACCCATCGCTTCACGCTCGACGAGATCGAAGCCGCCTACGAGCTCTTCGGCCACCAGCGCGACGGCGTCCTGAAGGTGGCGATCACGCCCTGAGCGCCGGCGCCCGGGCCTTGCCGCAGGTCCAGGGAGTGTTCCGAGCGGCGCTTGCGTGGCGGGAGGCCGATCCAATCCTCCTCCTCCGCACGAAACCGGCGGGCTTCGCCCTGTAGCGGCCGTTGCCGGCGCTGCCTATGCTCGCGCCGGATACGCAGATCACGCGAGGGAGCGGGAACGCCGCATGACAGCGATCATCACCGACAATGCCGAGCAATACCGCGATAACCGCAAGCTTGCGGCGCGAGCCCGGCTGCACAGCCAGTACAGCATCTCCGAGGCGGGCTGGTTTCCATGGGTGGCCGGGCAATTGCCGCTGCGTCCCGGCGACCATGTCCTCGATATCGGCTGCGGCCCGGGCTGGTTCTGGGCCGGGGCAGTCGACGAGCTGCCGCAGCCGATCAACCTGACGCTCGCCGATCTGTCGCCCGGCATGGTCCAAGAGGCGGTCGGGCGCTGCCAGGCCCTGTCGCTCGGATCGGTCCGCGGAGAAGCGGCCGACGCCACAGCGCTTCCCTTCGCGGACAACGTGTTCGATGCCGTCATCGCCATGCATATGCTCTACCATCTGCCCGATCCCGCCGCGGCCATCGCCGAGATGGCGCGCGTCCTGAAGCCCGGCGGCTGTCTCGCGGTCACGACCAACGATATCGGCAATCTGCGCGCGCTCTACGAACTCACCACGGTGTTCGGCAGCGACCCGGTCGATCCGTCCGGGGCAAGTTTCGGCTTTGAGACCGCCGAAAAATTGCTGCGGGCGCGCTTCGGCGAGGTGAGCTTTGCCCGGCAGCCGGCGCGGCTGCAGATCACCGATCCGGAGGACGTCTTTTTGGCGCTGACCTCCTATCCGCCGGGAGACAGGGCGACAGAGGCCGAGCTCGGCCGGTTTCGCGACGCGATCGAGGCCACCTTCGCGCGGGGGAACGGCGTGCTCGAAGCCGAGAAGCAGATCGGGCTGTTCCTCGCCCGGAAGGCGCAGGGATAGGCGAGCCTCTCTCGGGGGAGCGTAGTCTGCTTCGCCCCCTGCCCTTGCCGGCGCCGCCGGCAAGGGCAGGATTCACAGAGCCAAACGCAAAAAATGCGCCCGCCGGCCCCATGACGGGACCGGCGGGCGAAATGAATGGGGCTGATGGCTGTTGCGCCTATCGCGGCGGCGGGCGCACGCCTTCGAGGATCTGGCGGATCACGCGGATATCGCCCTCGATGGTCGAGAGGCGGTTGTTCGCCGCCTGCTCCGCATTTTCGCGCTTGGCGAGCTGGGCCTCGACGATGGCGATCCGCATGTCGTGGACATCGTCCTTGGCGCGCAACTGGCCATAGGACAGGCTGACGGTCACGATCACCGCCACGAGCGAGACGATTGTCATCCCGATCGAGAGGATGTTGCCGAGGCCGAGATCGAGACGCTGTTTCACGGCGTCCATCCGCATTGCCTTTCGCCATGCTCGTTATGCTTCACGACATCCGCCTTCTCGCGATCGCTCATCGCCGCCGCGGCCTGGGCCGAGGGCCGGAACGGGCGCGCGGTGTCGCAGAAATCACCTTCCATCCCGGCGCAGCCAGCGATGAAGGCGCTGCTCGAGAGCAGCAGGGCCAAGACTGTCGATCTCATCGTCACGCTTCCCTTTGTCTGTAATGGCCTTTCGGCGAGCGCGCTCCTGCTCGGCCTGAAGGGTTGCTTTCCCCTCGCGCCGGCCCTTCGCGTAGGCTACGATCAGGATTGCGAGTGCTGCGCCAAGCGCGGCGATGGCCCCGGCAAAGCGGCTCCAGAGGGCGGAAAGCGCGCTCACGCCGCCGCCTCCTGCTGTGCGCGATGCCAGCGCCAGAGCAGGAAGGCGCCGCCACACACGAAGGCGAGCGCCAGCACGAGCTGCGCCGGCCCGCTGGTGAAGGACTGGAGCAGGCCCGAGAGCGGCGTCGCGACCTTGATGGCATTGTCTACAGTCACGACCGGGGGTTTTGCGGGGCGCGCCGCAACCGTATTGCTGGCGACATGCGAGCCGCGCGCCCAGAGGCCGGCCTCGGCCGAGCGGCGGTTGACCAGGCCGTCCAGCCTTCGCCCGCCGGCATGGACCCATTTCATCAGCTCGCCGGGCACGGCCGCGACTTGGCCGCCATTCAGCGCCTTCAGCAGCGTCGAGCGGGCGAGCGCCCCCTCGCCGACATTGAAGGCAAAGGAGACGAGCGCCGCGAACTGCCCCTCATTCAGCGGCACCTTGACCAGGCTCGCGACCGCGCGCTCGAACCGGGCGAGATCCTTGATCAGAAGCTGTTCCGCTTCCCGCTGCGTGATCTTCAGGCCCGGCCGGACATGGGCCCCCGTCGAGCCGTAGCCGATCGTCAGGACGCCGGCGATGTCCCGATAGGCGGTCAGCCGGCATCCTTCCCAGCGCTTGACCAGCGCCAGGCCTTCATCGCTGATGCGACGCGTCATGTCTGTGCTCCAGGCAAAAGAAAAGGGCCGCCGGCAAGGGCGACCCTGGGGGGTGAATCGTTTGGGTGTTTGGGTGCTCTAAAGGAGGTTATTGCTCAATATTTTCAGAACTTTAGGCGAGTGCATCAGGATGCCGGGGCCGTGAACGCCTTGGTGATACGACCGACCTCGTGGACTTGCGCCCTGCCCTGCGGCAGGATTGACGCATGATCCGTATCTCTCCTGCTACTCGTCGCTGTCGTCCTGTACGCCGTTGCCAATTTCCCGCCGATGGATCGTCAGTTTGAACGCTGCCGGACGGATTGGTTATCGTCGTTCAAGCCGACCTTTGAGCGACCGATCTCAGAGTTGACGCCGGTTACCTGTTCGTCCGGTCGTGCATGGCATCCAAGGGATACAACGTTCGCCCCGATGACCCTTGCCCCGCCGGGCAGGCTCTAACCTATTCCGCGTGCTACGTTAGACGGCTGCCGTGGCAATGAGCCCCCCAGCGCAAGATGATCTCGCCTAGCCAGTGACGAACCGGCTGGCGTTTGACAGCACCAAGGCCCTGCGCTTGACGCGACGAGCGTAACCGCTGTTTTCAGGCCACGGCCTTGAGCGGCTGGGGTGCGTAGGCCCAGGGCAGCAAGCCGTCGATCTGGCTTTGCGGATGGCCGGCGACGATGCGGGCGATGACGTCGCCGAGATAGGCTTGCGGGTCGACGGCGTTGAGCTTGCAGGTCTCCACGAGCGAGGCGATGACGGCCCAGTGCTCGCCGCCGCCGTCGGAGCCGGCAAAGAGCGCATTCTTGCGATTGAGCGCGATCGGCCGGATT